>CAYJFE010000108.1:0-3335 GCA_964369165.1 uncultured Desulfovibrionaceae bacterium | reverse complement strand
AGTGAAATGCAATTGCGATCCAAGCCAATTGATTGTCCGTGAATATTGTAATTTGCATGGTTTGTGGAAAAATTAAAATTCATTCTTTTGCTTTCTTATAAGAAGCTTTATGAATTTTATTGTTTATAAATAATAATTAAAATGCTTTAAAAAGGAGTTTAAAATGAAATACGAATGTCAAGTATGTGGTTATGTGTATGATCCAGCTGAAAACAATAATGTAGAATTTGACGCTCTTGCCGATGATTGGGCTTGCCCAATGTGCGGTGTTGACAAAAGTCAATTCTCACCTGCTGAATAACAAGTAGGTTCACACATTAAATCACATTGAAAAAGGGCGGATTTTTCTGCCCTTTTGTGTCATTTACACAAATTTATTATTTAGGAAAAAATCATGAAGAAAACAATGCTTGCTAAAGATGTTTATTGGGTAGGCGCCATTGATTTTAATCTTCGCTCTTTCCACCATTACTCTACCTCGCCAAAAGGCTCTACCTACAATGCCTATTTTGTAGACGATGAAAAAAAATGTCTTATAGACACAGTTTCGCACGAATACTATGAAACTCTTGTCGCTCACCTTGATGAACATTTAGAAAATCAAAAGCTTGATTACATTATTTGCCAGCACTTTGAAAGAGATCATTCAGGCACTTTGCCGCAAATTATGGAAAGATATAAGCCTGATGTGCTCTATTGCTCAAAACTAGGTTTGCTATCACTTAAAGGGCAATTCGACACAGAGGGCTGGAATATACAAGCCGTTGCTGATGGCGAAACAATTTCGCTTGGCAAGAAAAAAGTCACTTTTTACGAAACAAGAATGTTGCACTGGCCAGACAGCATGATCACGCATTTGCAAGGCAGTGAGGGCTGCGATCATTGTAATATACTCTTTACAAACGATATTTTTGGGCAAAATATAGCCTGCGCTGAACGCTTTATCGATAATTACGATAGGGGCGTTTTATATTCAGAATTGAAAAGGTATTATGCCAATATCATTCTTCCTTACAGCGCTATAGTGTTGAAAGCTTTGGAAAAAGTTGTCACTACCATTGGCGAAGTGGATATGCTTGCGCCAGATCATGGCCTTATTTTCCGCACTAAGGAAGATATTGACTTTGTATATAAAGCCTATACTGAATTTGCCACACAAAGTTTCAAGAAATCTGCTGTGATTGCTTACGATTCCATGTGGTATGCTACTGAACGTATGGCGCAAATTATAGGCGAAGTGCTTTATGAGGAAGATATTCCTTATGTGCTTGTCGATGTGCAAAAAAATCATGTTGCTGAAATCATGACTTATCTGATGGACGCATCAATTATTCTTCTTGGCTCTTCCACAAGAAATAATCTGCCTATGACTTCAATGGCGGCTTTAGTCAATCACCTCATGGGACTTGCGCCTAAAAATAGATACGGCGCAGCTTTTGGCTCTTACGGTTGGTCAGGAGAAGCACCAAAACTTCTCACCGAAAGCTTAGAAAAAATGAAGGTAGAGATACTTTCCGAACCTTTACGCATACAATACGGCGTCAATAAAGAGCAAGAAGCCGAATGCCGTAAATTTGCTAAGGAACTTGCTGACAAAATCAATGCTATTTCGTGAGCATAGCGAACAAGTCTTTAGCGAACGAAGCCCCCCTTATAGTATAGGGTACGCTTCTTGCGGGTGAGGATTTTATGCTAACAGCCAAAATCTTTACGATAAATAATAAGCCTTTTTACGGGGATTTATATACATAATTCGAATTTTTAAGGAGTCTATTTATGGAATTGGATGTTGTTCTACTTTCTAGGATTCAATTTGCAGTTGCCGTATTCTTCCACTTTATCTTTGTACCTCTCACACTTGGCCTTTCCGTGCTTATTGCTCTTATGGAAACAGCCTATGTGTATACAGACAATGAAGAATGGAAGAGAATGGCGAAATTTTGGGGAAAACTTTTTATCATCAACTTCACACTTGGTGTTGTAACTGGTATCACGCTTGAATTTCAATTCGGCACAAACTGGTCACGCTATTCTGAATTTGTCGGCGATATTTTCGGCTCGCTCTTAGCCATTGAAGCGACAGTTGCCTTCTTCTTAGAATCCACCTTTATTGCTGTGTGGCACTTTGGCTGGGATAAAGTTTCAAAGAAGGTGCACGCAGTGGCAATTTGGCTTGTAGCAATTGCTTCAAACCTTTCAGCTATTTGGATTATTCTTGCAAATGGCTTTATGCAAAACCCTGTTGGTTACCATATCAACAATGGCAGAGCTGAATTGACAGATTTTTATGCTGTATTAACAAATCCATATGCTTGGGGTATTTTCTTCCACAATATGGTGGCGGCATTTATGCTTGCCGGCTTCTTTGTGCTCGGTATTTCTGCTTGGCATATTATTAGAAAAAGCAATGTCGACTTTTTTATGCGTTCCTACAAATTAGCCACAGGTTTCACCCTTGCTATGGCTTTATTAGTGGCTATGTTTGGGCATCAAGAAGGCCTAAAAGTAACAAAATATCAGCCAGCTAAAATGGCGGCTATGGAATCTCACTGGGAAAGCGAAGCCTACGCACCTATGTATCTTCTCACCTTCCCTGATGAAAAAAATAATGACAACTATTTTGAATTTTTTAAAATTCCAAGTATGTTATCCTTTATGGCTTACGGCGATTCCTCAGAAGTAGTGAAAGGCTTGAACGATTTCCCTGAAGGCGACACACCGCCTGTAGCGATTTCTTTCCTTTCCTTTAGGGCTATGGTTGGCCTTGGCTCATTCTTTATTTTATTGGCTTTTTGGGCCTTTATCAAAAGAAATTCCATTGGTGATAATCCATTACTTGCAAAAATCTTGGTGTGGAATATTCCGCTTCCTTATTTTGCCATTGCCTTTGGTTGGATGCTTGCAGAAGTTGGCCGTCAACCTTGGATTGTCTATAATCTTATGCGTACCTCGGACGCTGTTTCGCCAGTTCCGGCTTCTTCCGTGGCCATTTCTTTGGCGGCATTTATAGGCGTATACTCCTTGCTTGGCGCATTAGATATCTATCTTATAGCAAAATACGCAAAACTAGGCCCAAAACCACTTGCAAAGCCTGTTGAAAGTGCGAGTGAACAAGTAAGCTCAAAAGTGGAGGAATAAATTATGACTCTTGAAACAATTTGGTTCTTTATTTGGGTGCTCTTATGGGCTATCTATCTTATGCTAGACGGTTTTGACTTTGGCATGGGCACGCTCCTACCCTTTGTAGCAAAAAATAATAATGAAAAAAGAATTATCTATAATGCTGCTGGCCCTTATTGGGACGCAAATGAAGTGTGGCTTATCACCGCTGGCGG
>CAYJFE010000107.1:0-8350 GCA_964369165.1 uncultured Desulfovibrionaceae bacterium | reverse complement strand
CATTTAGACTAATTCTAAATTAAATACATTTGACTCTGAATTATAACTATGTTATATTAATAATGAATTGTGTATTTTCACAGAAAGAAAGTAATTTCTTTAAAGGATAACAATATGAAGAAAATTATATCTCTATTGAGCTTTATCATTTTTTCCTATTTTTTGTTCATGCATAACACTCTGCATGCAAATGAACTAAGCGAGGCTGAACATATTCAAGCTGAAGCAACAAAAGGGACAACCTTTTTAAATCAAGGTGCTTACGATGAAGCTTATGCAATTTTCAATAAACTTTTGCGTATGGATCCTGAAAACGAATCTATACTTTTAGGCTATGCGCGCTCTGCCCTTCGTACAAAAAATTATGGACAAGCTATCATTGCCTATGAAATGCTTTTGGAAAGATATCCTAACGAGCCTCTTTTATTACAAGAATTAGCCTATACTCATAATAAGCAAGACGAATTTGAAAGAGCCGCTTTTGAGCTTGCCAAAAATACGCAATCGAGTGCAAAAGAAAATGAAGAGCTCCTTGATTCATGGAAAGATGCCGATTCGCGTGTTCGCCTTGATGGCAGAGTTTTCACAGGCCTTATCTACGATAGCAATGTGAATTCTGGCCCTCCTTCAAATGATATTAATATTCAAGGTTTTAATCTCACACTTACTGACGGCAAGCAAATTGAATCTTTAGCGGCCTATGTTGGTGGACAGCTTGATTTTGGCTATCGCTTATCAGAAGAAGGTCCTTGGTGGTTTGTGGCTAATGGCGGAGCCTATGCAAGATACAATTTCAACAAAAATTTGAATGATTTGAACCTTGATAGCTCTGAAAGCTTGAATGCAGCCTTTGGCATACGCTATCTTGGCAATAAAACTATGCTTGATGTGCGTGCTAGAGCTTTTGTGTATGACTATGCCTTTATGTCAAATATTTTTACAGCAGGCGCGCAGGCAACTTTCCTCTATGCGCCAGTACCCAATATTCATTTAATTACTTCTGGTGAATTTGATCATCGTGAATATTCACAAAATTCTGACTATACAGGCACTCACGGTTCTATTGGGCAAAATATACGTTTTATTTTTGGCGAATTAGAACATAAGCTTACTTTAGGCGCTCGCTATTACGGCACTGACACAAATAGACACGCTTATTCTTACGATGCCTTTGAACTACGTGCAAACTTTGAATACATCTTGCCTTATCGTGATATCAGTCTTACACCTTTTATTTCTTATTCAGAAGAACATTATGCAGGTACGGCAACTGTTCTTGACACAGAAAATAGAGTTGATGAGATTATAAATACAGGTATACATATGAATCTGCCTTTAGTAGACGCTTGGGACATGTCTTTAAGCTATCAATACGTTAATCAAAATTCAAATAGTGACTTATATACTTATGATAAACATATAGTGAATATGGGCATTAGTTACGAATTCTAAGTTTTATCAAGTAAACAGTAAAAAACAAGCCCTGTAAGTTTATCACCTACAGGGCTTTTATATATTCTTATTTCAAGAAATATTATTGTAATGAACCTTCAAAAGTTCCTTGTACAATATCCCAATCCTTAGGTCTTATCTCCAAAGTGCCACTAAAACTTGATCCTACATTTAATGTTGAATCACCTTCTGCGTTCCAAGAAGTACTAGGAGAATCTCCTCCTGCTCCACCTTGAGGAACATAGCTTACAGTTCCGCCTCCCAATAGAAAGTTCTTGGAGGCAATAACTCCATAGCCTCCGGTTACAGTAAAACTACCGGCACCTGCTTCAGTTGTATTAAAGTTTACGTCTAAAATTCCACCTGATATTAAATTTGCCTTGAAGTTAAATGTTCCAGAGCTTTGCCTTCCACTCACGCCGTCACCAAAACTAAAGTTTCCTGAAGCACTTGCTTCTCCTGTTTCTGCAGGTAAAAGCGAATTTGCAGACACATCTAATTGTGAATTATTTCCAACTTGCAGTGCATTTATATCTCCTAGTTGAGAACTAGGGGAGCTAAATATCATAGAAGAGTCGGGCTGCCCAAATGTGCCAGACACATTCACTGGCACTGAGGTCATGCCTTGTAAATTTTGTATATCATGCACTCCTAGAGAAAAAATGCTACTCATTCCACTTTGACTGCCCACAACTACACCTTGTGCTGAATTTAGTGGAACATCATTTACTAGAATACCATTTGTCATTCCAGTATGAGCAACAGCAACAAAGGTAATGTTTTCAAATGGTACTGCATCTTCTTGAGAAGGCGAAGGTCTGCCCTCTTGGACTGCCGCTATGCGTTGAAACATCTCCCCAAGCATTACTCCCATCATCTCGTCAGTGCTAATACCTGAAATAACAAAGAGATCAGAACCTCTAATTCCCACTGTGGCTTCTGGTGTGCGCACAGTAAAAGCATCAGGATTACCTTTTACTATTGCGCCTGTCACATAGCGCACAAGACCTGTGGTTATGCTTGAAGCAAAAGTTTTCTTGCCTTCAAGGCTATAGTCTTCAATAGCAAAAATACTTGAAGCCGCTATATTCACCATTGTATCGTCATTAAAAATAAGTTGCACTCTTCCATCTTCAGCGGTTTTTATTTCGTCTTTCACAAATATGTCATCTTTAATGGCAAGAGTCATAGTTTCGCCATTACGCACAAGTTCCACCTTACCTTGCAAAGCAATAACTTTTGCTATGCTTTGTGCAAAGGCTGTGGATACTGTAGGCAATACAAATAAAGATACTAAAAGTAATGCAAAAAATATTTTGAACCTACGCATAGTAAACCCCCAAATTTATAATAAAAAAATATTTATTCTCTTCTATGTTTATTGAATTTATAGATAAATGCTCTTCACCCATTATCTATCACATATTATTTATATTATTACTTATATCTTTCTTTGTCAAGATTAATAAAGAAGAGAAATTAGCATTTGAATTGAGAAAAACTCCCCCAAAAAAGCAGAAATAAAAAAAATAAAAAATATTGAATTTTTTTTCAAAAAAGCCTAAAGTAATATATGAATTATCCGATAAGTTACGTAGAAGGCATATTTTTGCCTTTATGACGATTAAGACAAGGGAGGAAATTATGTCTTCAATCAATTCAACAAGCTCAATGGCCTCAGAATTATTGCTCAATAAAATTATGAATGGCCAAATTCAAACCGATAGTGGCAAAACTATTACTGCTGGCACACGTGCCGCTTCATCTGCACTTTCTAGAAGTGCGCTCACCCCTGCTTTAGATAGTGCGACTGTGGCTCAAGGCGTTGCCTATGCAAATGACTATCAAAGTCGCCTTACAGAAGCTATTGACTATCTCACAAATCTTGACAAAACTCTTGCAGGCGCCACAGATGCTGAAGCAACTGCTCTACAGGCAAATGCAGTAACATTTTTAGGTACTATTCAAGCTTCAAAAATCAACGGTGTCACTGCCTTTGCGGCAACTCCTACTGCCCTCAATGCACAATTAGGTGACGGTGCAACAATGGCAATAGGCGGAAAAGCAGGTGCTTTGATAAATACATATGCTGGCCTAACCGGAACAGCCTCAGAACTTCGTACTGGTATTACCACTGCACTTACAGGCTTAAACTCTGAGCTTTCTTCTGTTTCTTTGCAAATTCAAACCCTTCAAGGGAGAAGCGATTTGTTAGATGACGTTGCCGCCACCTATTCTGACGCAGCAGCAAATCAATATATTGTGGACACAGATTCAACACAAAGTTTACTAGAAAACGTTCTTAGCTAAAATATAAGAAACTGGAGTTAGCTATGTGGGATTTCACGTCTTTACTCTCGTCTATATACGAGAGCAAGATTGCTACGTCCATGTATAGCCATATGGAATCGACTCTTTATGGTGATCGCACTGTACAAAACTCAACTCGTAGAGCCTTTGATTCACGCATGGAAAGCGATGCCGCCACTTACAGGGTTGCTTCGCAGAATATGAATGATGCCAAATACATGGTAGAAGTAGCGCAATCTGGCACTACAGCAACAAAGGTCAATCTCAACGATATGTTTGAAGTTGCCTCAGATGCTGCTGCCCTCTCTTCAATGAGTGACGAGCAAGCCGCTTCATTCAAAAACAGTCTTCTTGGTTTAGCTGATGTTGCCGCAGGCACAGCAAAAAGTATTAGCTATAATGGCATGAATCTACTTGACGGCTCTGCTGGTATGAATAAAGATGGCATTGTGGTTTTGCAAGGCGGCGATAGCCAAATAAATCAAGACTTTGCTAACCTTCTTGATTCTAGCGTGACAGGAGTTTTAAGCACTTCTAATTCAAATATGAATTTGAATAATCTTAAAACTGAAATTGAGAATACTGATTTTACAGATCAAGCTCAATTAGACACACTTGTTACTAATCTTGAAAGCTATGTACAAAGGCTTGAAGGAATAGAATCAAACTATAGCTATGACATTAAAGGCCTTGAAAATCTTTCCATTTTATACGAAAATAAAGCTGGAATTTTAGAAGATACTATACAGTACAAAGAAGCAGAAACAGAGGCTAATCCACAAGCCATACTAGGCGCAGACTATCTTGACGACCTTTTAGCTTCTTCTTCTTCCAATGGATCTATCTTCAATACTTCAAGCTAAACATCAATATCATTATAAATACAAACAGTAATTTCAGCAAGGTAGAGATATATGAATCTAGCACTCAATTACGAATCAAATGAACAGGCTCACGACTTTATGCAAAGCAAGGAAATATCTCATGCCATAGATAAGTTTTCAGAAAGCACGCAAGAAAAAGAAGCTATTGAAAATAAACCACGTAAAAGAGCCACTTCCTTAGCCTTTGTTGATAATTCCAATTCTCTTCTTGGATTGTCAGCATTAGCTTTGAATCAAAGCAAAGAAGCTGACACACGCATTGCTTATACAAATTATAATAAGCAACTTATTCAAACAAGAAATATCAATTATCACAGCCAGAGCTATAAAAATAGCAAGGAAAGTGCTGAAGCACAAAGAAAAGTGGTTGTAAGAAAAGTGGCACGTGAATTATGGACAAATTTTTATATGCGAGGGCAAGAAACGCCTATGCTTGAATATTTGCATACAAAATTACGTGAAGAATTTGGCGAAGACTTGATTTTCTATTATGATCCCTCTCAAATAGAGGTCATGATCGCACGCAAAATTGATAACAAAACAATACCCCTCCCCCAAATGGAAAAAGTGAATATTGTCAATCACTCTTGGAAAATTTCCCAAGAATTAGTTGATAGTTATACTATGTAAATAAAAAAACTCCCGAAAGGGAGTTTTTTTATTTAATTGAAATATAATTATATTATACTAATTTGAAATTCAATACTTCAACCATGGTATCAATAGCTATACATTCTGTGTCGCACTCTTCAGAATTAACAGCAATAATTCCTCTAAGCATAGCAAGTTCACGCATTTTCATTTTAATATTTTTGATAGCCATGATTTTTTCATCACCAAGATTGTCATAGCTCAAAGGCGCGTCGGCTAAATCCCAAGGAAGACATTCTTCTTTTTGATTACCGCCACCAAGTGAGAAAAGATTTTGATTTGCCAAAACTTGAGAAACTTGTGAAGATGTAAAAGAATTCATAAGTGCTAAAGCTGCATCACTTGGCAATGCGCCATCGTCTGTGCATTCAGGAAGATATTCATCAAGTTTAGCTTTTGATTCAGCATCTAATACATTATCAAGCACTTTGACAACAAAAGGATTTTCTGCGCCAATGCGATCATTAAATGAAATAGCAATTTCAACTACTGTCCAAGGAAAATGCTTGTGCAAGTCAACAAGGGTTTTATTCACAAGTTCTGTAATAATTGCTTTTTCTTTTGCGTAATTATTTTGCATAATATGCTCCTTTATGCGAGTATAAAAGTTGAGCAAATAAGAATGCTCAAAAAGATAATAACCAATGTCATCACAATTGTAAAGAAAATAAAACTCTCTTATGCCACACAAAGGAAACATAAGAGAGTTTTATAATTAATTATGCGAAGAAGGAAATACCAGTGTGGTATTTTTTATCATCAATGATAACTTTTAATGTATATCGACCACTTAGACCACGTTTGCTTAAGCTAAAGCGGCGCATTTCAGCATTTGATTCAAGGTAAGCAGCTGAACACATAGCAAAATATTCGTTTGCAGCTGTGTTGATATAGTAGCCATGATTATCGCCTTTGCTTCCTTCAAGCACCCACATAGCAAGTGAACCGCGTGGGAATGAACCAGAAAGAACCAATTTATCCACTTCTTCTTGAATACCAAGAGTAAGTGAAAGTGG
The DNA here is from genome assembly GCA_964369165.1 of uncultured Desulfovibrionaceae bacterium. Taxonomy (GTDB): domain Bacteria; phylum Desulfobacterota; class Desulfovibrionia; order Desulfovibrionales; family Desulfovibrionaceae; genus CAYJAZ01. The sequence goes on along the minus strand of CAYJFE010000107.1, from coordinate 2,037 downwards.
GCAAGCTTCGTCAACATCTTGAACATCAGGAATTGTGCCAAATTCAGGAGTGATGTCTAATTCACCGATTAATTTACCTTCGCCAAGTGGTTGGTTATTACCGCTATGGTAAATTGGCAAACGCTCAGCGCGATAGAAGTTACCGTCTACTTCGATGTAATACATCAAAACGCCGTCTTTTTCTTCAATAGTTTTTGAACAAAGATCAATATCTTGATTTGGTGCAGCAGGAATCATAGCCAACAATCCAGGTACTTTATCTGAGATATAGCCATCTACATAGCCAATACCGCCAGAGTGAACCATATAATGGCCTTCATCATAGTATTCTACGTTACAGATATAGCTTGAGAAGAAGTCTTGACCCCATTCTTTACCAAATTGCCATACTTGTTCGATTTCCATTTTATCAGTATCAATTTTATAGCGAACACCACGTGAGAAGTTATCTTGGTTTTTGATATACTTATCTTTCACTTTTGCACGGAATTGACCATTGTCAAATGCCATTACGTCGCCATTTGGAGTAAAAAGGCAAGCGTGTTGTTCGTATTGCCAATCGAATTTAGAAAGATCACCCACTGGTTTGAAGAAGTATTTTTGCATATCTTCTGGCCAGCCTTCAGGATCGCCGATAATCCATTTCAATTCGCCTTTACCGTTATTCCCTTCATAATTGAAGCAAACAATAGCATCTTGGTGACGGCCTGAAAGAATAATTTCTTTTTTGTCTTCGTCTACCCATAAAGCATTGTTATGGAACCAATCGTGGTGTGACCAAGAGCCTGATTTACCAACTTCTTGCGGTAAAAAGTCTTTAAAGTCCCAATTTTGTAAAACCATGCCTGTTTCTCTGTCAAGTAAGCAAAGCATATCTTCAACTGTGTCTTTACCAGCTGAATAATCTTGTGTACAAGCCATGATATTGCCATCTCTCATTTCCCAATGATCGTGGTGAGAGTTGCCAGGCATACGGTATTCTTTCACGATTTTACCAGCCATTGTCATTTCGATAAGGCCAGTTGCGCAATAAGGCATACGGCTATAACGGTGTGAACCAGTAAGGATATTACCATTTCTTAGGCGTTTAATGTCAAACATAGTTGGTGTTGACATAAGCCAGCGTATATCACCTTTATAGTCATAACCAACTGCGCAGTTTTTATCAGCAGGAGTAAGAATCATCAAATCTGTACCAAAATAATCCATAGAAGTCATGATATTACGGCAACGAGCAACTTTTGGAAGAGCTTGTGATTGAATTTCAAAAGTTTTTTTCTCACTTCCTGCTTCGATGGTCACTTTAGTAACAAAATTTTCATAAAGACCAACAACTGGCAAAACATGACTTGTAGCAGCATCAAAAGTATGCACAATGTCTTCACGGCTATGACGTTTACCATGGATTGTCATTTTAGGTGCAACACTTGATGAAGTATTGAACAAAATCATCGCGGCTAATGGGTTTACCAAATAAGGATTTACCACAACTTGTGCATTTTCTAAATTTGGTTTTTCTTTTTCAAAAGCAGCCAAAAATTTAGCTTCCGCAGCATTTTGCTGGTCGATGAGGTGTTCCTCATAATGGTAAGTGACAAAATTACTCATATTAATCTCCTAATTCATTTTTTGCACATTGCATATATTATTTTTATAAACCATAAACCGATATGATCTATATTAAAGGGTCAAAGTTTAAAATGTTTTACTTTCCATCATATTGTAAGGCACATTTAGACATTTTTGCTAAAGTGATATTGAAAGATTTTAGTTCAGCACTTTCAATATCATTACCATGCAAATAACGTTTCCATTTTGCTAAAAGAGAAGTTAAAGGTTTATCTAAAGCTAAAAGTTTTTCAAGTGGAAACACTTTTTTATGTCTTTTGCTATGCTCGCTTTCACTTCTTACAATAAAGCCGCGCTCTTCTAAACTTTGTAAAGCTTTTGAAGTGCCCGATCTGGCCATGCCTAAAAGTTTAGTGAGCTCATCTTGCAAAATACCTTTATCTTTCACGAGCAAAAGTGCCATAATAT
>CAYJFE010000106.1:0-8421 GCA_964369165.1 uncultured Desulfovibrionaceae bacterium | reverse complement strand
TAAGAATAATAAAAAAAGGCTAACTCGTAAGAGTTAGCCTTTTTTTGATTTAAACTTAAATATACTACTTATTAAACTTCTTTGACTTCAAATTATATTTTTTGATCTTATAATTGATGATGCGATAGGAAGTTTTTAATGCTTGCGCGGCCTTGAACATATTGCCATTTGCTTTTACTAAGGCATCGACAATCATTTCTTTTTCGAAATTATTCACAGCATCTGTGAGTGAAAGTTCATTCTCTAGGCTCACAGATGTAGAACTTTGGATTGAAGGCGGCAAATCAGTTGTGCGTATAACGCTGTCGACGCAATGTTCGGCGGCATAGTCAATAATTGATTTGAGCTCGGGAATATTGCCCGAATAATAATAGGAAGAAAGAAGCTCGATTGCAGGATAAGAAATACGCTTTACTTCACTGTATTTCTTTTCTTCTGCATCTTTTTTCAAAAAGTGTTCGGCTAAAGGAAGAATATCTTCCTTTCTTTCACGAAGAGTTGGCAAAGTTGTGTGCTGAAACTTTAGGCGCAAGGATAATTCTTCGTCAAATGCTTTTGTTTTTATTAATTCGTCAAATTCGTGGTGTGAAAGAGAAGTTGAAGTAATAATACGCACATTTAGAGCTATAGGTGTGTTTGAACCTAGGCGCGTAATGCTTCCTTCTGTCAGCACTTTGAGCAAGATTTTTTGCACAAGAAGTGGAAGTTTTTCAACGGAGTCTATATACAAAGTGCCTTGCGCGGCAGCTTCAAAAATTCCTTTTGTTGTTTGCAGAGCATTGGGGAAGGCATTTTTCACATAACCACAAAAATCTTTTAATAATTCGTCGTCATTTGAATGTGTGCCTGATTGCAGTTGACAATAAAATGCCTTAAAAGGGAGTGACTTTTTCGCGCTTTGACTATGTATACGGCGCGCAAAAAATTCTTTTCCCGTGCCTTTTTCGCCATACAAAAGTACGGGGAGATTTGTTTGTGCAAAAGAATTTGCTTGCTCAAGTAAGAGCTTCATCTTTTTTGATTGGGTGACAAAAGCAAGATTTTCGTTTGGAAAGACATCGCTTTTGGAAGAAGTGAGCGAGTTTTGCTGAGAAACATTTTGAAGATAGGTGGTCTGGATAGAAATCAAATCTGCCACAACTTCAAGAAATTTACAGCGTATTTCAAGATCTTCCTCGCCAAGAGAAGGCGAATCGATGCCTAAAGTGCCTATGACATCACGAGGCAAGAAAGGGCTGTCACTCACCTCATGTGAAAAGATAGGTACGCAGATAAAGGCCAAGGAATCTAATTCTTCTTGACTTCTTTCAAAAAGTAAGCTCGAAAAAGTTGGGTTTTTTGACAAAACTGGCACTATTGCGGGCTTTCCTGTAGCAAACACTTGGCCAGTAATGCCTTGGCCTGTTGTGTAGTTTTCGTGGTTTTGCTTAGGCGCTTCTTGGGCGACACGAAGTTTTAATATGCCTGTTTCAGGCTCAAACAAAACAATATGCGGCCTTAAAAAATTGTGCTTTTTCGCCAATAGTTCAAGAATCACACCAAGTTGCGCTTGAAGTGGTTTTGCATGATTGATTTGATTAGCCAAAAGGCGGAGGGTTTCAAGAAAATTTGTCATGCTTAGCATAGTATTATTTTGAAAGTTCAGTTATTCTGGATTGATAGAAAGATTTTGCAGATACAGCAGCTTCATCACTTCTTTCAATAAGTTCTTGATACACTTCTAAAGCTCTTTCTTTATTATTTAAAGTTTCTGCAATTACGGCCACTTCTTCTAAGGCAAGAGTATAAAGCTCAGTAGGTGCATTTTTCGCATAGGCTTCCATAAGTTCAAGTGCTTTTTGCGGATTATTTGCTTGCAAGAAAACGTCAGCAAGTGCAAGATTGAGCGTCAAGGAAAGTGGAGTATTATTGTCAAGCTTGATAGCTTCTTCTAATTTTTCTGTAGCCATTGCATAGTTTTTTGTTTGCACAGCAACTTTTGCTTCTTCCATGCTAAGGCCGATAAGTAGATTTTCAGGTGCTTTTTGCGAAAATGCTTCTAAAGCTTTTAATTTTTCTTCAGCATTTTGAATATCGACTATTTTTTGAAATTCTTTTGTGAGAGCGGCTTGTTCATTGTCATTATTCCATTGCCAAAAGCCCCAAGCTGAAAGAGCTATAATAGCAATAACAACAAAGGCGATAATTGTTTTTATGTGTTTGAGCACAAATTCTAAAAGAGGTGCTGCTTCTTGCACTGTTTCAGCTTTAAGTTCTTGTTGTAATTCGTCTAAAAGAGCTTTTTGCTCATGCGGTTTCATTTTTTCAATTTCTTTTATATCTAATCTACTTTTGTCTATAGAAGTATTTGCTGGAGCGGTTTTAGGCATAAGATTTTTTCTTGTATTATTTTGTTGCGACATAGAGCTATTCTTCCTTTAATATACGTATATAAAATTTTTGCTAAAATAGAATTTTTTTACAAAAAAGTCAAATTAAGAGCGCAGATTGAAAATTATGCAAGTTAAAAAGCTTTACTCTCATGGAAAAATCTACTATCTTAGGTCAGTAAAGGGAGTGAATACAGTCTTATCAAGGAGTTTATATGTTTTCTTTTTATCAAGCAAAATTGACAGGTAAAAGCCTTCTGCAAAGAGTGGAGGACTTGCTTTTATACACAAATCAAACAGAGGATGCGCAATGTATTTTCGTTTCCTTGCAATTTTTAGAGAGTGTAAAAGCGCAAACTTCGGCCTCAGCACTATTGTTAGAAAGAGAAAAAAATGAAGCTGTGGAATTTTTAACAAAAAAATTAGCTCCCAATAAAAGTTTAGTTTTTTTGGAAGATGAAATAGTCACTGTAATTTCAGGAAATGATATTTCATTTTTAGAAAGCAATGATCTTTTAGAAATTGAAGGCAAGAAAATCGCTTTTTCATTTGATATAGATTTGAGTGACTTTGTTGAAGAAGCTGATTTGAATATTATCTATAATACAGAAGCCTATAGATTAAATTTCCAAAAAGATTTGGAAGAAAATCTTCAAGCTTTTGCAAAAGAAGTAAAAACAAATGTTGCTTGCTTAAATTCAGTCTATGCTGAAGGCGGTAATCTTTATCATGGGCAATCCTCTTTCTTTAATGATAAGGGCGAACTTGTGAAGAGATTTAATGCTTTTGAAGCCGAGGGCTCTACAGTCGACTTTACAAAAACATATGAAAATGCACCCCTCACTCGTGACGATTTTCAAGAAATTTTTGAAGCCATTGTGTTTGGTATAAGAGAAGAAGTGAAAGAATCAGGCCTAAATAAAATTGTGCTTGGCCTTTCAGGCGGGATTGATTCTGCTTTAGTCGCGCCTTTATGCGTTGAAGCTTTAGGCAAAGAAAATGTTATAGGCCTTTTGATGCCTTCGCCGCATTCTTCTGATCATAGCGTATCTGATGCGCAATTATTGGCGAATAATCTTGGTATGCAAAGTTATATTCTTCCTTTAGAAGATGCCATGAATGCCTACCATAATCCACTTTTACCTATAGCACAAGAACACAATGCCACAGAGCATACTACTGGACTTATGCTGCAAAATTTACAATCACGTCTGCGTGGCGTGATGGTGATGAGCGTGTCAAATGCTCTCAAAGCTTTTGTAATGGGCACAGGCAATAAATCAGAAGCTTGTATGGGATATTGCACTCTTTATGGCGATTCATGCGCCGCTCTTTTCCCTATAGGTGATTTGTATAAAAAAGATGTCTATGGGCTTGCAAATTGGTATAATAATTATAAGGGTAAAGAAATCATTCCGCATGGCTCGCTCACAAAAGAACCAAGTGCAGAATTAGCTCCAGATCAAAAAGATTCTGACACATTACCTATCTATCCTATGTTGGACGCTTTTCTAGCTGAAGTTTTAGAAAATGGGCAAGATCCTTTTGAAGTGAAGCATGATTTTAGTATTGAAGAGCGCAAAGATGTCTTGAGAAAAATGCGCAATGCTGAATTTAAACGCGCTCAATCCGCTCCAATTATTAAGATCAGCAAGTGTACCTTAGGTAAGGATTGGACATAGTTTAAATTCATTATTTTGCGTTTTTTCTGCTAAAAAGATAATTTTTGCTCAAATCATGTATGTTTTTTGTATACACTCATTTCACAAAAATTCCTTTTTATTGAAAATTCCACAAAATTTATGAATTTCCACAAAAAGTTATTATAAGTTGTTATAATGTTAAGAGAAGTAGTTTGAAAAAATCTGGCTACTTCTCTTTTTTTGTGAGAATAAAATCACAAGCAGAAAAATTTCTTTACAAAATCAGCAAAATGAGTGTATGAAAATAGAGAATAGAATATTTTCAAGGGAATACTATTGTAATATCTTTATTGTAAAGGGGGGACTATTTTGCAAAAAAAATATATTCCTATCATGATTGTTTTGCTTGTCGCTTTGGCAACTGGAACAATGGGCTATTTATTAAAGCCGCAAGACACAGGTGAAGCTTTGCCTGTGCGTATTCTTTTAGAGAATGCAGGCGGTGCTGTTGTTTTTGACCATGCCGTGCACGTCGATGCTTACGGTATGGCTTGTGCGGACTGTCACCACGAAATCGAATTTGCTATTGACCAAACAGCTGCCGAAGAAACAATCTTAGCTTGTGGCACTTGCCATGGCGCAGATTTTAAATCGGAAGATTATGTTGCTATGCATATGGACGATTTTACCACTGATTTACAATGCGTGACTTGCCACCACTATCAATTTGAAGATAGTGACCCTGACACAAATTTCCACCACGAAAAGCTCACCAGAAATATGGATAATTGTCTTGCCTGCCATAATGAGCCTAGCAATCCTGAGAAATTAGCTCTCGATCCAGATAATTTTATGATGGATTATGACCAAGCTTCTTGCGCATCTTGCCACGATGAAAGCCCTTCTGACCTTCTCGGATCAAGAATGGACGCTTTCCACTCGAGTTGTATGGGCTGTCATGAAGATTTGGGTGTTGGCCCTTATGAAGACGAAGATTGCGCTCAATGCCATATGTAAGATATGGGCGCATAGTATTGCAATCAAGAAAATTATAACAAAAGAGAAAGAGCTATGATTCAAAAGATTCGCTTAATGGCCGATCCAAAACTTAAGCTTGAACATCAAATGATGCAACGCTTTAGCGAGGGGCCAACAATAAATGAACTAGTGATTTTACATACTGGCTATGTTGTTGAAAAAGAGATCAAGAAAAATGTTGATATATTCAAAGGAATGCTTTTAGCAAAAAATAATGATCCTGAAAAAGGGCATTTGTATTCTTCTGTAAGAGGTAAAGTGACTGATGTTACACCGCGCTTTATCAAAATTGCTTTGTGTGAAGCAGAAGAAGCTGATCCAGTGTACACACCTAAAACAAAAGAAGAAATTCTTTCTGGCCTTGCCTCCACTTATGAAGGCAGTATCGACTATTTGAATGACATGGGTATAAATTTGCACGATGTTGCAAAACCTTGTGATATCTTAGTGATAAATGGCTTAAACCCTGAGCCTGGTATTATGTGGGCTGAACCTTTATTGAGCGTTCACCTTGACACAGTCTTGCAAGGTTTAGAATTTCAACAAAAAATTGCAAAAGCAAAGAAAGTTATACTGATAGCAAGCCAAGGCCTCAGAATTCCACAAATTCCAAATGTGGAAGTTCAAGAAGTGAAGCCTGTCTATCCTCAAAGCTTAAGCAAGCTTGTAAGGCATAAAGTGGCAAAAGCAAATCCTAGTGCTAAAGTAGGAATTGTTTCTGTGCACAAATTATGGGGTCTTGGAAGGATTTTAGAAACAGGTATGCCACTCACTGAAACAGTGGTGACCCTCTCAACTCCAACACTCAAAGGCAACTATATCATTAAAGAAGGTACAAAAGTTGCTGACCTGCTAGAAGTTGCAAAATTCAAATTAGAAGAAGGCGACAAGATTATTCTTGGTGGGCCACTTCGTGGTGAAGCCGTTTCCACACCAGAGCGTGGTGTGCCTCGTCATGTGAGGGGTGTGTTTATTGTTCCTGAAAAATCAGTGCCTGAACTTGACGGGGACAGCCCTTGCTGTAACTGCGGTGCTTGCGATAGAGTTTGCCCAGTCAACCTTTCTCCTTCAACTTTGAGCCGTTATTCAGAATTCAATATGGTTGAACACTGCAAAGATTGGTATGCTGAGCATTGTATTGAATGCGGAATGTGCGGCTATGTATGTGTAGCAAGACGCCCTGTATTACAATATATTCGCCTTGCAAAAAAGAAAATTGCTCAAGCGCAATTGACTGAATTAGTTATTGATAAATCTGCTGCCTTAGAAGCAGAAAAAGAATAAGTGAGGAGTAATAATGAATACTGCACAAAATACAAATCAGTTGCTTTCTATTTCTTCTCCTCCTTTTTGGCATAGCGGAAGAACTTTAAAAGCTGTTATGATGGAAACTTGCATTGCTCTTATTCCAGTTATTATTATGGCTTTTATGACTTGGGGGCTTGATGTTTTAAGTGTTGTCGGGCTTAGTGTTGCGACCAGCGTATTGACTGAAGCTCTTTGTCAAAAAGTTATGGGAAGAAGAATTGCAGTGGACGATTTTTCCGCTGTATTAACAGGCTTGTTACTTGCTTTTATGCTTCCAGCGGCTGCGCCTTGGTGGCTTGTGGTTTTAGCTTCTGCTTTTTCAATCACTATGGGTAAGATGGCATTTGGCGATCTTGGTGCTTCACCACTTTGCGCGCCTGTTGTTGGCTTTATTGTTTGCCAAGTTTCTTTCCCTATTTTTTTTAGCGCATATGCTATGCAATTAACCACAGAATTTATTGATCCAATCTTTATGTTCAAAGGCTTTGGCGTTGAAGGCATTTATGATTTGAGCTATCAATCACTTTTGATGGGTGAACAAATAAATGGCCTTGGCTCAGGACAAGCAGGAATGCTTTTATTGGCTGGTCTTTATCTTTGCCTTCGTGGCATCATTGCTTGGGAAATTCCTGTAGCCTTTGTTGTTGGTATCTATGCCACAGCAGGCACTTTTAATATGTTCAATCCTGAATTGTATGCACATGGCACCTTCCATATGCTTACAGGCTCAACAATGCTTGCAACCTTCTTCTTGGCAACGGATTATTCATCCTCACCAAATACACGTATAAATATGCTTGTATATGGTTTATTTGCAGGATTTTTAGTTATTCTTGTCCGTTCATTTGGCACTTGGTATGATGGCGTACCTTTCGCTATCCTTCTTGCTAATCTTGTGATGCCGCTTCTTGAAGGCAACAAAAGAAAACCTATTATCACGGAGTAAGAATATGTCTGCAATGATTAAAATGGTGGTTGTTCTCTCATTGCTATGCGGCATGAGCGGATTTGCCTTATCATATTTGAAAATGAGCACAGCAGAGCGCATTGTAAACCAAGAGCTTACCTTTGTACAAAGCCCTGCTATTGCAACTGTTTATCCCTATGCTGACAATGATCCTGTTGCAGAAAGAGCAACTTTTGCCCTTCCTGATAATCCTGAAAGTGAAGTTATGGTTTTCCCTTTCAAAAAAGATGGAAAGCTTATAGGTGTTGCCTTAGAAAACTTTGGTGTTGGCTATGCTGGTGATTTAGGTGTTATGGTTGGCTTTAATCTTGAAACAAATAATTTGATTGGTATAGGCATTACCATAACTAAGGAAACACCTGGTTTTGGTTCACGCGTTGGCGAAGAAAGCTATACGAAAAAATTCAAGAATATCCCGAGCGAAGGCATTGTTCCTGGTTCTGAGGGCGGCCCTGTAGATGCTTTGGCAGGTGCAACTATTTCTTCAAACGCAACTATAGTCGCTATACAAAAAGCGACAAATGACTATAATGCGCTGAAAGATCAAATCCTTGCAAAATGGAACTAAGGGGGAGAATATGTCACTTTGGAAAGAATTTAGTAAAGGATTGTGGAACGAACTTCCTCCATTCCGTTTAGTTTTAGGGCTTTGCCCTGTGCTTGCTGTTACAACTTCAGCAGAAAATGGCCTTGGCATGGGTATGGCAGTTATATTTGTTATCACTTTATCAAACCTTCTTATTTCAGCTGCACGTAATATTATTCCGAAAAAAGTTCGTGTTCCTTGCTTTATTGCTATTTCAGCAACCTTGGTTGTGTCTGTTGAACTTCTTATGCAAGCTTATATGTATACCCTATACTTACAGCTTGGTATCTTTGTGCCACTTATTGTTGTGAACTGCCTTATCTTGGCTAGAGCAGAAGCTTTTGCTTACAAAAACCCTGTGCTTCCTTCTATAGCTGATGGTCTTGGCATGGGTATAGGTTTTGCTGCTTCTCTTACATTCCTCGGTAGTATCCGTGAAGGACTAGGGGCAGGCACTGTGTTTGGGCACCAAATATTTGGTGATTGGTTCAAGCCATTAACTGTTATGGT
>CAYJFE010000105.1:0-8455 GCA_964369165.1 uncultured Desulfovibrionaceae bacterium | reverse complement strand
ATTTCGTCCTGAACAGCCTTGAATTTTGCCAATTCTTTCTTGGCAATTCTTTGCTTTCTTTTTTGTTGATACAAACGTATAAAGCGCACAAAGACAAAATAAGTCACCAAAGCTGATGGTAGGGCTATAATAAATCCACCAGTCATCATTACTGCAACAAATTCAAAATTTGTAAAGAACAGCTTAAAAAGCTGGCTCGCGTCTTTTTCGCTATAATCAGGGCAATAAGGCAGAAGGCGCACACCTATATAATAATAAGAGAAGTACAAAGGCACATAATTGAGTGGATTTGAAACCCAAGTGCCTGCCGCTGCGGCAATCTTACTGCCTGAAAATAAAATAGCAAGGCTTACAGCAATTATTGTCTGTATAGGAAGAACAGGCAAAAGTCCCACAAAAACGCCTACAGCCAGGCCACGCGCAATCACTTCTGGGGTTGCCGGTATTCTTATTACTTTATAATAGAGAAATTTCCCAAATCTGGAACTCTTTTCCCAAAATGAAAATTCTCTTCTCTTTATCCGCATACAGTCCTCTAGCTCTAAAGAATATTATTTACCAAAAACCAAGGCATTCGGTTTGATTTCTAACAAGCCAGCTAGATTAGTAACAGCTTCGCTCGCACTTTGCAAGGATTGCATTGTTCTGCCTAATTCTATCATAGTGGCTGAATCTTCTTCCATTAAAACAGTGAGTTCGCTTATTAGAATATCGCCTTTTTCAGCTAAGCTAGTCAAGGCTGCAAGAAATTGTGAAACATCACTGTCTTTTCCGTTCATAAGCGCATCAAGTGAAGTAGTTGCATGAGTAAGGCTAGCCACCAAACTCTCTACACCTGTTGACAATTGCCCTAAATTTGTTATTTGCGTATTCGCATTTTGCGCTAGTTCAGTATATGCATCAATAAGTGTACTTAATCTGCCGCCTTCAAGTGAACTGTTCAGAATGACGAGAGTATTGTGTACTTCATTCGCTATAGAATCAAACTTTGCCACTAGATTATTGAAAGGAAATGCAGATAAATTTTGCCATATTGCTTCAAGTGGGTTCACAATTGTTGGGATTTGTAAAAGTCCGTCGTATTCATTAAGATTCGTTATATCAACTGTTTCTTCTATATGCTCTTGAATAACAAGCTCTACGGATAACTGCCCTGTGAGCATGGATCTATTGCCTAACCGAGCTCTTAATCCTCTTTCCACTTGATTTCTTACAATTTCATTCGCATCTTCTTGGCTGAAAAATGCCTTATCATTACTTTGAAACATCAAGTCTTTGTCAATTTCTATCACAACAGGCGTTGAATATTCCTCATGTCCATGGCCTGTAATAACATAAACGTTGACCACTCTACCCACACGAACACCGTGAAACAATACCGCAGAACCTGATGTAAGGCCATTTAAAGAAGAAGGAAAATAGCACACAAAGCGAAAAGATTCTTTAAATAAAGTGCCGCTACCAAATAGCATAAGTGCAATAATAAGAATAGTGAAAGAGCCTAGCACAAAAAGGCCCACCAATTTCTTTTTTAATTTCTCTGTCATAATATCTATTCCATATTCTTAGTCTTTTTTACTTTCGCCGCGAGTGAGGAAGAATTGCACTTCTTTTGGCCCATGCTTTAAAAGTTCATGCGGGTTCCCCTTAGCAAGTTGGGTTTTTGTTTCAGGGTCAAGAAAAATTGAATCTGTGCCTATAGCAAAGATGCTTGCTAATTCGTGCGTGACTACGGCTATAGTCATGCCAAGACTGTCGCGTAATTGCAAGATAAGCCTGTCGAGCAAGGTTGCTGAAATAGGGTCTAGACCAGCCGAAGGTTCATCAAAGAATACTATTTTAGGGTCTAAAGCCAAAGCTCTTGCAAGGCCTGCTCTTTTTCGCATACCACCGCTAATTTCAGAAGGAAAATAATCTTCAAAGCCTGCAAGGCCAACTAAAGCAAGCTTCAAAGCGGCAATTTCTTTCATATCTTTAGGTGAATATATATCCTTATGGTAGAGCGATAAAGGCATAATGATATTTTCAGATAAAGTGCGTGAAGACCATAAAGCGCCTTGCTGAAATAAAACGCCTACTTTTTTTAATTCTTCGTTTCGCTTTGCCATCTTCATAGCCCAAAAATCAGCCTCTTCATAGAAAACTTTTCCTTTCAAAGGTTTGGTAAGGCCAATAATTGTGCGTAATAATGTGCTTTTTCCGCAGCCAGAACCACCCATAATGATAAAGACAGATTCTTTTTTAATTTCAAAATTTAAATTTTCTTGTACAAGCTTTGTGCCATAACCTATGCTCAAATCTTTTGCGCTGACAATATTTTCTTGGATATTTTCTTGCATATAGTCCTACCAACCCAAATAAGTGAAAATCACGGTTATAATAGAAGTAGCAATAATAATACCCACGATGGAAACTACCACAGCCGAAGTAGTTGCCTTACCAACAGCCTCTGCACTTCTGCCACATTTAATACCTTGATAACAACCTGTAAGCGAAATGACTATGCCAAAAACAAAGGCGTGAAAAAGTCCTACCCAAAGGTATTTCAATTTCATATATTGCAAAGTATTTGAGATATAAATAGATGTGGGAATGTCAAGCATAACGATACCTACGATAAAGCCACCAAACATTCCCATAAGATTTGCATAAAGAGTGAGTAGTGGTGTCATTAAAGTAAGAGCCAAAACACGAGGTAAAACTAAGAAATCAATTCGTGAAATGCCAAAAGTTTGCAAGGCATCAATTTCTTCATTCACTTGCATTGTGCCGATAATAGCGGCAAAGTTTGCGCCTGTTCTGCCTGCCACCACTATGCCAGTCAAAAGCGCGCCCATAATACGCACCATGCTCACGCCCACAAATGAAGCCACATACACTTCAGCTCCAAAAAGCTTTAATTGTATAGATCCCACAAAGGCAAGAATAAGCCCTAGCAATAAACTTGTGAGAGAGATAATGGCTAAGGAATTTGCACCACATTCAAAAATTGCGTTCCACAAATCCTGTCCATACATCTGTGTTTTGCCTTTAAATATGCGCAAAAATGATTTAAAACTATCACTCACAAATTGTATGGCTTCAGAAGATTTTTCTGGAATATATAAAATACTTTCGCCAATCATTTCTACAAAAGTTCTATCATCGCTATGCACATTTTTTTCTGCAAGTGATGAAGGCGGCACTGTGAGCGCTAATTGCAGAAGTTTTTCTAAATCTTCGGGAAGATTTTGCCAAGAGAAATTAATCTTTTTATAAAAGGCTTCATGACCTATAAAAACAAGAAAAGAAAGAAGATATGTATCCCATTGTTGCAAATTTTTACAATCAACAAGTATATGTGTATAGCTTTCTTCTTTTAATGCTTTTTCAATAGTTATTTTTTGCGCTTCTAGAAGCTTTGAATTTTCAGAAGTCCATGATGAATGAAATGCAAGCAAGAAAGTAGAATCCGCAATGTGATTCTTTTCTAAAATTATTTCATAATAATCTTTTGTTGCATCTTCTTTCATGGCTTGCGCAGACATTTAATTTCCTACTATTTTCCTGATTGTGCTTGTTGTTGAAAATCCATCAATTAACGGAAGTGAATAGACTTTGCCATTATTTTTTTCAACAATTTCATGCCCAACTATTTTTTCAATTGCCCAATCGCCGCCTTTCACTAAGACTTCTGGCAGGATTTGTTCAATCAAAGAAAGTGGAGTATCCTCATCAAAAGGCACAACATAGTCAACAGACTCTAGATGAGAAAGCAAAAATGCTCTTGCATCATAAGGATTTATGGGGCGTTCTTCGCCTTTGCCTTGCCTTTTTACAGAGGCATCAGTATTTAAAGCAAGCACTAAAACATCGCCAAGCTCTTTTGCTCTTTGCAATAAATCAGCATGGCCAACGTGCAAAATATCAAAGCAACCATTCGTAAAAACGATTTTTTTATTATTTCTTCTGTCTTCTTCAAGCTGTTTTAAAAGAGTAGGCAAATTGTGCATTTTTTTATGTTTTAACATAAAACACCTGATTTCACATTATATTTTCATAGCAGAGCGAACCAAATCCATGGTTTTCGCTGCTTCTATTTTCGCTCTGTTGCCGCCAGTGAAAAGCACGTCTTCAACATAATCTTTTTGCTTGAGAATTTCAGCTCTTTTTTCATGAATTGGCGCAAGAAAAGCTTCAATGCTTTGCATAAAAATCTTCTTGCAATCAGCACAGCCGATGGTGGCATTCATGCAAGCTTCACGTATTTCAGCTCTTTTTTCTGGCGCAGTCATAAGCTCGTGATAAGGATAAAGATTGCACACATCAGGATTACCCTTGTCATCACGACGCACTCTATTTGTGTCCGTGAGCATTTTTTTCACCTTTGGCGCAATTTCTTCCATGCTTTCTTTTAGGAAAATACCATTATTATAGGACTTTGACATTTTTCTGCCGTCAAGGCCAGGGCATTTTGCGCTTGGAGTGAGCTTTGCTTGAGGTTCTGGAAAAACCTCTTCATTATATATATGGTTAAAACGGCGTGCAATTTCTCTTGTCATTTCAAGGTGTGGCGCTTGATCTTGCCCTACAGGAACAAAGTTCGCTCTATAAAGGAGGATATCAGAAGCCATCAAGACGGGATAACCTAAGAAGCCGTAATTGCCTAAGTCTTTATGTGTGATTTGTTCTTGCTGTTCTTTATAGGTTGGGCAACGCTCAAGCCAGCCCACAGGAGTTATCATAGAAAGAAGCAAGTGAAGTTCTGCATGCTCTTTAACATTTGATTGCAAGAAAATACCACATTTTTCAGGGTCTAAACCTGTTGAAAGCCAATCAAGAACCATATCTTTTGTATAGCTTTTGATATTTTCAGTTGACGCAAAATCGCTTGTGAGCGCGTGCCAATCTGCCACAAAAAAGAGTGATGGGTTTTCGTATTGCATAGTCACCCAATTTTTTAATGCGCCAAAATAATGCCCTATATGCAAAGCACCCGTTGGGCGCATTCCTGAAACGATAAAGTCCGACATTTTGTCCTCACTACATAAGAAAATTAACAATAATAGGTTGAATAAGTCCCAAGAAAAATCTTACTATATAGCCAATTACATTCAACATAATAAGCAAAAGCAAAATCACCATGCCGTATCGGCCAAGGCTCATATATTGCGAATCAAGAGGATAAGGAAGAAAATTCGCAAGAATATGGCTGCCGTCAAGCGGTGGAATGGGAATAAGATTTACAATGCCAAGCACTAAATTTATTGTGATGCCTGCAAAAAACATTTCACGTAAAAATGTGCCTGTTGAGCTAAGCATAAATTCTGGCGAAGCAAAGAGAAGATAGAATTTCAATAAAAAAGTAAAAACAACAGCAAGTATAAAATTCGTCAAAGGGCCAGCTAAAGCGACATACATCATGCCTGCCTTCAAACTCTTCACACGAGTAAAATTCCGTGGATTTGTCGGAACAGGCTTTGCCCAACCAAAGATAAAGGAGCCTGATATCGCAGTTAACACTAGAAAAAGTGTGCCCATAGGATCGATATGCGGAACGGGGTTTATTGTCAGACGGCCAAGCATTTTTGCCGTGCTATCGCCGCAATAGTCAGCCGCATAGGCGTGCGCCACTTCATGCAAGATAATGCCAAGCATTACTGGGAAAAGTATCACACTTAATTTATATATGATGACATCCAAGTCCATAGTGTCCTCTTAACTATTAAATTTATAATTTTTCAAGAATAAATTTAATCGTCTATTCTGCCCTGTAGCCAAAAATACGCATCAATTTCCATGCCTTCTTTCAATTCTATATCTTTACAAATAGTTTCAGAAGCATACAAAACAACATACATAGGCTGTTCTTCAGTGCCAAGGTTGACAATAAAGGAATACATCTTCCTCATCGCACTTGTATCGCCATCAACACCTTCAGGGCCAAATTCAAATTCTTCAAGATTTTTTACAGTCATGCGTGCTTGATATTCACAAGCAGATCTGCCTAGTCCAATTATTTGCTTGCCTGCAAGTGAAATCTTCAATGGTGGCACATCAAGGCGAGTTTTGCCAGGATTATCAGCCAAATATTGCATAGCGTGTTCTTCATAATTAGGGCCTTGCGTTATCGTCATATCGTCTAACATAGCTTTTCCAGCAAAATATACCAAGCCAGCAAGCTTTATAGAATGCACGGACTCAGGCTGCAATTTTTCTCTGTCACGAAAATACAAAGGATTATGAAGCCAAAAAGATTTTTCAATGGCAGGATTATGCACAAGCACATCGCCAGCAACTTTATTTTGCCAAGGTTTAGCGTCAAGCATAAGCAAAGTATTTGGAATTCCTTCTAATAAAGGAATAAGATGCATACCTTCAAGTTGTCCATCAACAGGGCCTTGCAAAACCGCTGCTGCACGAACATAATTTTCGGCTGGATATGCCATCAAAAATGTTTCTGTATTATCTTCAATATGTTTCCAAGCTTCACGAGTGCCGCCTTTTGCGACTACTGTTTGCATAACGCCAGGCGCTTCTGCTTTTACATCTGTGAGAAGTGGCATCCATTTATCAAAAACCGATTCATTGTGTTGTAGAGTTTCCATACTGACCTTTATATTTTTTATTGTATTATGCCAAAAAGCAAGTTGTGAAGGTAACATTCTTTAATAAAAATAGCAAGTTTTTATAGTTGTCATTATTTTAATTATTGATTTTCTTATAGAAAATCTTTATATCTTTTTAAAGCAATTTTTTAGAAAATTTTAAAAAAAAATCTAAAATTTTCCTTCTATAAAAAATATATTTCTCTTTTATTTTAGATGCTTACATTTTTTACCCTCTATAGACTTTAATAAAAAAACAATATATATTAAAAAAAGACTAAAGAAAAATTCTTAGCCGTCGAAATGACAAGTATGACGAAGAGATTGAGGTTAATATGCAAAAGTCGAACACACAGCAAAACAAAAAATTAAAAGAACACCTCAAGCAAAGCTCAATTCCCACAAAAGAAGAAAGGCTTGTGCCTGTAGCTTCTACTGTCAATGCGCTTGACAGTTTAAAAGATACAGCTGTTCGTTCAACACTTGGCGAAGGAACAAGCAGAGAACAATCAAAAGATTTGAAAAAAGCACTTTTGACTGAAAAAGTTGCAAAAGAAGTCTATAACAACCTGCTCTTTTCACAAAGCCAGAATGAAAGCGTCAAGGAAATTCATGAAGAATTACAAAAAGAACTTGGCGCAACAATCCTCTTCCGATACCAAGCTTTAGCAAATAAAGTTTTGGTGCAAGAAGAAAATGAGCAAGGTATACGGACTCTAGAAGGCCAAGAAAGAGAAGAGATTCTCGCAAGACTTTGGCAAATAACCTTAGACAAAGTGCAAAATACCATGCATACTCTATCAGATGGCAAGGAGAATGCTATGAATATAAAGAAATCCTCATCAAGTACAAGCTCTTATTCAGCCTCAAGCGTAGGCCAAAGTTCTAGATCTTATTCAGCGGGCAGTGCTTCTCAAGTGCAGTCAGCGCAAGGGGCGCAGAATGTTCAGGCTGCAAGCGCAAGGGGTGATGTAATCAGTGTTTCAAATGAGGGTATGTTAAGAACAGAGGCTTTAAAAACTGCCATGTCTACCTCAGATATTCGTCAAGAAAAAATTAACGCAATCAAAGATAGAATTGCTTCTGGCACTTATGCCATTGACACAAAGAAGCTTGCTTTTAATCTTTTGAAAGACGAAACCATTCTTCTACACTAAGATTTGATTTATACATGATTGAAGCTGTGGATTTATTTCACGGCTTTTTTTTTGTCATTTTTCCACTTTCAATTTTAATAATAATATGCTATTGTTTTTTTGAAAAAGAAAATACAAGGAGAAAATTATGCCTGTACTCGTGCTTATTGATGTTCAAAAAGAATATATTACTCAGGGTCGTGCCTTTTGTCTTGAAACTATACAAGAGTCTTTAGATAATTGTAAAAAGTTGCTTGCTCATGCGCGCGCAAATTCATGGAAAGTTATACATATGCACCATGAACAAAATGCTGAAAATTTCTCACGCGGAAGTGAATTTTCTGAATTCATTGAAGGTTTTGAACCAAATGAAAACGAAAAAAGCATAGCAAAATCTGATTTTTCTTGCTTTACAGCGCCTGAATTTACTGCTTTGATGGATAAGTATCGCCACGAAAACATTCTCATCGCTGGTTATGGTTGCACTATGTGTTGCCTCTCAACTCTTGTAGACGCGCATCACCGCGGCTTTGAATTCTATTTTGTCAAGGACGCCACCTGCGCAAAAAGCACACCAAACTTTGAAGAGCAAGACATGAAGGCTCATGCTCTTGACATTCTAACGGCATTTTCAACTCTTGTCACCACACAGCAAGTCCTTGCAAAGTCTGGAAATGACAACGAAGGCTTTGAGTAAAGCAAACGATTTGCAAATGTAAGCGAAGCGAACAA
>CAYJFE010000104.1:0-8499 GCA_964369165.1 uncultured Desulfovibrionaceae bacterium | reverse complement strand
ATGAATTTTTTGTCAAGAAATTCGCTAATAAAGAGAAAATTTGCTAAATTATTATCATAGTAAAAGGACATTATTTTATACTCTGTTTTACAGAGTTTTTTTATTTCTTTGCCCTTATGTGGTGCTCGTCAATAGAATTAATAAGATGAGCTGACTGTATATGCGTATAGATTTGCGTTGCGGCTAAATCGCTATGACCAAGCAGAAGCTGCACTGATCGCAAATCTGCCCCGTGTTCTAAAAGATGTGTCGCAAAAGAATGGCGAAATGTATGCGGAGAAATTTTCTGCCTTATCCCCGCTAGTAAAGCATATTTTTGAATCATTTTCCAAGCATATTGCCGAGTGAGAGCATTACCTGATCTGTTCACAAAAAGGGCGTCGCATTTAGGATTGAAAAGTGGGCGAATATTTTTTATATATTCTAGTAATTTATCACTAGCTTTTCTATGAATAGGCACTAGCCTGTCTTTATCGCCCTTGCCATGTGTTTTCACTAAAGAGCGTTCAAAATCAATATCTTGCAGTTTTAAAGAGATAAGCTCAGTCACCCTAAGGCCAGCAGCGTATAAAATTTCAAGTATAAGCCCATCTCTTTGTGAGGATTTATCACTTTTATCTGCCACAGCAAGCATAGAATGAATTTCTTCCCTCGTCAAAACATAGGGAATATGTTGGCTAAACTTTGGCGAATCAAGAAAAATTGCAGGATTATGCTGTAGATACTCCTCACTCACACAAAATTGAAAAAAAGAACGTATACTTGAAAAACGGCGGGCTAAAGTGCGTGGTGAATTGCCCTCTTTTTTTGCAAACAAAGCAAATAAAAGGAGAGTTTCTTCATTAATTTCTTCAAGTTGTGCTTGATGCTTGTTAAGGTAATACTCAAAAAGTTCAATATCTTGAGTGTATGCAAGTAAAGAATCTTTTGACAAGCCTCTTTCAATAAGAATATAGTTTAGCCATGCCTCTTTCACCTCTTGCATTAAAAGAGCTTTACTATTTTTAGATGATTCTTGATTTTGCATATCTTCAGCTCAAGCTCATATATTTTTGATTATTGCACTTTTGCATTTGGGAATTTATAGCGCACAACTGCCAATTTATTTTCAGCATCTTTCTTGCTAGGAAATGGCCCAGTTTCAATATAATAAGAGCCGCCTTTTTGCGTTATTTCATAAGGAAAGCCTAAATTCTTTAGATGTTCACTTGCTTGTTCGGCCTCACTTTTCGAGGAATAAGAACCACAATAGATATAGACATGGCCTTCTCCTCTTGGAGTTACATCATTGTTTCCAGGGGTATAGCTAACATTTGAAGAAGATTCAACAAATGTACTACTCACACCACTTTGCATCTTATTGACAAATTCTTTCACTTCTTCAGCATCATTACCAATGTCTGTAACATAATCAAAAGCTTTTTCTATAAATGAATCATCTTCTGCAGTGATGCGCACTCTGGCAGTTCCTTGTTCATACATTCCAAGTGAAATTGCAGCCTTACGTGAAAGATCTATAATTCTTTCGCCAGAAAAAGGCCCTCTGTCATTGATACGTACAGATATGCTTTCACCATTTTCAAGATTTTCAACATATACTGTTGTTCCTAAAGGCAAAATTTTATGCGCAGCAGTATAGAGATTTTGATTGTAAATTTCTCCATTTGCTGTTTGTTTGCCATGAAAACCAGGGCCATACCAAGATGCAATGCCTTCTTCAACAAAACCTTCAGCACTTTTCAATGGCTGATAGCTTATGCCTTTAATCGTATAAGCTTTTGGTGAAGTCACCTCTGGATAAGGCGATGGAAAAAAGGTAGAACAAGAAGTCAAAAATAAAAAAGAAGTAGCTAAAGATAAAGATTTAAATAAAGTAATTTTAGACATAATTTATTCCTAATCGTATAAGCATCATACAAATCATTCCAACTATTAATGTGGCAAATAAAGATTTTGTTTTGATTGCCACCAAGAAAGTTGGAAAAGCCGCTATTAAATAAAGGTTTGAAAAAGAGAAAAATATTGCTCCGTCCCTTACAAGAATTTCAGAAGCCACAAGAGCAGACAAAATTGAAGGCGGTATATATTTCAACCATTTTTGTACAAGTAGAGGGAGATTTGAATTTGCAAATAAAGTAACTGGCAATACACGTATAAAAAAAAGTGTTGCTGCAAGGCCAAGGGTGAGGATAATTAATTCTTGTAGTGCCATTATTCAGCTCCTTTAGTATTTGAATTTAAATCTAAATTTTGTGCATTTCTTTCTTTTCGTATTTCTAAATACGCGCCTATGCTTGCGCCAAGGATAGCTGTGAGAATAAGTGCGTATCTGCCAAAACCTAGCTCTACAAGCACTAAAAGCAAAAAGGCAGATAAAAGAGCAACAAATAGTTGTAATCTTTCAAAGCAAAGAGGAACAAGTAAGGCTATAAACATTGCTGGCAAAGCATAATCAAGCCCAAAGGGTTTAATATCTGCAACAAAACCGCCTGAAATAGCCCCTAATAGAGAACCGCCTATCCAGCCCA
This sequence comes from uncultured Desulfovibrionaceae bacterium, assembly GCA_964369165.1. Classification (GTDB taxonomy): domain Bacteria; phylum Desulfobacterota; class Desulfovibrionia; order Desulfovibrionales; family Desulfovibrionaceae; genus CAYJAZ01. The sequence continues at coordinate 5,971 of CAYJFE010000104.1, read as the reverse complement.
TATGAGCAACTATATTTGTAGCAAAAAGAACTTTCTCAGTATTATTGATTGAAGATTCTTCTTTTTCAGCTTCTTTGAAATTGATATAGTGCACAGCAAAAGATTCGTCTGTAATCTGTGAGGCAAAAAGAATTTTCTTGAAAAAACTCAAAGGCTTAATATAATCGAGTAAGGATGACACCATCAAACAATAGCGAAGATTTATCAAAAAATTCGCTATAATGATTGATAAAATAGGCGCACTCATGCCCACCATACTTGCCGCTATAAATTGACCAGAACCAGCATAGACTAAGACTGACATGATTACAGTCAAATAAGCGGGGATTCCGCTTTTAACTGCTAAAACGCCAAAGGCAAAACCAAGTGGCAAATAGCCTAATACAATTGGGAAAGCTCTTTTTGCGCCCTCTATAATTTCATTAGTAAAAGCACTTTTTTCTAATGTGTGTTTTTCGATTTCTTTATTTTCTGCTTCTTTCATTACGCACTCAATATTTTATTCAGTAGTTTCAATCTACTTTAGTCAATCTATCTTTATTTATCAGTTTTTATACGATAAAATTCTCAAACAATATTTTCTTGATAGCACAAGTTCTTTAAATAGTCTAGTCTTTCTCTAAATAATATATTTACATATCATTTCAAGTGATTAGCTTATGATTGATAAGTCTAATAATTTAATGAAAGAGAATAATTCTTGCAAATCTTTTTTTAATAGTGCATAAAAATAAAAAAAGTTACAGAGAGAACTTATGAGTCAAAAAATAATGATAGACAATTTAGGCAGAGTAAAATCCGCACATTTCAAAGGAGATTCATCAAGGGCTTTGCTTTCATTGATTAATGCTCTCAAACCTGCAGCAAGAGCCCCATCTCAAGTGCCTACAGCCACTAAAACTATGTTTCGTGAAGCTATTTCCTATATTGCATCTGATAAAAATATTAGCAAATATTTCAAAAAACCTCTTATGTATAATCCTGGCAAAGAAAAAGAAGTTCTTGATGCTTGCCTTGAAGCTTATGCGCTTTTAGAGGGTGTGCAAGGACTTGAAACAAAAGAACAGTCACGCGAAAGAAAGGCTAATATTGATAAATTTTATTCTATAGGTGTACGTCTTTTATACGCAAAAAAAGTTTCTGAAGCAAATATGGCTTTTCAAGAAGCAATAAAATATTTTAGAGATGAAAAAAAGCTTTTCATCATGATTGGAAACAAACTTTGTGAGGTTGGCGAACACGTTAGAGCTATGGATTATCTCAAAAAAGCGAATGGAGTTGACCCAGAATCAAAAGAAGTGCAAGCATTAGCTTTGCGCATAAAAGAAAAATCATAAACAAAAGGAGCATATATGTTCATTATTGGAAATATTTTATCAGCTATTGCTGGCCTTCTCAGCACATTAATTAGCATCTACACTTTTATTATTATTGCTTCAGCTGTTATCTCATGGGTCAATGCTGATCCTTATAACCCAATTGTAAAAACCTTGCGCCAACTCACTGAACCTGTCTATTACAGAATTAGAAAGGCTCTGCCCTTCACAATGGCTGGCGGTTTTGACTTTTCGCCACTTATCTTGATTTTTGCACTCCAGCTTATTGATGGCGCAATTGTTCAATCTATTGCAGACTTAGCATATCGTATGTAAATAAAAACAAACACTTAGTAAGTTTTCCTCTTATATTTTGAAAAAAAATACATTTTTTTATAAAAAACTATTTTCTTTTTTCAAAAAAGTATGTAGAGTATAACTAACAGATTAAATAGAATTATTTTTATTTTTCTTTACCTCACCTCAAACAAAAGGAGTTGTATTATGTCAGAACAAAACATCGAGGCACTTGTAGCGGACAAACCAGAATTGAAAGCTTTATGGGAAGACCATATCCTCTTAAGTAAGCAAGTGGATAAATTAGAATCAAAACCATTTCTTACACCAAATGAAGATGTTGAACTAAAGCAATTAAAAAAACAAAAATTAGATAGCAAAACAGAATTGTATGCAAAATTAGGCCTATAATTCTTACAAAATTCGCATTCAAGCCCTCTTTATGAGGGCTTTTTTTTTCACATCACTCTCACTTAAGTGAAAATAGAGAATAAGTTATTAAATACTTGCATTTAATAAAAAGATGCATATAATATCTTTAGAATTTAGATTTATAGTTTAAGATTACAGTTTTAGTTTGATTAAAGGTGGTTTATTTTATGCCCATTTTTGAATATACTTGCAATGCGTGCGATAAAACATTTGAAGAAATAGTTTTTTCAAACGATGAAGTTGTTGAATGCCCCCAATGTAAAGGTAAAGATTGCGCAAAATTGATTTCACGCTCAAGGCACACATCAAATGCAAATTTTGATTTTTCTTCATTGTCAGGGCAAACGAGCTTAGGTGGTGGTTCTGCCTGCGGTTCATGCAGTGGCGGAAATTGCTCAACCTGTAAATAAACTTTTTAGCAATAATTCTTACTTGCAAAATAAAAGTAGATAGTTTATATTGAATTATATTGAGTTTTGATTTTCTAAAACGAATACAAAACGATACAATTAAAGAAGAGATTATGAAAGAAATCTGCATAGCTACACGTGGTTCACAGCTTGCTTTATGGCAAGCAAATCATATAAAAGACTTGATAGAAAAAAAACACCCTAACATTCAAGTGAAACTTGAAATCATAAAAACACAAGGAGATAAGATTCTTGACGTTGCATTGGCAAAAGTGGGTGGAAAAGGACTATTTGTAAAAGAAATTGAAGAGGCACTTCTTGATAAAAGAGCTGATATAGCCGTCCATAGCCTCAAAGACGTCCCCATGGTTTTGCCACAAGGTTTACACATTGCTGCCTATCCTACAAGAGAAATGCCTCAAGATTTGTTTATATCCGAAAAACACTCAACTTTTCAATCACTTCCACAAAAAGCAATTCTTGGCACTTCATCACTCAGAAGGCAAGCGCAAGCATTAGCATTAAGACCCGACTTAGAAATTAAATTATTGCGTGGTAATGTAGAAACTCGAATCAGAAAAATGCAAGAAGGCGAATACGACGCCATAATTTTAGCAGCGGCCGGTGTTAAAAGATTAGATTTAAAAGCCGCTTTTCAAGAAGTTTTAGATATTAATAACTTTCTGCCAGCCGTAGGACAAGGCTGTTTAGCTATTGAAGCAAGACAAGACGATGAAGAAATCAATCGTATTATCAGCTTTTTAGACAACCCTAGTGACCGTCTATGTGTTGAAGCAGAAAGAGCATTTATGAGAACCTTAGAGGGTGGCTGCCAAGTTCCTATTGCAGCCTACGCACAAATCGATGATTCAAATTCAAGCGATTCACACCCGACCTTCACACTCAGAACAAAAATCGCAAGACCTGATGGTTCCACAGTTTTAGAAGCCTCAAAGAGCTCACAGAATCCTGAAGAATGCGGCGTATCCCTAGCCCATGAAATGATTCAAAACGGTGGTAAAAAAATCTTGGAAGAAATTCTTAGCCTTTAATCTCTCCTTATTTAATAAGAATCTTCCCCAAAAAAACTTTAACGTGCCTTTTAATTTATAAAGGTTCTATTATGAATACATTTAATCTTAGTGCGAAATGTCCTATTGAACGCATTCCTTATGCTTCAAGCGATGATATTCCTCGTAATCAGAATTTTAAGCAAGCACAGCCAAGAGCTTTAAAAGCACTTGAATTAGCTTTGCATATCAATGACATAGGTTATAATATTTATCTTGCAGGTGAAGCACACCTAGGCAGAAAATATTTAGCTATGCAATTTCTAAAACCCCATGCCAAAAAACAACAGACTCCACCTGATCTTCTTTATGTAAATAATTTTGAAGATCAAGACAAGCCAATTCTTCTCAAGGTACCTGCTGGTGTTGGCAAAATTCTTAAGTCTGATATGCACAAAACAGTGCAAGCTATTAGAAAAGAATTGCATATTCGATTTGAATCAGATGCGTATATTAATAAAAGATCTCTCTTACTTGACGAATTTAATCAAGAAAGAATGCTTTCTATGAAAGAGATGGCTCAAATAGCCGAAGAACAAGGTTTTGCCCTTGATTTTGAAGACAAAACTTCTCTTACTCTCTTTCCTATAGTTGATGGAAAAAAACTTTCTGATGAAGAATTTGAAGAACTTGACGATGCTTTAAAAGCTACCTTCAAAACAAAGGGTGATCAATTAATGCAGGTGATGAGCGCAATTATTAGGCGCATCACAAAAGCAGAAGCTGACACAAGAGAAAGTGAGAAAAATCTTGATAAATCAATTTTACAAGATGTTTTAGGAAGGCTTTTTTCTCCTTTTGCGGCAAAAATGTATAAACTTCTCGTGAAGCAAGAGTGTGATACTGCTGAATTAGAACACTATCTTGAGCTCGTGAAAGCGGATATGCTTGAGCATTATGATATGCTTATGCCTAAAGAATTGCCACAAAATGCTCACCCTGAAGTTTTCTTGCCGAATGGGCATGAAGTTGAAATTATTCGCTATTCTATAAATCTTTTTGTTGATAATTCCGCTTGTAAAGGTGCACCAATTTTGAGTGAACCAAATCCTACAGCGCATAATCTCTTAGGTTGTATAGAAAGAGAATCAGAAATGGGTGTGCTTACTACTGATTTCACTCTTATTAAGGCTGGCACTTTGCATAAGGCATTAGGTGGCTATCTACTTATACATATTGAAGATATTATGCAGCATTCGAATGCTTGGGAAGGTTTACTTCGTTCCTTACGCGCCTCAGTTTCCCGCATATCAGAGTCAAGCGATTCTGTTGAATCAAGCAAAACTAAGGGCATAGAACCTCAAGCAATTCCACTTGATGTGAAGATTATTCTTATAGGCTCTGATCTTCATTATGAAAATCTTTTATTGCACGATGACAGATTTAATAAATTTTTCAAAATAAAGGCACAACTATCTGAAAGTACACAAAGAAATAGCCCAAATATTAAAGCATGGCTTCAACATATTGCGGTTATTATAGACGATACAAATCTTTTAACTTTTACGCCTTGTGCCCTTGCTCAACTTATTGATTTTGCATCATTATTATGCGAAGATCAGCGCAAACTTTCATTGCAATTCCCTATTATTAGAGAAGTGATGATTGAAGCCTCTACTTATGCAAAAATGCAAAATAAAGATAAAGTAGATCAAGATATTATCCTACACACTTTAGACGAAAGAGCGCATAGACAAAACTATCTAAAAGAACTTTACTTTGAAGACTATAATAGAGAAACCATTAAAGTTCGCACTAGCGGCCATGAAATTGGGCAAGTGAATGCTTTATCAGTCACGCAACACGGAAATTATCATTTTGGATTGGCACATAAAATTGCTTGTACAGCTTCTGTAGGGCATAATGGGCTTTTAGATCTTGAGCGTGAAGCAGAATTGAGTGGCTCTATCCACACAAAAGCTATGGTTATTCTAAAATCTTATCTCAATGCACAATTTGCTCGCACCAAACCACTGATATTCAATGCCACGCTTGGTTTTGAACAATCATACAACCACATAGATGGTGATTCTGCTTCAGGGGCTGAGCTTGCTGCTCTGCTCTCAGCTTTAGGAGAAGTGCCACTTTCGCTTTCGCTTGCCTTTACAGGTGCGGTGAATCAGCAAGGCGATATCTTAGCAGTGGGCGATGTCACAAAGAAAATTGAAGGCTTCTTTGATATATGCAATGCGCGTGGTTTAACGGGTAAGGAAGGGGTTATTATTCCTTTTGACAACAAAGAAAATCTTATGCTCAACAAATGCGTGCAAGAGGCTATTGCGAATGAAATGTTTAATATTTACCCTGTAAAACACATTTCGCAAGCTCTACAATATTTGAGTGATATGCCTATAGGAAAATTGCGCAAAGACAATACCTTCACCCCTAATTCTTTCTATGACAAAGTAGATAAAAGACTGCAACTCCTTGGCTGGTATGCTGAAAA
>CAYJFE010000103.1:0-8518 GCA_964369165.1 uncultured Desulfovibrionaceae bacterium | reverse complement strand
AATCTATACGATGAAGTCGGTATGCTGAAAACGCCTATAAGAAAAAGCCTAGAAGCACGCAGTAACACACTAAATGTTAACTTGAATGTAATGCGGCATAATAAAAATCATAAGCTCTATCGTATTCTGTAAGCTCCTCTTCATCTTGCGCACTGCTTTTATACTTTTTTGCATCAGCAGCGTATTTCTTTGCTTTTGTAAAATCTTCTTTATATAAAGAAGCATAAGCAAGATGCAGATATGCTTTAAATGAATAACCGCTTCTCCCATAGGATTGCGCTAAATGCCTATGCACTTGACTATCGTGTGGATAAGTGTCTAGAACTTGCTCATAGTATCGTGTAGCCTCAGAAAGTCTTCCCAAATCTTCTAAGATTCTACCCATATAGAAGGCTGTCATCAAATCATAAGGCTGAAGTTTGTATGACTTTGAAGCAAGCTCATAAGCTTTATTGATACTGCCGTATTGGTAGTTGAAATATGCATATTCTCGGAGGAAAAGCCAATTATTAGCTTGGATTTGCAATGCTTTTTCAAAAGCTTCTTCTGCTTTTTTGACATCATGCTTTCTACTATAAAGAAGTGCATTTGAAAAAATAACAAAAGGATCCTTTTTATCTTGCTTGCTAAAATAGAGTAAGGCGCTGTTGATATCTGTATATTTTGCTCGAATAAAACTTTGCACGGCAAAAAATCTTTTATTATCATCATGTTTTTTGACAGCTTTTTGAGCCAGAATACGTGCATCAATACCGCTTATACGCGCATTCAAATCTGGGTGAGTTGAAAGATAGGTTGGCGCATTTCCACCAAATCCAAACTGCCCTTGTAATTTTCTAAAAGCTTCAGGATAAGAATAAGGATCATAACCAGATGCGAGAAAAAACTCAAAACCAACATTGTCAGCTTCAGTTTCGTCTTCCCTACTATAAGAAAGCATAGCCGAATACATGGCCGCAATACCGCCTGATATAGCGGCTTCAGTTGTTGCTCCTCCGCTGTCAATCGCCGTTCCAACAATGGCTGCAGCAAGAGCTGTAGCTAAAGTAGCGAGCATGGTTGCCGTTGATTTTCCTTGTCTTTCTGCTATATGCCTTTGCGTGACGTGGGCAACTTCGTGCGACACAACAGCAGCTAATTCTGACTCACTTTCCATGGCGACAAAAAGACCTGAATTGACAAATAATAAACCACCAGGTGAAGCAAAAGCATTCAAGCTTGGATCAAGCATCAGATTTACTTCGTATTCAAAGGGCTGTGGAGACGCATTTTCTAAGATTTTATCAACCATATCTTGCAGATAATCTTGCACAAAAGGATCAAAGGCAAGTGGCGCTAATGTCTTCATAATGACATTATATTTTTCTCCAAGCTCTCTTTCGTCTTGAATACTCATCGCATCGAAAAGCCCCGCAAAAGCTAAGCCATGCGAGCAATGTGCACTGTGAGTATGCCCTGACATTTGAAATGTATGCAAAAAATGCCCTGCTGTAAGGGGTTGCATCACAAAGCAAAAAACTAAGGCACATACAATATATTTACTAATATTCTTAGATTTCATACTTTTCTCTTTTTTTACAGGATACCCATTATGCTGATTTTGTCAACTTTTTACACATGAAAATCATAAAGTATTAACTAGACAAATTTTATATTCTGTGTATAGTTGTACTATCTTTTATATGTTGTATTAATTGAGAAAAAGTTATGGACACAAAACAAAGTATATTAATTGTTGAAGACGAAGAAGACATTCGCGAACTTATTAAATTCAATCTTGAAAATGAAGGTTTTGAAGTATTTCAGGCAATGCATGGTGAAATTGCTTTAACCTTGATGCAAACAAAGAAGATTGATCTTATTTTACTTGATCTGATGATGCCAGTTATGGACGGATTAAGTTTATGTAAGGAGGTGCGCAAAAAAAACAAATTCATTCCTATACTTATGCTTACGGCTCGAGGTGATGATATGGATAAAATATTAGGCCTTGAATACGGGGCTGACGATTATCTTGTCAAACCATTTAATGTGCGTGAACTTATTTTGCGTGTCAAATCTCTATTAAAAAGATCGACTCAAATAGTTGATGCAACAAATCAAGAAAGATCAAGCAATAGCCAGCAAAATTCTCAGCACTCGAATCAAGCTCTCTCAATTGGTGACATCACTATTGATAGTCAAGCGCATTCAGTTTTGATTAGCAATGAACATATTGAAACTACAGCGACTGAATTTCGTCTTTTAGAAGATTTGATGAAGCATGCTGGTCATGTAAGAACTAGAGAGCAACTTCTAAATAGTGTCTGGGGCTATGAATTTGAAGGCTATGGAAGAACAGTTGACACGCATATCAGACGCCTTCGAGTCAAACTAAAACACACAGCCGACTATATTGACACAGTGCGTGGTATTGGCTATAGATTAAAAATTTGATACATAGCCATTTCTTCGAGCATTTTTATATCATTAATATATATAGTTTTCGCTTTTACTTCTATAGCATTATTTTCAACAAGTTTTGCTATAGCTCTTGAAACTGATTCGCGCGAAACTCCTAACATTCCGCCTAAAACTTCTTGTGAAAATCCAAGTTCTAATACTAAACTTCCCTCTTCCATTTTTGATCGATGCAAAAGATAGGCGGCCAATCTTTGGACAATATTCTTCTCTGCTCTTGCTTCAAGTTTACGCATAAACATACGCATTCTTAAGCTTATATGCGTCAACAATGAAAGTGACCAATGCGGATTTTCAAGAATGCTTTTTTCTAATAATTCGCTTGAGAAAAAAAGGAGGTTTGAATCTTTAAGTGCATAGGCAGAGGCAGGTAAAAGAGCAGATTGAAAGGCTGAAGATTCACCAAATAATCCTCCTTCACGCACAAGATGCAACACAATTTCTTTGCCCTCTAAAGTAGTATGGCACATTTTTACAAGGCCTTTTTCTAAAATATAGAGGCCAAGACCATGCTCACCTTCTTTAAATATATAATTGTTTTTCTTTACTTTTTGCACTTGCGCATAGGCTAAAACTTTTTCTAATTCACCATTTTCTAGACTTGCAAAAAGCGTAAACTTGCGAATATTTTCTCTATTTATCTTATTCATAAAAGTTATACCTTGCCTTCATGATTTAAGTATGCTTGTTTTTCTTGCCTTCGTCAAGCTGTTTAGAAAGGATAAAATTTGACAGAATAATAAATTTAAAATATAAATATGTAATTGTTAAATGATATAATTTAACATTTTAGAAATAATTTGAAAAGGCTGTAGGAGCTCTTATGCCAAAAAAACAAATAGACGCAAAAGAAATATATAATACCAAAGTGCAAACTATGGGAACTTGCAAGATTCCAAGTACAATTCAAGGCCCCTTTACAACTGATGAAAGCATAGCGCTTCCACTTGGAAAAGATGTTTTAGGCAATGAATTTGAGGGACATAGTCTTCTTGATTTCGAACTTGCAGGCCCAAGAGAAAAGATTTATTTTGACCCTAACAAAACAAAATGCGCTATAGTCACTTGCGGAGGTCTTTGCCCTGGCTTGAACGATGTTATACGTTCTATTGTTATGGCTTGCCACCACACGTATGGCGTCGCTTCAGTGATTGGTATACGCTATGGTTTAGAGGGCTTTATTCCAAAGTATAAACACGATGTAATTGAACTCACACCGCAGTATGTGAGTGAAATTCACAACTTTGGAGGCACAATCCTCGGTACTTCAAGAGGCCCTCAAGATCCTGAAGAAATTGTTGATACTTTAGAAAGAATGAATATCAATATTCTTTTCATGATTGGCGGCGATGGCTCAATGAAGGCAGCGAAAAAAATTATTGAAGAAGTTGAAATAAGAAAACATAAACTTGTAGTTATAGGCATACCTAAAACAATTGATAATGACATAAACTTTGTTACACAATCTTTTGGTTTTGAAACTGCTGTTGATGCGGCAACGCAATCATTGGAATGTGCGCACACAGAAGCAAGGGGCGCGCATAATGGCATAGGTTTAGTAAAACTCATGGGCCGTGAATCTGGATTTATTGCGGCTCAAGCAGCATTGTCTTATGCTGTCGTGAACTATCTTTTAGTGCCTGAAGCACCTTTTAAACTGCACGGAAAAGGCGGCTTATTAGAAGATCTAGAAGAAAGACTCAAAAGAAGTGGCCATGCTGTTATTGTTGCAGCTGAAGGCGCAGGTCAACACCTTATAGAAGGAACTGGCCAATTTGACTTGTCTGGTAATCCTATGCTGAGTGACATTGCAACCTACCTTTCAAGTGAAATAAAAAAATATTTCAAAGAAAAAAACTTCTCTCACACATTAAAATTGATTGACCCAAGCTATATTGTCCGCTCTGTTCCAGCAAATTCTGGAGATAGAGTCTATTGTGGCTTTTTGGGCAGATATGCTGTAGATGCAGCAATGGCAGGTAAAACTTCTGTCATCATTGCAAAACTTATGGATAAATTCGTGCATATCCCTATTGATATTGTCACTATGCGCCGAAGAACCTTAGACACAAGCTCACCCTACTGGAAGAGCGTTTTACGTGCTACTGGTCAAAGCAATCTCGGTTGTGATGAATAAATACTTTAGAATTAATGCTCTTATACTATAATAAACAATAATCTTCTTCCACATAAAAGGTGAATTATGCGACTTTTTGGCACAGATGGAATGCGCGGCACAGTAAATAAATTTCCTATGACAGCTGATACAGCACTCAAACTTGGTCTAGCCGCTGGTGCTATCTTTCGCACGCAACACAGCAGACATAAAGTTATTATTGGTAAAGACACAAGACTTTCTGGCTATATGTTTGAATCCGCTTTAACCGCTGGCCTTACAGCTTCAGGCATGCACGTTTACCAAGTTGGCCCATTGCCTACACCCGCTCTTGCATTTTTAACAAGAAATATGCGTGCAGATTTTGGCATTGTTATTTCAGCCTCACACAATCAATTCTGTGACAATGGTATAAAATTCTTTGATAAAGATGGTTATAAGCTTTCTGATGAAATTGAAGATAAAATGTCAGAACTTGTTTTAACTAATGATAACAGTTGGGATTATCCTGAATCAGACAAACTTGGACGTGCCTATAAAATCGTTGATGCTCCTGGAAGATATATAGTTTATTTGAAAAACTCTTTTCCACAACATCTCACACTTTCAGGCCTTAGAATAGCCATAGATTGCGCTAATGGAGCAAACTATAAAGTAGCCCCTCTTGCTTTAGAAGAACTTGGCGCCGAAGTTTTTAAATTCTCAACTGAACCAAATGGCACAAATATCAATCATAATTGCGGTTCACTCTACCCGCACGCAATTCAAGAAAAAGTATTAGAATTACGCGCTGATATAGGCATCGCTCTCGATGGTGACGCTGATAGACTCATCTTAGTTGATGAAAAAGGCACTATCTTAGACGGCGATGAAATTATGGCAATTTGCGCGAATGACTTAATAAAGAAAAACGAATTAAATAAGAAAATTTTAGTTGCAACAGTTATGTCAAATATGGCTTTAGATGTGTTTATGCAAGAGCGCAAAGGAAAACTTATACGCACGCAAGTGGGCGATAGATATGTCGTTCAAGCAATGCGTGAGCATAAGGCAACTTTTGGTGGCGAGCAATCAGGGCATCTCATCTTTCATGATCACTCAACTACTGGTGATGGCCTTCTTGCTGCTCTACAAATTTTGCGCATTATGAAAGAGCAAGAAAAACCACTTTCTGAATTAGCAGATTTGCTCACTCTTTATCCTCAAGAATTGATAAACGTTAAGGTTACAAATAAAAAAGCCTTTGAAGAATGCCCAAATGTACAAAAATCTTTAAAAGATGCTGAAGGTAAATTAAAGAATAAAGGCCGTGTCTTGCTTCGATATTCTGGCACTGAAAATTTGGCAAGGGTAATGCTTGAAGGAGAAAACCATCTATTAATCAAGCAACTTGCAAACTCAATCGCAGAAGCAGTTGAACAAGATACAAAATAAAAAATTTTCTTCAAGCATTCTCATTTTTGAGAAGTTAAAATCCTTTTTTGTAAAAAATATTATAAAAGCCCTATTAAAGGCTTGCAAAATATAATAAATTTTGTTAGATATTAACCATAAACCATATAAACTTGAATGGAGTTAGGTCATGAATAAAAGCGAACTTATTAAAGCACTTTCCGAACAGTCAAACATTCCTGCTGAAGAAGCTACTGTTGTTGTAAACACTTTTGTAGATTTAATGAAAGACGCTATGGCAGAAGGTGACAGAGTTGAAATCCGTGGTTTTGGTAGTTTTAAAGTGAAAAACTATGAAGGCTATTCTGGTAGAAACCCAAGAACTGGTGCAAAAGTTGCTGTTAAATCTAAGCGCCTTCCTTTCTTCCGCCCAGGTAAAGAATTAAAAGACTATATTAACACTAAGTAATTATTGATTAAATACTCTTCCTCTATGTGATATTTTCACATAATTCTATTATTACGTCTATAATCAAAGGTGAAAATATGTTACATGGCATAATTCCTGCTTTAATTACGCCTTTTAAAAATGGCAAAATCGATGAAAAAGCTTACAGAGAATTTATTGAATGGCAGATAAGTCAAGGTGTACATGGTCTTTTACCTTGTGGCACAACTGGCGAATCTGCTACTCTCTCTCATGCTGAACATGAAGAAGTAATCACAATATGTATTGATCAGGCAAATAAGCGTGTTCCTGTTTTGGCAGGTGCTGGCTCTAACAATACTAGTGAAGCAATTAGCCTTACAAAGTTTGCTAAAAAAGCTGGTGTTGATGCGGCTTTGCACATCACTCCTTACTATAACAAACCATCGCAAGAAGGCTTGTATAGACATTTTAAAGCAATTCATGATGAAGTCGATCTTCCTTTAATTGTTTATAATGTTCCAGGTAGAACAGGCGTGAATATTTTGCCACATACTGTTGCACGCATAAAAAATGATATGCCAAATGTAGTAGGAATTAAAGAAGCTACGGGTAGCATTTTGCAAATGTCTGACGTCATTGAACAATGCGGTAGAGATTTCACTACTCTTTCAGGCGACGATTTCCTTCTTCTCCCTGCCCTGTCATTAGGAGCAAAAGGCGTTATCTCTGTAACAGCTAATGTTGCGCCAAAGCTTATGGTTGATTTATACAATAGTTATCAAGAAAATAATTTTGAATTAGCAAAAGATTTGCACTTTAAGTCGCAAGAGTTACATAGAACTCTCTTTATTGATGTCAATCCAACACCTACAAAGGCGGCTCTTGCTCTTATGGGTAAAATCACTCCTGAAATTCGATTACCTCTCTGCGAGCTTGATGAAAAACATTTACCAACATTGAAAAAAGCTTTGGCTTCTGTTGGAATAAATGTCTAAGAAAAAATCTCATAAAATCCATAAATCCTCTTTCTAAAAGGGGATTTTTTTTACTCTTTAATATAACTCACACAAGCTCATTTAATAAGAGTTAAATAAAAAAATCCTTCTACAAAAGCGTAAAAGGATTTTAAATGATTATATAAATCTATAAAACTAATTTATTTTGAAAGGCAAGCTAATGCTTCTTCAATATTTGTTGCTCTAAAAACTAAAGTAGCTTTATCAGTATTTTGCTGAACAAAAGCATACATATATTCAACATTTATATTATTGTCAGCAAGATGCATAAGTGTTTGATGAAGCCCACCTGGATGATCAGGAATATCAATGCCAAGCACTTTTGAAATGCGTACAGTGATATTGTTTTCTTTCAAGACTTTGTTTGCTAATTCAGTATTGTCTACAATAAGACGCAAAATTCCAAAATCAGAGGTGTCAGCCAATGAAAGCGCACGTATGCTAATATTTGATTCTGCCAAAAGAGCTGTGACTTCAGAAAGTCTTCCAGCTTTATTTTCAAGGAAAATTGAAATCTGATCAATTATCATAGTTTGTGTCCTTTGTTAGTATAATTACACTTGTGATTAAATATACTGTAGAGAGAAAATATAAAGCTTAAGCATCTTCTTTATTAGAATTTTCTTTCTTAGGTGTTATATCAACTTCGTCTGCTTCTATAGAAGCTTGTCTAAAGTTTTTGATTGCTTTTCCTAGTCCGGCACCAATTTCAGGCAATTTTTTTGCTCCGAAAATGACAAGAACAAGTAATAAAATAATCAAAAGTTCTTGTGTTCCAATTCCAAACATAGAGCCTCCAAATAAATAAAGTTTATCAATAAAAGTATTGTAATAGAATTTGCTTCAGATAGCAAGCTATTTTAATTGTAAAGATTTTGGCTGTTAGCACAAAATCCTCACAGCGCAAGAAGCGGGGTTCTTGCTTGTTCGCTAAAGATTTTTGACATTACTTATATAGATTTTGGCTGTTAGCACAAAATCCTCTCTCGCATTTTGCGTGGAAAATGCTTCGTTCGCTAAAGATTTGTTCGCTTCTCTCTCAAAAACTAAATAATTTGAAAAGTTCGTAAGGAAGGGGGGTGAGTTTGAGAGGGGTTGCGATGT
>CAYJFE010000102.1:5940-8601 GCA_964369165.1 uncultured Desulfovibrionaceae bacterium | reverse complement strand
ACTCCTCGTGGTGTGGCTCTCAAACAAGTGATACTCAAAAGGAGCTAAAATGTTTAATGCCATTGGAAATACCATTAGAAATTTTGAAGAAGTTTTTGGCTCGCCCATTTATTCTTATTGCCGCCTTGAAACCGTCGAAGAAGATACCTTAGTAGCTGACGATGGAAGCTATATCTCAATTCTGAAAATTGAAGGTGCTTTAAAACATATTGGCCTTGACGAATTTCAAAGCATTGTTGAAAGACTGACAGAAAAGCTTCAATCAAGCCTAAGTCAACAAGGGCACGCTATTCAGCTTGTTTTTGAATATAATCCTGATAGCCGTGAAAATCTCAATAAACTCTTTGAACCTTCAAAAATCAGTGCAAGAAATTTAGGTTTAGATATTGACGACTTACTTTCATCTTGGAGCGATAAACTCAAAGAATATTGCTCGACTGAGTCAATGTATTTTGTACTATGGACAAGGCCTGAAATTCTGCCAAATACATTAAGAAAATCAGCCATAAAAGAAAGAGATAAAAAAGCAGGTACTCTTCCGCAATATCTTTATTTTCAGAAAATCAACAGAGGCATAGAAGCCATTATTGAAATACATAAAGGCTTTGTTGCAGGTGTGTTAGATGCTTTTAAAAATGTCGATTTACTAGCCTATAGCTTGAATGCACAAGAGTCTTTACACTTAGTGCGTTCCTTTATTGAACCAAGTATGACTGCAAAAGATTGGAAAGCTCAAGTACCGGGTGAAAAACTACAGTTAAGACAAGCTGAAATTGATTCTAAAAAGCATAGAATACTTGAAAATACTTTCTATCCAGACTTGAAATCACAGCTCTTTCCAAGAGAAGGCGAACTTATTTCATCAACAAGTATGCAAATTGGCGATAGAATTTACAGCCCTATAATGATTACTTCTATGCCGCAAACTCCAAAGCCTTTCAATGAATTATTCCGTACCCTTGCTAGAAAGAAAGACAAAATCCCATACAGAATTTCCTTTCTTCTTTCACAAGGAAACACAAGCGGAGGCCTCAAGCATTTACTCGCTTCAATCTTGGCTTTCACTTCAGCTGAAAATAAGAAATTCAATAAGGCACTTGAAGACTTGCAGAATCTTCAATTAGAGGGTGTGTGCTGTGTGAATTATCAAATATGCCTCACAACTTGGATTGATCTATTAGAAAGCGATACACATTCAGCACAAAAAGAATTGAGAAGACGCACTTCTGAACTTTCAAAAGCTGTGCAAGGCTGGGGAACGACGGATACTTCTGAAATTATAGGCGATCCCTTATATGGCATATCGACTACAATTCCAAGCCTTATGCCAA
Organism: uncultured Desulfovibrionaceae bacterium; assembly: GCA_964369165.1. Classification (GTDB taxonomy): domain Bacteria; phylum Desulfobacterota; class Desulfovibrionia; order Desulfovibrionales; family Desulfovibrionaceae; genus CAYJAZ01. Next base: position 7,270 of record CAYJFE010000102.1, on the reverse strand, counting down.
CTTCTCCTTCGCCTATAACCATTGCACCGCTTGAAGAAGCTATTTCTATGTTTCCTTTTCGTTCTGCTTCGCCATGGAAAGACGGTTCATTGATATTCAGAACGCAGGACGGCAAAATCATACCTTTTCTGCCAAATTCTTCTGAGCAAACAGCGTGGATTGACTTAGGTGTAGCTCCTATGGGTGGCGGTAAATCAGTATTCTTGAATGCTTTCAATTTCGCCTTTATCTTTCAGGCAGGGCTTTCACGTCTTCCTTGGATTTCAATTATTGATGTTGGCCCGTCAAGTTCTGGGCTTATCACTTTGATAAAGGAATCCTTACCGCCTGAAAAGCAATATCTAGCGGCTTATCATAGATTAAGAATGACAGAAGAATATTCTATCAATCCCTTTGATTTGCCTTTAGGAAATAAAAAGCCTTTGCCATCTCATGTTTCTTTTCTTATCAATCTTCTCTCCTTACTTGCGACACCACTTTCAGAAAATGCTCCCTCTGATGGTGTGCCCGGACTTTTGAGAATGGCCATTGATACAGCTTATGATGAATTAGAAAAATCGAATGCAAAGCTTTATCAAGTGCATAAATTACCCTTTATTGATGATTTACTCTTGCAATTAGGCAAAGTTATTGATGAATCAAGCACTTGGTGGGAAATTGTAGAATTTCTCTTTATTGAGGGCTATACGCATGAAGCAAGCATGGCACAACGCTATGCCGTTCCGCTTCTTTCTGATATTGTGGCTCAGATAAATCAAAATGTGGGCATACAAAACACCTATCCCGAAGAAATCCGCTCTAGCGTATGGCGTTCTCTTCTTGAAGCATTGAATGCCTACGATGTTCTCAAACAACCTACTCAATTTGATATTGGTGATGCTCAAATCGTCAGCCTCGACTTAGATGAAGTAGCCCCAAGAGGAGGCGCAACCTCTGACAGGCAAGCGGCCATTATGTATATGCTTGCTCGTCATGTTTTAGGCACAAGATTTTTCCTTATGCCCGAAGATGTGAAGCTTATGCCTGCGCTTTATCAAGAATACCATGCAAAAAGAATTGAGGCTATTCGTGAAGATCCAAAAAGGCTTTGCTATGACGAAGCTCATCGTGTGACGAAAAATACTTCTGTTGCTGGGCAATTACAAAATGACTTATCAACCATGGCAAGGGAAAGCCGTAAGTGGAACTTGAGTATAGGTTTATATACGCAATCTATTGAAGATATACCTGATATTATTATCGAACTTGCCACAACTATCACTATTTTAGGAAGCGGCACAACAGAAAATATCAAAATGCTCAAAGAAAGATTTGGGCTGAATAATGCGTG
>CAYJFE010000102.1:0-5840 GCA_964369165.1 uncultured Desulfovibrionaceae bacterium | reverse complement strand
AAAGAGCTTGCGGGGTAAATATGAAGAAAATATATCTTACCTTTGCTTTATTCTTATTTTGCTCAAGTAAATCATTTGCGGCTGGCTGTGATTGCGGAAGCGTTACGGCTATCGTTACAACGATAAATGCACAATATTCAGCGCAAACCACAAGTGCCGTCAATGCAAATACCAATATGCAAGCCGAAATGTTGAAAATGGAAATCAACAATGCGGCAAGAAATATTATAGGCACATTGCAAACGCAGACAAAGGCAATCAATGCCGCTCTTCAATTAGTGAAAGAGGAATTTCATAAGACAATAAAATCCACTTCCATGGCTGAACAATTTGTTGAAATTGAAGAAATGTTTGGCGAACGCTCTCAGCCCGATTTGCTTTGTGGAGGCTCTAATTTAGGGGCAGGCTTGCAAGTTTCAAGTCAAGCAAGTCAAAGTCTCAAGGAAGGTTTGAGGGAAAATCAAATAGAATTTAGCAATAATGAAAATGCTCAATCACTTGATTTTATTGATAGAATTATAAACGATGAACACCCTGACATTGAAGAGATGACAAGTGCCATCTTTCCGAAAAATTACACGCTTACAGAAGAACAAATAAGCCAAGCAAACGAAACTATCAAGACTTTGGCAAATCCTTTTCCCTTGCCTTTACCGACTGACAAACAATTAGAAAGCCCTATAGGCGAAGGTTATGAGATTGAAAGATTGAGGCAACAAGGTAAGCAAGGCCTAGCTATGGACGCACTCAATGAGAATGTGAGCTATCATTCGCCAACTGTTCCTAATGATTTAACGGCTTGGGCACAAGATGAATGGAATAAGGCAGGCGGCACAGGCGAAGTTCCGGGGCTTGTGAATGGTTCGATGTCAGAATCAGGACTATATGCTCTTTTATCTCAGCTCAGAAGTGGTAATCCAAACTGGATAGCAAAGATTAAAGAAATGACAAATATGGGCGTGGCTCGTGAGCAATTGATGATTGATGCCCTCAATTTTGAAATTCAAAGAAAGAATAATGAACTTCTTAATCGCTTAGTAGTTCTTTCATCTATGCAATATCTGCAATCTATTGAAAATAATGACAAAGCTAAAGAGCTTTATCAAGATTTGATAGCAAACGAACAGTAAGGAGGATTTATGCCTATACCTACCTCATCTGAAATACAAGCAAGCGACAAAAGCAAGCAAATTCTTGATTCACTCTTCGGAATGGATTGGAATTTATGGGGAACTGGTTCTTTAGCAGGGGCAGATGGAACAAGCACGCATTTGATGTTTCAAATTTTTGAAGCTTTCAATACTGTTGCTTTAGCCGTTGTGGCAGGGCTTTTTATCTTCACTACTATTCTTGCAGTAGTAGGAACTGCGCACGAAGGCTCGCCCATGGGTAAGAATTATAATGCCTTTTGGACTCCCGTTCGTTTTGTCTGTTCTATTAGTGGGCTTGCGCCAATCTTCAAGGGCTTGTCACTTTTTCAAGTGGCAATTTTGGCTTGCATTGGCTGGTCTATCAGTCTTGGGAATTTCATTTATGAAATTGGTTCAAGTTATTATCTCAAACATACAAGCGAGTTTGAGGTTCAGCCTATCAATGAAAATGAAGTCTTACGTGATATAACAAATGACATTTTTAAAAGCCTTGCTATTCAAGCCTATCTCAAAAACGAAAGAGGCAGAAATATTGAAATTGGAAGTGCGAATAATTGGCATTATGACGAAGATTTTATTGGAACTGACGGCGAATGGGAATACATTTTCACGGGCTTGCGAGGTAATCAAGATTTACTGGGTACAATCAATGTGCATTGTGCTTCAGAAGATAGTTCTGTCATGAATCTTTGTAATAAAAACAAAGAAGCATTAGCAAAAACTATCAATACTCTTATTCCACTTGCAACTGCGCTTGCCGATCCTAAAATCTCTGCTGAAAATATTGATAGACAGGCATTATATAAAGCGGAAAAAACACTTTCAAGCGATATATTAAAGAATGTCAATCAATACATAAACAGCGATCAAGATTTCAAAAAGAAGTTTGACTCTTACTATTCATCTACTGACGAAATCGGTTGGATTGCGGCAGGGGCAACTTATTGGGCTATATCTTGGATTAATCAGGAAACTCAAAGTCTTGCAAATTCAAACATAGAAAGTAAGTTCCATTATAAAAGCATGGAAAACTTCTTAGCAAATACGCACGGTACGCAGGCAAGTAGCGGAATATTAGAAAGAATTGATAATTTTATTTCAACAGCTTATGGCAGTCAAAAAGGAATACAAGAATTTCAAAACTTCTCTGGCGAAGACGGTTCTGAACTTCTTGCCATACTTTCAATACTCAATAAAAATCTTGATATTCATACGCTTATAGAGGAACTGACAACAAAAGATCCCATCATGCATATTTCAACTATTGGAAATAGCATGATAAATTGGGCTATTGGCATTTATGGCACGATAACAACCATGTCCGCCTTTACCTTATTGCCCTTTGTTGGAGAAAGCCTTGATACAAGCGTGCAAATACTCAGCCAATTCGGATTGTATGCAATTACAATTCCGCTCTTTTTATACGGTGTGTATCTTGCTTTTTATCTGCCTTCCATTCCTTTTATACGTTGGGTAAGTGCTTTGTTTAGTTGGCTTATATTAGTTGTCGAAGCTCTTATTGCCGCACCTTTATGGATAGCCGCTCACGCACTTCCAGAAGGCGAAGGCTTTGCAGGCAATCACGCAAGAAGAGGTTATTTCCTTCTTATGGCAATTATCATTCGTCCTGCGCTTATGGTTTCGGGCTTCTTTATTGCTGTCATTATGATTAACGCTGTAGGCGAAGTTATTGGAACTATCTTTATGCTTCTTTACAATACTTTGCCTGATTATGCTGTGGGGCTTACGGGAAGCCTCTCTTTTACTGTTATTATAGGCTCAATTATTGTGATGGCGGCAAATAAGATTTTTGGGCTTATCACATGGCTTCCTGACAATGTATCAAATTGGATTGGCCAACAGCTCCATTCACTTGGCGAAGATAATGACGTGAACACAGCAAAACACGCATTTTCAGGCAGTACGCATATTGTTTCTTCCTTGAGGGCAAGCCCATCGCCTGTAGGAGTGAAACTTGGCAAGAAGAACTCTTCAAACATAAACGACAATAGCTTTGTATAGGGAGGGACTATGCTTTTTGATAAAAAGATACACGCCTTCAAAGGGAAAATTCAAGAGAGCTCACAAAATATCAGTAGCTTGAAAGAACTTATACAGTATCGCTTTAGCAATATTTGGAATGGCAGAACTTTCAAGCAGTCAATATTAGCTGACAATTTCCCTTTGCTTTTGGAAAGTTGGGGCATTGAAGAAAGGCAAATCACGCAAGTTTATAAAGATTTGAAAGGCAGGCTTTTTCTCTATCTCTTTGTCTTTTTGATTGCCACACTTTTAGCCTTGCAAAATAAAATCTTCATGGCTTGCCTCTTGTATATCTGCTCATTTGTAGGATTTACAACAAGCATTTGGAGAATGAACATTCTCAAAAACAAAAGATTTATTTCATATTCTAACTATTTATATTTATTCATTAGAATTGATAAAATATTCAAGTAATCATTTAATAAAAGGAAAACATTATGAACATTTTAGCGAAACAATTAAGAGTCTTCTCACTTATAGGCTTAGCCTTATTTTCATCGGCTTGTGCTTCAAAAAATCCTATGCCAGAACAAGCACAAACTTCTGATTTTGTCCTGCAAGAATTAGGGCAAGCCATTGAAAACGCACATTCAGAACTCTCAACTTTATCTGAATTGAGAGGAAAAGGAGTGGAAGTTCTGCTTCCTCCGCCCGATTCAAAACTAGCAATCAAGATGACAACAAATTGGACAACAACAGCAAACGAAGCCCTGAAAGACATCTGTTTGGCTGTCGGTTATTCATATAAAGAAATTGGCTATACAGCACACGAATTGCCTGTAGTTGTTTATGCAAAGGATACGTCCGCCTACGAACTTTTAGAGGATATTTCCTTGCAAGTTCAAGCAAAGGCCATGGTTAAAATTGATACCATAAGCCAAACAATTAGTCTTGTTTATCCAAGCAAAAATTAGGAAAATACAATGAAAACATTAAGATATATCGTTCTTTGCCTTATGCTTTTCTCAAGCGTTGGCTGTATGGCTAAAAAGAATACACCTTTAGAAAATCCTATTGATATAACAGTTGAAAACGAAAAAGCAGAAGCACAAGTTCATACTGTTTCAAGCCGTGAAGACAAGGAAGAATACAAGGCAAAAGCCGATGCTCCAAAGGCTTTGTCAGAGCTTTTAGAAATGGAAAGCCCATTGCATTTCAACGAAAGTGAAGTGAGTGCTTTACGTCCAAAGGCAATTAGGGAAGCGGCTCAACTTGTTGCTATACAAAAAGCTATGAAATGGCGATACGAGCAGTTAATCGAAGAAACAGAAAGATATGCTTATCTGCTTGATACAGGCTTCAATTTTTCACCCTTACTTATGGTAAACGATGAAGATATTATGGTTATGCCGCCTGTTATCACTCAAGCTAATACGGGTATGAGAGTGGAAAATCAAAATCTAGTTACTACCGCAAAAAGCACGTATGAAATTATTGAAAATGCTAAATATCTTTCAACTATTCCAAATTGGCGAATTTATATGATGGCAAATGCCTTTCCACAAGCAGAAGAGCCAAGCCTTGCCGTTTTGCCAAGAAATGCTGAAGAAAGAATTATCTGGCAAGAAGCAATTTACGAAGCTTGGGAACAAGGCCTGCAACAAGCAAATGAGCTGTATATTGTCAATCTAAATAAATTAGTGAGAGATTATAGAGGAATAAGCCTTTATCACTTGCTTGTAGCTAAAAGTCATCTCTCTGAATTTTCAATGTCTTCTTCGCCAGCCACAACAAATATTGACGGCGATAAATTATTCTTAGAGCAAAAAGTCTTTAGAATAACTAATCCATCAAGATTTCAAATAATTGAATAAGGGGCTTGTGTCTTATGTATAATGACGAACCTCAAATTCAATGGGCAGTAAAAGATTTCAATAACTTGTTACTTTGGGCAACTAAAGAAGGTATGAGCGATTTGAGTCTTTCTTCGGGCAATCCAGCATGGATGCGTAAGCATGGAAAATGGCAAAAAGTCAGCAAGCGTATTATCACAACAGACGAACTTGTCTTCGCTCTTGAATCTTTTACAAGCAATAAATCAATAGGTGCAACCTTGCAATCGGGCAGAAAGGATTATGATTTTGCCTATCATGTGGAAGAAAAAAGAGGGCTTAGGCATAGATTTCGTGGCAATGCTTCGCCTATTGCTTCGGGCTATTCAACAGGAGTGCGGATTATCTTTCGTGCTGTTGCCCCTGAGCCTGCGTATCTTGAAAAATTAGCCTTGGAAGATGAAATCTTGCAAAATGCCTTTCCCTCAAACGGCCTTGTGCTTGTGACTGGAGTTATGGGAAGCGGTAAATCGACAACGCTTTCAGCTATTATGCGTGAAATTATAGAAACAGGTGGCAGACACGTCATCACCTATGAATCGCCCATTGAAAGCGATTTATCCACAATCAAAAACATGAATGGGCCTGTCACGCAAAGTAATATCCCTTTTCATTTTGAAGACTTTTCATCAGCCGTAAGAAACTCTACTCGTTCAGCTCCTGATGTGGTGCTTATTGGCGAATCAAGAGATCCAGAAACGCTCAGAGGCATGATTGAATCCGCTGAAATAGGTGTTGCCGCTTATTCAACTGTGCACACACGCTCAGTTCCCGAAACAATTTCAAGGATTTTGAATGTCTTTCCCTATGCCGA
>CAYJFE010000101.1:0-8610 GCA_964369165.1 uncultured Desulfovibrionaceae bacterium | reverse complement strand
TTGGTTGCGGGGAAAGGATTTGAACCTATGACCTTCGGGTTATGAGCCCGACGAGCTACCGTGCTGCTCCACCCCGCAAAAAGAAAGTAGGGGGCTTTGGAGCATTTGTCAAGCATTATTTTGAATAAATAAATTATTTTTATAAATCATTGAATTTGTTAGAGTAATATTTTGCCTGTTTTATAGTCTTCTACTAGTTTTGCTGTGAAAACTACCATATCTGCATTAATTGGTGTACAGAAGGCTACCTTTGCTTTTTTGTCTTTTTTAGGTACTTCTTGTGTGATAATACGGCAACAAGGATCTTTGTAGGTTTCAGTGAAATATTTATGCACTTTTGCGGCTAGGGCACGGCTCACAATAATTTTATCATTCACTTTTTCATTTTTAAAAATATGGCCTAATATGGCTGTAGCTCCAGTTATTGTGCCACAAAGGCAACCACAGCCGCCTATGCCCCCACCAAAGCCTGAAAAAACACGTACGTCATCTTCTGAGAACTCGAGCTCAAAATATTCAAGCAAAGCTTTCAAAACGCTTTCTGCGCAATTGTATTGGTCTGAATTGAAATGTTTGATAACATTTTGTTCTAGTTCTTCGTAAGTCATAATACTAGTCCTTTTTATGCTTATTGTTAGAATTTCTGTTGTTGTAGCCCTAAGTCTTTTATAAGTCAAGCTTAGATAAAGATAAAACTATACTTTTTGAAATATCTTATTTGATTAAAAAGAACACCCTTACTTTCCTTGAAGAAAATAAGGGTGTGTTTGAATTATGTTGTTTGCAAAAATTATTTTTGTAATTTTTCAAGTAAGTTTTGCAACTCTAAAGCCATTTCTGAAAGCTCGTGCACAGCTTGAGAGGCCTGCGTCATGCCTGTTGCTGTTGTTGTTGCAATATTATTGATTTCTTCAATTGAGCCATTGATTTCGCCTGAGCTTGCGGATTGTTCTTCAGCTGCAGCGGCAATGCCTGAAATGAGGGTTGTATTTGTATTGACTAAAGCGACGATTTCAGCCAAGGAATTGCCCGAAATTGCTGCTAAATCTGTGGCTGTAGCGGCAGAGCGTGCACTATCACCCACACGTTCAATATTCATATTGGTAGTTTCTTGAATGCCTCTAATGCTGTTTCCAACTTCTGTTGTGGCAGTCATGGTTTTTTCGGCTAATTTACGAACTTCGTCAGCAACAACGGCAAATCCTCTTCCTGCTTCGCCTGCTCTAGCAGCTTCAATAGCGGCATTCAAGGCAAGGAGGTTTGTTTGGTCAGCTATGTCTGTGATAACATCCATAACGCTTCCGATATTTTCAGCTTGTTTGCCTAATTGTTCCATATTATTTTCTAATTCTGCGGCAATCGCGTTCACACTATTGATAGCTTCAACCACTTGATTGACTAATTCTGCGCCTTCAGCCGCTTTACTGTGTACATCAGTTGATTGTGCATTTGCTTCGCTGGCATTGTGTGCTACTTCTAAAACTGCTTTGTTCATTTCTTCCATAGCAGTTGCAGTTGAAGTGACACGTTCACGCTGGACATTTGCACCATTTGAAACTTCTTCTACTTGCGAAGATAATTCTCTTGACGCAGTTGCCATGCGCTCTGAAATGTTTTGCGCTTGGTTAGCTACTTCAACAATAGTTCTTTGTGTATTTGTGATTTCTGTCAAATCAGTAATAAGTTGTAAGACACAGGCTAATTTGCCATTCTCGTCTTTGAAAGGAATAGCTGTGTAGGATATATCAAGAGCTTGCCCTTGTGGTCTTGCAATTGTTTGTGCAGTTGCAGGGCGCATAGTGGCAATAGCTTGATTGAGAGCATCGCCAGGAGTATCAGAATCATCTCTGTTCATCACTTCTTTGCAAGTTTTATCCATATAGTTTTGCCCAACAACTTTAACGCCAATCTCATTTATATAGCAGATGCGTAAGTTTTTATCCAAAACAACTACAGGTGAAGTCAAAAGATCTATGATATTGCGATATTGGCTGAGGGTTGCATTTGTGCCAGTGATAAGGTCAGCAAAAGCTCCTTGGAATTGAGAGCTATCGCCTTGTACCTTGATTTGCCCATGCTGAAGATCTGTTTTTACTTTAGCGTATTCGTCCATAATTTTATTTAAGGAGTCAGGAATAGAGCGTAAGGAATTAGCAAGGTTACCTATTTCATCATTACGTTTTATATCAAGCTTGGAATCAAGCTTACCTTTTGCAACTTCATTAGCAAAGTTTGCGCCTTTTGCAACAGCGTTTACAACAGGTTTTACAATAATAAAGATAACCAAGGCACTTAATAATACGCCCACGATAGTAGCAATAAGCGCTAGTTGGCTTAATTCATCAAGAGATGAGAAGATATCACGCTTTTCAGCTCTAGCGATAACTGTCATGTCAGTGCCTACAAGTTTTGTATAATAGGCAATAACTGGATACCCAGCTACGTTGACATATTCAAAAATTCCGCTCTTGCTAGATGATTGTGCAATACCTTTCATTTGAGCTGTAATAGTTAAGTTGTCTTTGAAAAGGTTATCTTTGTTTACATCAAGAACAATGCGTCCTTCACCGTCGATTGCAAAGGCATAACCGTATGAACCAACTGTCACGCCATCAAAGACAACCTCATAAATTTGGCTAAAGGAAATATCACCACTTAAAACAGCAATAACTTTTCCTTGCGCATCTTTGACAGGGTAGACGACAGCCATCAATACTTCATTCGTGATGGTGGACATACGAGGCGCAGGAGTAGGGACTTGGCCTGTTTTTGCAATTTGGAAATATTCACGGAAGTTTAAGTCTGTGCCTACAGCACTTGGATTATTGGAAGCAATAACAATGCCGTCAATACCAATCAAGTTAAAGCCATTCATTAATGGCACTTGCTTGGTTCTGTCGGCAAGCCATGTGTTCATTCTCTCTACTTCACGTGAAAAGCTAGGCATTGTAGCATAATCGATAATATGCGTATCATCGGCAGTCACTTGTATAAGTGTATTTGTTGAACGCAAAGTATAATCGAGCATACGTTGTAAAGTGAGGGTAGTCACTTCCATGGCATTGATAGATGACTCAGTCAATGATTCAGAGCTATCTCTATAGGTCATATAACTCAATAGGCTCATAGAAAGAGCTGAAACAAGCATTAGTGGAATAAGAATTTTTGGTAATAGCTTCATAAGAGGCTCCTGATTTAAAAATATTTCTTAAAATTACTTCTCGACATAAAGGAAAAATAACTTTAGAGAAAATGCAATAAAAACACTTCCTTTACATAAAAACATGAAAAGTACAATGGCCCCTGTGAGGGCGCAAGAAAAGAGCTCTACATCTATTTGAGAAGGCGAGAGCTACTATTATTGATTGTCTTCAATGATTGATTTTAGATCGTCGTAAGAGATATTGCCTGCTTCATTGTAGACAGGTTTTAGTTGTTTATTATAGACTATATTTCTTGGAATAGAACTCACTTGATAGGCTGCAGCAAGCTCAGGGGCTGAATGATAAATAGGATAATTGATAGCCATATCTTCTATAAATTTTGGCAGAGGATCTTTTGTGTCATCAAGCGAAAGTCCAAGAATCAAAATGTCATCTTCGCTGTATTCTTTACGAATTTTTACTATATCAGGAATTTCGTCTACACATGGTGGGCACCAAGTAGCAAAGAAATTTATAAGAATAATTTTGCCCTTATTTTGCGTGAGTTCATTTAAAAGTTCATTTGCCTTAATATTTTTTATTTCAAGAGCATAAGCATTTTGTGAAAAAGAAAGAATCATAAAGCATAAAAAGAGAAATTTAAAAAAATTTTTCATACTTTTTCCTTAGTTTAATTCAATTTTTTCAATTCTTTTTAGATGCCTTCCACCTTCAAAGGCAGCTTCAAAATAGGCATCAACAATTGATAAGGCAAGAGTTTCGCCAGTCACTCGAGAACCGAGTACTAAGACATTTGAATCATTGTGCTCACGCGTAGCTCTTGCTTGAAATTCGCAAGTGCAAAGAGAGGCGCGAATATTTTTGTGCCTATTTGCGGCCATGCTCATGCCTATACCTGTTCCGCAGATAAGAATGCCAAATGTGTCAGAGTTTTCAGAAACAAAGGCAGCGACTTTATGCGCAGAATCTGGATAGTCAAAGGAATCAGTAGTATAAGGCCCAAAATCGTCCACAATAAAACCTTTTTTTTGTAAGTGCAAGACGATTTTTTCTTTATATTCCACGCCTGCATGATCTGAGGCGATGACAACTTTTTGTGCCTGCATAATTTCTCCAAAAATTTTTTTATATTTCGGTATAAAATTTTCTATTTTCTATTTGAATTTTACGCAATTTTGCATGATTGCTGGCCATTTCTTCGATTTTTTCAAAGGCCTCTTTTTTTTGCTCTTCTGGCAAATGCTCAGCCTTGTTTTTTGCTTTCTTTAGCTTAGAAGTATAAAAAGCGTTTGCTATAAGCCAATACCATTCGTCCACCATTACCAAAAGCCCAAATTTAGTATTTTTGCATACTGCCTTGAGCGATAATTCTTCTGAGAAAAAAGCCATAATTGCCTCACTTTTGTATTATATAAAGGGCAAAGAAAAATTTAGAATATCTTGCCCATATTAAAAGTAAGATAATACATAAAGTAGATTTGTAAATATTGAAAGGAAGAAAAAATGTGAGGAATGCAGATTATTTAAAGTTTGAAAAGTTTGTAAGGAAAGGGTGGGGTATATTGAAAAAAGCTTTAGTTTTGCTGAATAGCGAGAAAGAGCGATTTTTTATCGAGGAAGTTTATCAAGACATAAATGAACTTGATAAAAAATCGCTCTGACGACGCTAGAAAGTGAAAATAAAGCTTTTTTTTACCATTTTTTTGTGCGTTGCTCAGCCAAAGCTTTAGCCTGCTCATCAAAGTTTTTGAAACCTGCTTGATGAAGGGCGTCTTCAACTGTTTCGTCCCACTTCCAAGAAGCGTAGATAGCTAATTTATGGAATTCGCCACGGAATAGGGCAATTTCTTTTCTTGCATCTTCTTCTTTTGGTGTGCCTAGAGTTTTGCGTAATTCTTCGTGCAAGCGAGCAGATTCGCCTTCGTACCATTCGCGTAAATCATCTGGAGTGGTATATTTTTTCAAGATATGCGCATAGCCTTTCTCTTCCATTTTTGTGCGAAGATTATTGCTGTGCTGTTCGGTGAGCCATGAACCAAGCTTTGAAGCTGGAAGGTTTAAGGCTTCTACTGCTGCAACATCGAATTTTGTTTGATAATAAGTATCTGGCACAACAGAGGCTGAACAGATGCCAGCAATGCCGACAAGCCCACGGATAATGAGTGAGTTAGAAACACCTTGACCGCAGAAGCCCACTTTCTTGCCGTATTTTTGGCCTGTGAAGATGGTGCAAAGAATTGCCCATACAACAGCGGGATCTTCTTCATCATAGATGTGTGAAAGGGCAGCATTGTCACGATCTGTGGCAAGCACCATTTGTGTCATATCGTTTGAACCGATGGAGAAGCCGTCAAATTCTTCAATAAATTGACGAGCCAAGATAGCATTTGATGGAATTTCAGACATTTGAATGATTTTGAGGCCATCAACACCGCTTTTGAGCTTGTGCACAGTTTCAAGATAGACTTTCATTGAGCGAGCTTCTTCAATTGTACGCACAAATGGAAGCATCATTTGGAGGTTTGAGCCGCCATATACGCCACGTGCAAGTTTGAAGGCTTCTACTTCCCAATCGTGGATTTGACGGGAAACACCACGCCAGCCAAGCATTGGATTGTCTTCAAAAGCTTCAAAGAGATTGCCGCCTAAGAGGTTACGGTATTCGTTAGATTTGAAGTCAGTTGTTCTGTAAACAATTGGTTTACCATAGAATGCCATAGCAAAGAGGGCTAGTGATTGTGAAAGAGTTTGAATGTAATGCTCTTTACCATTTCTGTAGCCACGGGCTGTGATGATTTCAGTGATTTTTGAAGGAGTAGCACGAAGTTCTTCCATTTCGCTCATCATGCCGCTTTTCATAGCAACTTCACGGCGCAATTGTCTGATTTGTTCAAGAGTTTCTTTGATGAATGGATTATCTTGCGCTTTTGCTTGTATAGCTTGAATTTCTCTTGCTATAACAGCACGTCTTTGTTCGCCTTCTTCTGTTTGTGGCAAGAAAGCAAGCTCTTCGTTGTAGCCATAGATATAGCGTATATGCTCTTCTAGTTTAGTTGAAGTACGTATAGCGTCTAAGTGGCTTGAAGCAAAGTCGATGTGCTCGCCCACTTTATGCTCTAGCTCACGCAATTTTCTTTGTTGCGCTAAGATATTTTCTGCGCCTGACATTTCTTCGGTGGCAAGTTTTTCAATTTCATCAGTAAGACCTGTTACTGCGCCAACATATTCACGAATTTTAATGTCAAGAGTGATAAGGCCTGCGGCTAATTGTTCACGCACTGTGACAGAAAGTTTATTGCTCAGTTCCGCTAATTTTTCGTCAACATTGTTTTGTAAAGTGCCGTTATCATAAGCTTCTAATGCTCTTGGGTGCACGCTGATATTGCCAAGCATAAATTCTGCACGAAGAAGGCCAACTTCAAAGTCTTCCACATTTCTAAGGCGTGAGAGGAATAGAGCTTGGTTTACGTCAGCAAGCACAAGGCCAACCTTAGTTTTTGTCGCTGGCATTGCGGCTAAATCCATTTCGCCGCCAACATTATATAAAGGAAGAAGACCACGATAGACCTTACCTGCGGTGCCGTCTACTGTGATGTCTTGTCCGTCAAGCGCGCGTAAAGCTTCAGCTCTTTGAATACCGATAACAGCAGGAATGCCAAGCTCACGTGAAGTGATAGCTGCGTGAGAAGTGTCACCGCCAACGTCAGCTAAGATAGCTGATGCTACACGCATACCAGGAACCATGTCAGGATCGGTACGTTCTGCGGCAAGGATATCGCCTTTTGTGATTTTATTGAGTTCGAGTGCTGAGCGGAGGAATTTCACTCTACCTTGGCCAGCACCACGAGAAGCGCCATTGCCCTCTAATAAAACTTCAGCTCCAGCAAGGGCAGCAGGTTCAACTTCAAGTCGACGCATAAAGATAACGTCTGGGTGAAGTTCAAATTCATCATTCCAACGGGTTTCAGGGCGAGCTTGCACAAACCAAAGTTGTTCTTTAGCATCGATACAGAATTCTGTATCCATAATCATGCCGCCGTAAGATTCTGTAATAATACGCACGCATTTAGCAATTTGCTCTGCTTGTGGAATAGTGAGGGCCCATTTGAATATTTCATTTTGTGGCACTTCTACTTTTTTAGTGCCGCCAAATTTTTCGTCATAAACAATCTTCATACCTTTATGGCCAAGATTTCTGATAACAACTTCGCTCTTATCATCTCTTTGGAAGACATAGAATTTATCAGGTGTGACCATACCGCCAACAATAGCTTCACCAAGACCATAAGAAGCGTCTATGCTTACTAAATCTTTTCTTGCTGTACCACGGCAACCAGTGGCTGTGTCGGCACTAAATGCTGTACCAGCTATCACAGGATTAATCATACGCATCATACAAACAGAAAGGGAAGTATTTTCAATAGCCCATTCTGCTTTTGCCTGCATTGCTATTTCCATATCGCCAGTTTCTTCAGCTTTTGTGATACCATCACGAATAGCTTCACGACGATAAGTCATGGAGCGGAGGTTATAGGCTGAAGCACAGTCCCAATGATAAGCAAGGGCAACTTTGTCAGGGCTTACCATATTCAAATACGTGTCTTGCAAACCAGCAAAGGCTTTCTTTCTTGAATCTTCACCAGCCGCAGAAGAACGAACGGCCACAGGCACGTCTTTTTCGCCAGCTTCTTTGCAAATATCAAGATAGGCTAGCTTTACAGCTTCTTCCACTTCTTTTGGTAAATCAACAGAAAGTATAGCTGATTGCACCATAACAGAACGTTTGCGTAATTGGTCAATCACTTCTTGTGAAGTTGCAAAACCTTCAACAACATTGTTAACAAACATACGCAAAGGAATTTTTTTCACGTCTTGATGTTCGGCATCAACAATGCGTATTTCTTTAGCAAAGGTACGAACTAATTTTTGTAAGAACTCTGAATCTTTATTGATTTCAGGATCGTTCCAATCAATTCTATTGTATTCTTTTTCAATAGTAGATCGAATTAAAGCCGCATTAACTTTTGTTTCGTCTAGGAGTTTATGAAAACAAATCGAAGAAATTGCACGGAATTGAGGTGTTTGCACGCCTTCGACTTCGTGGATAAGAGCTGTATTGTAGTTCTTACCACCAACTAAGATTTCAGCTTCTTCACCTATGGCTTTGATTTCTGCACCGGTGAGTATGAGTTTTTCTTTTAGAACTTCTACTGAGCTTGTATTCTGTCGCTTAGCCATAAATTGCCCTCCAAGACAATGTTAATAAGTTATAATACAAATAGTTGTCTATATAATAAAGCAAATTCCGCATATGTTATAGTTTGATAGAACATACACGGAATTAACCTTTATTCCACATTTTTTCCGCAATGAGGGCAAAATGCCATGACAGCAATAGTATAGATTTTAGCCTTTGGCATAAAATCCTCACTTGCAAGAAGCGTGG
>CAYJFE010000100.1:0-8699 GCA_964369165.1 uncultured Desulfovibrionaceae bacterium | reverse complement strand
GTTTTCAAATAATTCCGCAACTTGAAATAGCGATAGATTTGCCTGAGAAAATTCCGATAAAAATTCATCTTGATTTTGTTTTGGTTGGAGAAAACGTCATTAGAATTTTGGAACTAAAATCAAACGAACACTTGCCAAGCCAAGCACAAAAGACGCACGAAACACAAGTTCAAGGGCAAGTTTCATTTCTTTATAGATATTGGAATGATGCAATTTTTGGGATAATTGATGCTCATGGTACGCAAATTTATTCTAAGAAAAGCTTTCCTGAAATTTGTAAACTCTATCTTGGTGTGAAAGTGTCAGCAAAAGATAAAATCGACCTTCAAGCATGGGTCTTGTGCGTTTCAATGTCAAAAGCAAGGGCATTTGGGCCATATCTACCCTCTACTACAGATAGCTTTGAAATGCTCGCAAAAGAGCTTTGGGAGGGGATAAAGAGCAAAGATGAAGTTCAACATGCAAAAGGTTTTTGTATGCTTTGTTCTTTCTGTGAATACTCAATTTCTTGTTCAAAGTTTGTGGGCGATACTTTGCCTGAATGGGAAGCAAAACTTGATGAACTAGAAAAGTTGAAAGCTCAAAAAGAATCGCTCTGTGAGGAAATATCCGCTATAGAGCAAGAAATAAAGCTTTCACTCTTTGATACAGAAATGAAAAATTCATGGGTAACAGCAGGTAAGCATCGCTTCAAAGTAAGTGAACAGCAAGGCAGAAAAACTCTCAATAAAAACTTACTATTAGCAGAGCTTCATTCCTTTATGGAGGAAGAATCAGCATTAGAATTATTGGCAAATGCAGAAACAGAGTCAGCCCCCTCGGCTAGGCTTTATACAAATACTATAAATAATTAGGAGAATCAAAAATGGGATACTATTCAGAAGTGGCTTTGTGCTTGCCGATAAAAGCACATAAATCAATGCTAGAGGCATTAGAAAAAGAAAATGCAGAAGTGCAAATCGAAGTCAAAAGTCTATTAGGTGACGCAGAAAAAACAGAAAAAGAAGAGGCAACTCTGTACTACTGGCCTTGGGTAAAGTGGTATACGTCCTTTCTTTGCGTGGGCTTTATCACGAGATTCTTACGCACTCTTGATGAAGAAGAAGAGGAAGATTTGCAATATAGACTACTTGCAGTTGGTGAGAGCTTAGAAGATAACCGTGACGATGGCGATTTTTGGGAAACACCTTTTGAATTAGATATAGTGCGAAATATATCTTTTGCGTAATAAATCTATGATGTTAGCTCTTGTTTTAGCTTTGAAAAAACTTCTTTTGCAGGTTTTACTTTCTTCTTGGATACATCATCAAGACCCTTTGCAAGAGCTGACTCTAGTTCTGTTATATCAGGTGATTGAGCAGAAATTTTGTGTATTTGACAGTCAATAATCGTAGGCTTTATATCCACAATAAACTCCTTTGCTAAGCAGATTTTAGCAAATACAAACACATAAATCAATAAAGGAATAACAATGAATTTTGAAAGAAAACAATTTGATGCAGGTGAGGTTTTTAGTGGAAAGCCAAGCGGTACGCAGGTTTGGGGGTTTGAAGAAAAATCTGAATTTACTCCAACTATTGACAATAATTACCAATTCCACGATTCAAGTCGTGATGTGGTGGTCTGGTTCTTGATGGAAAGCCCTGAGCCGCTTTACCTCTACGGACCCACAGGTTGTGGGAAATCATCTTTAGTCAGGCAGTTAGCGGCAAGACTAAACTTTCCTGTATTTGAAATAACAGGCCATGAGCGACTGGAAATACCTGACTTGATTGGACATCTCACAGTCAAAGACGGCAATATGAAATTTGAGGACGGCCCACTTACAAAAGCAATGCGTGTAGGTGGGCTTTTTCAATTCAATGAGCTTGATTTGTGCTCTCCCGCAACGCTTGCAGGGCTAAACACTATTCTTGACGGCTCACCCTTGTGCATAGCAGAAAATGGAGGTGAGCTTGTCCAACCGTCTGAAACCTTTAGGTTTGTGGCAACTGCAAATACAAATGGCAGTTCTGACGATACGGGACTTTATCAAGGCACGCTCAGGCAAAATTTAGCTTTCTTAGATCGTTTTATGCTGGTCGAGAGTCATTACCCACAGGCTAAAGTTGAAGAATCTATTTTAGCAAATTCTTTCAGTGCCTTGCCTAAAGAAATTATCAAGAAAATGGTGGAATACGCAAACGAAGTTCGCAAACTCTTTATGGGTGAATTTACTTCTTCAAGCCAACTAAATTCTTTGATTACAAGCTCTTGTGAAGTGACACTCTCAACCAGAACCCTTATTCGCTGGGCTGATTTGACAGTACGATTTCAACCGCTTGCTTCTCAAGGAATACAGCCAATTTCTTATGCCTTAGACAGAGCATTAGGATTTCGAGCAAGCAAAGAAACAAGGGCTATGCTTCACGAATTAGCGCAAAGGATTTTCCCAAGTGGACAAGCAAAAGAAGAAAAGGTCAATAACTTGGGGGAGTAGAGATGGATAAGCCTAAAACATTGCCATCGCTTCAAGATTGGTTGGTCAGGCTTATCCAAGATTATGAGCAAGATGCTGATGCTTGCATGAATAAAGGAAATCCGCAAGTTACTCTTGAAAAAGTGAGCAATGCGAACAATGATTGCTTCTGGACGGCGACTGCTCACGCCAATGGTTTGGAGGTGAATTGGGGCGTACAAGGAACTTTAGGAAATAGGCGATTCTTCGCTTTGGATAAATGCAGACTTCAAAGCCCTATTATGGAGCTGAAAAAGCGCATGGATGAGAAGCTGGCTAAAACTTACACACTAAAATCATACACACTCATATAAAAGGAAAAATTATGAACACATTACAGACACCTATAGATGTTTTAGATAAAATGGTAGCTCTCAATCTCAACATCAATTTATGGTCAGCACGAAAGAAAATCACATTTGAAGACGTTGACCATATCCCTAATGGCGATTTACCGCCACATGACTTGGCTACACTAGGTTCAAAGAAGATAGCTCCACCAGAAAGCTTGCGTATTTTTACCACACTCAAAGCAAGAGCTTCAAATATGCTAGATAGATACGGCGTTCGCTTTATGTCAGGCTGGGCTATTCCAGAAAATCTTGTTGTTGAAGTGATGACGGAACTTGAAAAGATTCGTGATGAATTCAACACAGAAAAAGAAAAATTCTTGAATGAATACGATAGTTTGATAAACGACTGGGTGAATAAGCATACTCAATGGAAAGAAATGCTTAGAAAATCAATAGATTCGCCTGAATATGTTCGCTCACGCATGAATTTCGCATGGCAATTATACAAAGTGAAATCCTCATTTTCTCGTCCTAACAAAAAACAGCAAAACATTGATACTGGCTTAGAAAGAGCGGTTCATGACATCGGTAATACCGTTTTTGATGATATTGTAAAAATAGCCGATGAAACTTGGCAAAAAGTTTATGAAGGCAAAGATTCTGTTACGCACAAGGCTTTATCGCCTCTTAGAACTTTGCATAATAAGTTGAATGGCTTATCCTTTGTAGAACCGCACGTTTTGCCTGTTGCGCAAATTATTGGTGAAGCCTTAGCAAGAGTACCTAAACGTGGCAACATTATGGGGAATAATCTTCTTGCATTACAAGGACTTGTATGTCTTATGCGTGATAAAGATGCACTTATTTCTCACGCAAAAAAGTTGATGACTGGTCAAAATGTGGATAGTATTTTAGATGGACTTCTTCAAGTAAGCCCTCAAGATGATTTACAAATGGCCGCCTATGTTGATGTGTATGACCCTATTGAAACAAGTGCAGAAGAGGCAGAAGAAATAAACGCAATGCCAGTTATTGCAGACAGCATGGGGCTTTGGTAGTTATGAAGCATATTCAAAATGAACACATAATGAAATCAATTCCTTTGCTTGCGTCAATCTTAGGCGACCGCTATGGCATTGAGATTATTATCAGCGGTGACAGCGCAATGACGGACGGCAATACAATCTATTTGCCTGCACTTCCTCTTGATTGTGATGATACCTTTCTTGGCTTACTGAGAGGGTTTTTAGACCATGAAGCGGCTCATATCAGGTATACTGATTTTGATTTAGTAAAGAATGAAAAGCTTTCAAATTTTGAGCATTTCGTTTGGAATTGTATCGAGGATTGGCGTATCGAAAGCAAGATGGCAAGGCATTTTACAGGTTGCAAATTGAACTTTCATTGGCTGATTTATCATGTTTTTATTACAACAAAAAAGAAAAAGCGACAGCAAAAACTTGAAGATATGCTTGCGGACTGGATTTTGTTATCAATTCGCTCATGGAACGTAGAAGAATTAGAAAAGCAAACTAAAGCCTTGGAAAAACATATAAATATACAATGCCCCCGACTCCTTTCGGAGTTAGGGGCTATTTTATTGGAGGTAAAGAATAAATGTAAAACTTGTGAAGAGGCACTCTATTATGCAAAGGCTATTGTGGCCTGTATTGAAAATTATATCAAGCAATTAGAGCAACAACAAAGTGAAGCTAATCAACCCAATCAGGCAAAAATAAAGCTAGATTTAGCAGAAGGAGA
Source organism: uncultured Desulfovibrionaceae bacterium (assembly GCA_964369165.1). Classification (GTDB taxonomy): domain Bacteria; phylum Desulfobacterota; class Desulfovibrionia; order Desulfovibrionales; family Desulfovibrionaceae; genus CAYJAZ01. The sequence continues at coordinate 4,148 of CAYJFE010000100.1, read as the reverse complement.
AAATAATGAAACAAGTGATGGTAACGACACAAGCGGAAATACTACCGAATCAAACGCCAGATGCGATGGACAAGATGATGCTATTGCAAGCCTCGGCAATCTGCTTGCTGGCAACAGCAATTCTTTGCCAAATGCAGTCGCCGAAATAGCTAAGGATTTGATTGAAAAATCAAGCGTGCATGGTACTCAGGATCGCATGAAGGTTGCTCTTATTGGCAATAAAAAATGTACGATGCTTGCGCCTTCTTGTACTCAAAGGGCTTTGCGTGTATCGACTTCACTAAAAGCTAGACTACAAGGACTTTTGCAGGCGCAGTCTTTGATTAGGCAACTTCCATCTTCGCATGGGAAAATCAATAAAAATCGCCTACATGGCTTGGCTGTAAATGACACAAGGCTCTTCTTGCAAAATACAAAGCAGAAAGCGACTAATACGGCTATTCATGTGCTTCTAGATGCTTCAGGTTCTATGCGTGGGCGAATGGATATAGCAAACGAAGCAACATTTGCTTTAGCTTCTGCATTATTTGCAACAAAAGGTATAAATCCAGCGGTTACGGTCTTTCCTGCTCAGCATTCAGATAGAAATTTGCAGGGAGGCAAGCAATACGTTTATGTTTCATCGCTTCTGAAACATGGTGAGAAAATCTCTAATAAATTCAATATACAATCAGAAGGAAGTACGCCTCTTACTGAAAGTCTATGGTGGGCTTATTCTCAGCTACTTGCCCAAAAAGAAGAGAGAAAGATCATCTTACTTATCACAGATGGTGAACCAGATAATCGTGACACGGCCTTGCACGCGATTCAATATGCCGAGAAAATTGGTATAGAAATCTATGGGGTAGGCATTCCGCCTTGCCTCATAGAAGATATATTACCCAATAAAAGCATAAGAATTGAAAGCATCAACCAGCTTCCACAAGCAATGTTTGGGCTTTTGCAGTCAAAGCTTGTGGGAAAATGATAGCAAATTATCGTAAATCTAAAGGAGGTATTATGCAAAAATGGCTTGCAATCAGTATAATCGTGCTGGCAGCGGTAAGTAAGATTCTCAAAGAGAATTGAAATTTCAATCCAAGTGGCTAGGCAAGAGTAAAATCTTGCCTTTTTTATAAACTTCAAAACATATAAGGAAAAATTATGAACAAAATTGCATTATTTTTAGCAGGTTGCGTGGCAGGTGCAGTAGGAACTTTAGTGGTTTCAGATCTAAGAAGCGAAGATTCAAGGCTCAAGAAATTGCCACAAAAGTGGGAAAAATTGAATTCAGTTTTAGAAACTAAGGAAGAGGAGGAAGAGCCAGTAGAGTTAGAAGCTGCTAAATAACTTATAGAAAGATGAGTCCATCAGAAATGCTGATGGACTCACTGACTGATTTGAAATACAACTAATTTAATTGTCATAAATTCTATTTTCAAAGTCTTTAATAGCTCTTTTAACTGGTTCGTTCCGACGCCAACTTATTTTAGAAAGTTTTGACTGGTTGCTTGTCTCTTCAGAATTTGATTTTTTTTTCTTTCCCTTCTTCTTTTTCGCTACTTCTACTTCTTCGTCCTTCATTAGATAGGAACATACTAGTTTATAGATTTCCTTTATTTTAGGTGAATTCAGATGTGTTTCAATCAACTTGTTAAGGTCCTCTAATTCTTTTTTTAGCTTTTCAATATCTGAATCTTGACACTTATGAAGTGATTCAAGCTTCTCTTTTACTTCAATAAACTTCTCCAAATTTGGATCAAGAAAAATCCTCATGTATCTCTCTGTTTTTGTTAAGGGTGAAAAAGCAATGTCACCGAGGACGGCTGTTGAAAATAACATTTGATAGTAACTCGGCTCTTCGAGAAGTTTTTTAAGAATGAGAGATATTTTTTCAGGAAAGGTGAGTTGAATAGATTGTGGCATATATTCTTTGAAAACGTTTAACTTGCTGTCTTCGATGAAATTTTTATAGGGAGCTTTATAGTAAGCCTGAATAAGATCTTTTGAGAGATGTTTACTTATATCATCTGTTGAAAAGAACATATATTGGAAAAAAGATATGAATTCATAACTAGTTTTTATATTGGAATAAATTGATAATTTTTGCAGAGTAGTATATACAAAGTCTGACTCTTTAAGAATTTCAGAATTTGAAACAGGAATATAAATCATATAATCATTTTTTTTAGACTTAGAAAAAGTTATTCCTTGAGAAAATAAAAATAAATAAAACAAATTATTCCAAGAAATTGAGACCTTAGTTGAGTTTGTGTTTGTTTGGTATTGTGAATAAATATCAGAAATGCTTTTAAAGAAAGGTGAAAAATTATTGTCATAAGGAAGAGCATTATTAGCAAAAGGGAAAATACACTTGACTACAGCTTTTCCTTCATTTAATTGTTGTCCAATTAAGTAAACTTCCGTAGGAGGGATTATTTGATTGTTAGCAGCGTTTACACTTCTAGAGTAGATACTTTTTTGTGACAAGATGTTATCATTTGGGCATGAATCTAGCACATTAACAAATTGTATTTCACCTCCATGGACTATATTTTTTCTAAGATCAAGATCATTAATAACAGAATACAAAATTTTATAAACTGAAAAATTTTGAAGTTTATCATGAATAAAGTTTGACCATTCTGATAATGTTTTTTCAGAGGGAGCGTTTTCTATCTCATTTGTTTCATTATTAGCCTGAGAAAATGTTTTATTATCTAACGGACTGGAAAGACAATATTTGCTACTCGGATGATGTATTTCCTCATTATAAAATGTTTTTTGAACAAGATGTGGTAATTTGGAAATTTTAAAGGAATATTTTTTAGGGATAGAAAATTTCCAGTTTTCAGTGGATTTTGGCGAATTTACAGGTTTTGCAAATGGAACAAATTGAAAGTCAGATTTTAAACTCTTAAAACTATCACTTTCAGTATTTTTTGAAGTTGAAATGTTTTTCATAAAATCTAGGTCAATTTCTTCATACTCTTCTCCAAAAGGAAGGTATTGAGGGGAGAGAGTATCAAAGTAAATTTCTTTGTTTTCTTTGGTGCCTGCGATAAATTTTGCATAGGCTTGTGTAAATGAACATTCATCTGTAAATGTATTAATATCAGAAAAATTTGCCTGATTAGAAAAAAGTCTCGTATCTAAGCGAAACGAAATTTTACCTGTTAAAACTAAGTGTATAAGGTAGCTTGCTGGTAAAAGGTTTGAACTTTCTTCATTTTTATCACTATATATACAATTAATATGTTTTTCAATCTCATCAATACAGTTATCCCAAGAGGAAAGATAATGTTTACGCTTTAAGAATTCTTCTTGCTTTGCTTCTTCTAGTGTGAGAGCATTTTCAAATCGTTTAATTTCGTTGTTGAATAATGTTGTTTGGTTAGAAAACTTTGTGTTCGTTGTAAGTAACTCAGGTAAATTTTCTTTAAAAACTTCTAAGTATTGAGATTGATATAAGTGCTGTCTGTCTAATTCGCTGTTATCATTTTTTTCTAATATGCCGCTGAGATCCTTGATGCGTTTAAGCAAGAAGGTGAGTTTTGCTCCTGATTTGCCACTCAGAAGAATATTATCGATATTTGATTGAATTACTTTTTGTTTTTCTAAATCATCAATTCTATCTTTCAAAATATCAATCTGATTTTCTGACGAAAATTTAAATATTTCTGAATAATCATAAATTTTATTTTTGAAATTATTATATTCAAGTTCTAGTTGTTCTTTGTAGCATTCATAAGATTTGACATCACTGATAAAATTTGCATACTGTGAATTTGAGAGTATAATTTTTTCATTAATGCCTTTCATGGAAGTATACAAGAATTCATATTCCGCAACAAAATCATTAAATTCAGTAATTGTTTGGGTAATATGTGTTTTTATGTCTTCTATAGATAAATCCAACAAATTTTTATTAGTTACTACTGGGGTGTGCATAACAAGCCTCTCGATACAATGTTACATTCATATCTTGTATAGTTATCATTTTGCGACCTGTTTCGTCAAGTTGCTTCACTATAATTCGCGGGATAGGAGCGGGATATTTTTGCTGTTTTAAACAAAAATGGCTTTACGATTTCTCGTAAAGCCTTGATTTTATTGGTGGAGCTGAAGAGAATTGAACTCTTGGCCTCTTGAATGCCATTCAAGCGCTC
>CAYJFE010000099.1:0-8956 GCA_964369165.1 uncultured Desulfovibrionaceae bacterium | reverse complement strand
AAAAATGCTTCGTTCGCTAAAGATTGGCTCACTTTTGCGTTTGCCTATATTTCCTTACGTTGTTGTTATGTTCACGGAGTGTTTTTGAGAAATAGTGTGAGCCGTCCGTGCCTTTAGCAACAAAATAGAGATAGTCGTGCTTTTCGGGATTAAATGCGGCTTCAATGGCATACATAGAAGGCGAGGCTATTGGCCCTGGTGGCAAACCTCCATAGACATAGGTATTGTATTTATTTTTTTCGTCTTTCAAGTGCGAGCGTAATAAGGGAGGTTTGAAGCTTTCGCCCTTGCCATAGGCCACTGTAGGATCCGCCTGCAAAAGCATATTTCTATTCAATCTATTTGTATATACGCCTGAAACTTTCGCTCTTTCCGTGGCTATGCCTGTTTCTTTTTCTATAATAGAAGCAAGGCTAAGGTAGCGCGTGAGTGTTTTCTTTGATGGAATTTTTTTATCTGGCTCTACCTTTTGCCAAAGAGGCTTTGTTTTTTGCCAGAAAGTATCCACCATTCTGCCCGCGATTGAGCGTGCGGCCTCCAAGTCTAGAGTTTCGGGTTTTTTGGGCAGAAAATAAGTGTCGGGATACAAAAAGCCTTCGGCATTCTCAAAAGGAATACCATAATGGCGCAAAAATTCGGGATCATGTATAATAGTTTTAAAGTCTTCATAAGTGGCATAGCCTTCTTTTTCGACTAATTTTGCCACTTCCCACCATGGCAAGCCCTCACGCACTGTTAGGCGATAATAGACCGGTGAACCTGTGGTAAGATGTTCTAAAACTTCCTTTGGTGTCCAGCCTGTATTAAATTCAAATCGACCTGCTTGAAGTTTCGTGTCTTGCTTCATATGTTTTGCGTAAAGGCGGAATAAAAGAGTGTCGGTGATAATATTTTCATCATAGAGCTGATTTGCAACTTGATTGAAGTTTGAGCCACTCTTAATTTCAATTATAATATTTGTCGCTTCTTCTACACTTGTTGGCGTGCTTGCTAAAAAACGATCTACCGTATTGTGAGCGTAATAAGCAAGTCCAAGCCCTGTCACCAACAGAAGTAAAAATAAAGTAAGAAAAAATTTTTTCATATCAATAACTCTTCTTTTTTATTGTAAGAAAGAAAGGAAGATAATATCTGCATAGCCGCTGCTTGATCAAGTATTTTCTTTCTGTCTTTATATTTCACATGAGAAATAAACTCTTCAGCCTCAAATGAAGAGAGAGTTTCGTCCATAAGATAGATAGGCAAATCTGTGCGCCTTTTTAACGAAGAAGCAAAATTTCTTGCCTGCGAAGTGGTAAGCGTGTCTTCCCCGCTCATAGAAAGTGGGAGCCCAACCACAAAAGCCTTTACGCCCTCTTTTTCTGCCTGCTCTAAAATAAAAGTAAAAAGCGCATCTCTTGTGCTTCTTTCATAAGTGCATAAAGGAAAAGCATGAAGCCCATCGGCAGAGGAAAGCGCAATGCCCACTCTTTTTATGCCAAAATCAATGCCCATATATCTCATACTAAAGCTCTAAAAGCAAAAATGCCTGATAATAAAAAAGCAAAGAAGAGCATAAAGCCCCGCCACAACATCGTCAATCATTATGCCCATGCCGCCGGAAAATATTTTTTCCATATTTGAAATGGGAAATATTTTAGTAATATCAAAAAAGCGGAAGAGTGCAAATGCAATAAGAAGCTGAATATACAATTCTTTTTGGCTTTGTTCTCCAAAAGAAAGAGGCAAAAGCACAATCCAAAGCCCTACAAGTTCATCAATAACTATAGACGAAGGATCTTTCGCCCCCAAAAGCTTTTCAGCAATGCCAGAAGCCCACACGCCTAAAAAATACAGGGCTATAAGAGAAATTATTCTTGCAAAAAATGGTAGGGGTAAAAAACAAAAATAGCCGATGAAAAGCGCAAAAAATGATCCCCAAGTGCCGGGCGCAAAGGGAACACAGCCAGAGGGTTCTAGACGAGCTATAGCTATGATAAATCTTTGTAAAAATGTGTATTGCATATTTTCCTTATTATGAAAAGTGCTTGATAATTTCATCAGCTACTTCATCGGGGCTAATGCTCTTTGTCACGTCAATAGTGTAGTCAGCGTATTTATTATAAAGAAACATACGCTCTTCAAACAAATCTTCTATAGTCTGCCCAGGAGCAATAGCTATACCCCTGTCAGGATATTGCGAAATGCGCTTCAATAATAAATCTAAATCAGCAGATAAGAATATGCAAGGGCCAAGCTTTTTGAGATGTTGCATAGCCTCATCTCTATAAATAACCGAACCACCTGTCGAGATAATTGCACGGCTTATATAGAGTTTTTGCACCATTTCGCCTTCTAAATCCAAAAAAGCTTCTTTTGAAAGAGAATCTGTCACTGTTTGGAGTTTTACGCCATAAAGAGCTTCTATAATATAGTCAGTATCAAGGCTTATAAAGTTTAATTTCTTTGCTAAAGCTTGCCCTACTGTGCTTTTGCCAGCTGAGGGCATACCGATAAGAGTGAGGCAAATTTTTTCGTCAGTTGTGAGAATGTTTTTATACATATTTTCCTTTAGTCAAAATCCGCTAATAATGCTTTAAAGTCAATCAGTTCAGGCATAGGATTCATAATATTTTGCTGTATGCGTATGGAAGCTTCCACAAGAGCTTGCGATTTTAGACCATGTTTTAAAGAAGAATTTGCCTCCAAAAATGCGCCGAGCATATCACAAGATTTTATCAATTCGCCGTCTTTGGGATTATAACAATCCATATTATATTTTTCTTGCAACTCTTCTATAGAACAAGAAACCACTTTATTATCCAAGCTGTAGCAATTTGTAAACTCGCCATTCACGTCAAGTCCTAGAAGATAAGAAAGACTTTCTGTAATTGAAGTGTAGCCAGCTTCTCGAAGTGGGATAAAGATTTTATTTTCCAGCTCTTGATGTTCGTATTCTTTGATAAAATCAGGCAATTCGAGTGAAGAATTTTTCACAGGAGTAATAATATCTCTTGTGAGTAGTTCGGGCAAATCGTGGAATAATCCGCAAAAGAAATTATTGACTGATCTTTTCTTGCAAGCATTGATATCAAGACTTACAAAATAAGCCATGCTCGCCACAAAGAACATATGCCCCAAAACGGAAGTGAGGGGAATGCGCACTTCCTGCGACCAACGAAGCTGGAAGCGTAATTGCCCACAAAAATGTGCAAAATCACCTAAAGCATTTTCTTTATTGATGATATTTTGCAATTCTTCTAAGCCTTCAAGCTTTGTGAGTGCATTAAGCTGATCAATAAAATCTTGATTGATATTTTCAATTTCCTTATCGAAGATATTTAAATCTTTGATAAGATTAAACTCCCATTGTGACGCAAAAAGATGCGAAGCTTTTAATATTGATTGTGTGAGAGGATGCGTATTTTTTTTCTCGCCCTTATGATAAGCTTTAAACCTTTCAAAAAAATCATGATTGAAGGAAGTGAGTATAGGCTTTAGAGCGGTGATGACATAATTTGTCAATTCTTCGTAATGCTTTTTATTGCTCTTTATCTGATAAAAGAGGGGGGGTTTTAAATCCGTCGTCACTATGCGATAAAAATAATCAAACAAAGCATTTTCGATAATGTCATGAAAAAGGGCAAGCCTTTCTTCTTCGTCCTTTGCATGCACGCAACTTGCAAGCAAAAAAGCTACAATCATTTTATGTGCTTGCTTGTCAATCTCGCAAAGTTCGGTTGGGCGCAGTCTATCATTCCATCTGCGCATGGTGAAGCCTGAAAAAATTGTCTGGAGAAGGCTTTTTCTTATATTACTCATATTAGGCTCTTTTTTTATTGTATTAATTTCTCGCAAGCTGAAAATAACACTTATAGCCTTGACTCGCAAGAAAAATTTGACCTTTCTTTTAAAATGCGCTATACAAACACAATCTTATTAAAGAGGATGAGTATGGAACAAACACCTACAACACAAGATTTCTTGCGCGAACGCGTAGCAAAAGATACAAAAGAAGGCATTTTTGATGCCCGCGTGGCAACACGCTTTCCGCCTGAACCAAATGGCTATTTGCACATAGGGCACGCAAAATCTATCTGCATAAACTATGGCATAGCCGAAGAATTTCAAGGCACTTGTAATATGCGCTTTGACGATACTAATCCTGTAAAAGAAGATACTGAATATGTCGATTCAATCCTTGAAGATGTAAAATGGCTTGGCTATAAGTGGAACGGCGATGTAAAATTTGCCTCCGATTATTTTGAAGAATTGTATAATTTTGCCATAAAACTTATAGAAATGGATAAGGCCTATGTGTGCGAATTAAGTGCCGAAGAAATTCGTGCCACTCGTGGTACACTCACAGAAGCTGGCAAAGAAAGCCCTTATCGTAACCGCCCTATAGCTGAATCTCTTGATTTGTTCAAACGCATGAGAGATGGCGAATTTGAAGACGGCAGATATATTCTCCGTGCAAAAATCGATATGGCTTCACCAAATATTTCTATGCGTGACCCTGCAATCTATCGCATTCGTCACGCACATCACCACAGAACAGGCGACAAATGGTGTGTCTATCCTATGTATGATTTCACGCATTGCCTTTCTGATTCCTTAGAAAATATCACGCACTCTATCTGTACTCTTGAATTTGAAAACAATAGAGAACTCTACGAATGGGTTTTGAATACTCTTGACGTTTACCGCTCGCAGCAAGTGGAATTTGCACGCTTGCAGCTTTCCTACACAGTTCTTTCAAAGCGTAAACTTATTCAGCTTGTGAAAGAAAATTATGTGTCTTCATGGGACGATCCACGTATGCCAACCATTTGTGGCTTTAGACGACGTGGCTACACACCTGAGTCAATACGCAATTTCTGTGCACGCATTGGCGTTGGGCGAGTGCCTGATTCTGTAGTGGAATTTGGACAGCTTGAATCTTGTGTGCGTGAGCACTTGAATGAAATCACTCCTCGCCTTATGGCTGTATTGGATCCTATCAAGGTGACAATTACGAACTATCCAGAAGGGCAAGTAGAATATTTTGATGCGCCACTACACCCTGAAAATGCTGAATATGGCTCACGTCAAGTGCCATTTTCACGCACGCTCTATATTGAAAAAGACGATTTTCGCTTGGAAGCACCAAAGAAATATCATCGCTTAGCTCCTGGCCAAGAAGTTCGCCTACGTTATGCCTATTATATCACCTGCACAGATGTCGTGAAAGATGAAAATGGCGAAGTAATTGAAATTCTGTGCACTTATGATCCTGAAACAAAGGGTGGCACAAGCGCAGACGGCAGAAAAATCAAGGGCACAATACATTGGGTGAGCGCAAATGAATGCAAGGAAATCGACGTTAATATTTATGAACAATTGTTCGCAGTTGAGAACCCCAATTCATTACCCGAAGGACAAAGCTTCCTTGATGTGCTCAATCCTGATTCTCATAAAAGGATTAAAGCATTTGCTGAACCGCATTTGCTTACATACAAAGCCTACGACAAAGTTCAATTCGAGCGTTTAGCCTATTTCTGCGTTGACAAAGAAAGCCAAGACGGCGCACCAGTCTATAATAGAGTTGTCACACTCAAGGACTCTTGGGCGAAGATAGAAAAGAAAGGTTAAGCTGAGAGCGAAGCGAACAAAGGCTTTAGCGAACAAGCAAGAACCACGCTTCTTGCGCTGTGAGGATTTCGTATACGAATGTATAGAAATCTATGCGATAAAAAGAAAGGTTAATAATTAATTAGACTAAAAAAAGCCGATTCTTATGAATCGGCTTTTTTTTATAAACGCGAAAGAATGAATTCCAGGTGTATTTCTAAATTCATAAATTTCGTGGAATTTTCAACAAAAAGGAAATTTTTGCGAAATGAGTGTATTAAAAACATACATGATTTGAGCAAAAATTTATCTTTTTGGCAGAAAAAACGCGAAAGAATGAATTTAGTCTAATTTCAATGCTTTTTTGTCGGTAATTATTGAATCTTTAATCCCGTATTTAGTGAGCGACTTGCGCATTTCTTCAAAGGAGCTTTCTTGCCCTAAGAAGAGCACATTCACAGAATACCATGAGCCACTTCTTGTGACGGTTGACCTCAAGCCATCTCTTTCAAGGCGAGCTTTAAGCGCGTCAGCATCTTTTGAATTTTTAAGTGAAGCTACACGAAGCGTGTATTCAAAGATTTGCAAAACTGGTTCAGCTTCGGGCACAACTTCGCCTTCTACTGCGCTTGCCCCTTCACCTATTGGATAAGGGGTCGTTCCTGCTTGCCCTGCTGTTTGTGCGCTTGCGTTTGGATCAAGAGGAACAGGAACTATTTCATCTGGCTTTTTCAAAGCGGAGGCATATCCCAATTCTTCAGCTTGCAAGATCGGAGCGTCTTCTGTAAGAAGGCTTTCATCTTCCGTTGGCACAATTGAAACAAGTGGCAGAGGTTCGGAAGCAGGTGTGAGCCCTCGGCCAACTATAAGGCCAAATAAGAAGAAAAATCCAAGAGTTATGCACAAAACTGTGATTCCTGTGATCACAGAAGCTGGGCGCAAAGTCAATGTCCATTGCCATGCAGACGAATGGGCATAATTTTTTTGATTTGCTAGAGCTAAACGCTCTTCACGCGAATAATTTTTTGTGTCGGAATAGATAGCATTTTCCTTTGTATTGCTATCTTTAACAACAAAGTAAGTATTTTTTGACTCTTCTGATTCAATAAGTGATTTTTTCAAAGCGCTCAATTTTTCATTGCTTTCTTTGGAAAGTTTTAATGGGCTTTTACCATATTCCTCATTATCTACTTGATTTTGCTCGTCATTATTTGAGTCTGTATCAGGCAAGTTCTGCGAAAAGTCTTCAATTTCTTCTTTTTTCTTTTTTGCTGTTTTTTCTATGCGCAAACTTTTGATTTCGTCCATGGCCTCTTTTTGATTTTCAGAATTTCCTTCAAAATGAACTTCTTGTAAAAAAGGCGAATTTGGATTTACTTCAATTTCAGATTTTGCTTTTGTTGCACTTGAGTTTACACTGGCATAGCCATCTTTACGCACGTTTGGGCGCGGTGAAGAATCAAGAATATCCGCCTTTGATTGCGGTTTTTGCGCATTCTGGGTGGAAGTTCTAGGCACAGAAGTATAGGAACGCATTTTGGAAGAATTTTTTTTGGCTAAACGCATAGCTTTCTCCTACATACTTTCAGGAGCTTCAACTCCAAGTAAGTCAAGGCCATTCTTAATCACTTGGGCGCAGTTTTTCAAAAGTAGAAGTCTTGCATTTGCAAGCGCATTATCCACATTCAACACAGGATTTTTTGCATAATACGAGTGAACTTTGCCCGCTAAATCTTGCAAATAGTGCGAAATTGTGTGCACAGCTAAGTTTTTTGAAGCAAGAAGCACAGTATCTTCAAATTGATCAAGAGCTTGCAAGAGCATCATATCGTCTTCAGAAGTAAGCTTTTGCAAAATTTGATCGTCCATGTTCGCAAATGCGAACCCTGCTTCTTGCGCTCTTCTTATAAGGCCATAAACCCTAGCGTGTGCGTATTGCACATAATAGACAGGATTTTCTAAATTTCTTTGTTTGACAAGTTCTAAGTCAAAATCTAATGAAGTATCTGACTTTCTTGATAAAAACATAAATCTTGCCGCATCAACACCTACTTCTTTCACTACATCACTCAAAGTGTCAAATTCACCTGAACGAGTAGACATAGCAACAGGTTGGCCATTTCTCAAAAGATTTACCAGTTGTATAAGCACCACATGAAAATCTTCTTCTGGATTTCTGCCAAGAGCTGTAATCGCCGCCTTCATACGCGGAATATAACCATGATGATCAGCGCCCCAAACATCTATAAGATAGTCATAGCCACGATTATATTTATTATTATGGTAAGCAATATCTGAAGCAAAATAAGTGAGTTGCCCATCACTTTTGATAAGCACTCTGTCTTTATCGTCGCCAAATTGTGTGGTATTAAACCAAAGAGCTTCGTCCTTATCAAAGGCTAAACCCTTCTCTTTCAAAAGATTGAAGCATTCTTCCACTTCATTGCTTTCTACCAAGGATTTTTCAGAAAACCATCTGTCATGATGCACACGAAATTCTTGCAAATCTTCACGAATGCCGTCAGAAATAACTTTCATGCCGTATTCATAGCATAAATCAATGCCTTCTTGTTCTGGCATAGAGCAAAGACTTGGATTTGCTTGAAGCATTTCTCTTGCAATATCAATTATATAATCGCCCTTATAATAGCTTTCAGGGAAAGTAGGGTTTTTACCTTCTAATTCCAAGGCTCTGAGCCAAACAGAAAGGCCGAGTGTGCGCATTTGGTTGCCGGCATCATTAATATAATATTCTGAGGAAATAGTGTGCCCTGCTTTTTTTAATATACGAAGAAGGCTATCGCCAACAGCCGCGCCCCTGCCATGACCAATATGAAGAGGCCCAGTAGGGTTAGCAGAAACATATTCCACCAAGATAGAGCGTGGATTTTCTTGAACTAAAGTGCCAAAATCATCTTTTTGATTTTCCACCATGCGTAAAGTTTCCCACCAAAAGGAATTTTCAAAAGTGCAATTCAAAAAGCCCGCGCCTGCAATGTCGATGCGTGTGCCGCTCGGCAAAGCTTCAACAAGAGCGTTTTGGAAATCCGTCGCAATTTCACGTGGATTTTTTCCCAATTCTTTGGCAAGCACCATAGCAACATTTGTTGCTATATCACCATGTTTCTTGTCTTTTGGTGGTTCTATAGTTGTTTTAGCTGGATAGGCAATGCCTTTATCTTCCAAAACTTTTACTAAAGCCTCTTTAAAAACTTTTGCTGCACGCATTATACACTCCAGAATGTATTAATATATAGATAGTCTAGAAAATTTCTTGAATTTTGTAAAGGGATTTATTTTAGCTATTGGTGAGGGGGAAAACCACGTTTTTTTTGATAAAAACGAGGTTTTCCCCCTCAAACTC
>CAYJFE010000098.1:6878-9074 GCA_964369165.1 uncultured Desulfovibrionaceae bacterium | reverse complement strand
GGGCTGCACTTTGAAAATCATCATTTGCTATAAGCCATTCAAAAATCATTTTTTCTGCTTTGCTTATTTCTTTTGGGTATTCCTGCTGTCCAATTACTGTAGCTATTGTCTTGTTTGTAAATTCGTTGTTTGACTGGAGCGCAAAAAAGTTAGCGATTTTCTGTATAAAATTTAATTTATTAGAAACGTTTCTTTTGCCTCTTCGAATTAAACTAATATATGAGCTGTCGAGATATAGGGCATCGGCTAGAACTTTATTTTTTGTATTTGTAATATCCATTAAAAAAACTAATTTTTGATTAAACATACTGTTTGCTCCTCTACTTGCATTTCACATACTAGGTCAAGCATAGACTAACATAAAAATAACATATTTTCAAAGAATTGACAAACTGTCATTTTTTGTCATTTATTGTCACTTGTATTTGACTTTGTTTTGAGATATTTTAAACTCAAAATAAGGCTATAAATCTTGTAAAATATAGCAATTTGTCTTAAATTTCATGTTTTTTTGTCTTGAGTATTTCAGTTTTTTTTATCTTTTTTAACATTAAAGAGAGGAGATTGTTATGCAATCGAAAAATGCGACAGGGAATTTGATTAATCGTTATAAAGCGGTTTTGAAAAAGTGTATTTTATTAAACGTTTTTGGCTCGCTTGCCATTGCAGGTGTAATGGTTTTAGGTAGTGCAGGGCTTGCAAGTGCTGCTCCAATCACCGTAACTACTGATAAAGGGCTTGCAAATGCAACGGCTTCTGATGATGTAACACTTGGTGCTGATGTAAGTCTTCACGACACCCCTTTACTTGCACCAGTTAAAGTAAATAAACTTTATATGAATAATCATGCTATCCAAATTGACAATTCTCCCCTTGTAACTGATGAATTGTATTTCAGTTCTACAGGCAGAATTACAGGTGTCTTGCACTTTGGCGATGATCAAACCACTACTCCAGGGGGAGCACACAATCATATTCTTTACGCTAACACAATCCGTTCAACTGAGTCAATCAGCAACTTTGTTGTAGACGGCTACATGATTGTAAATGGTCGTGATTTTGGTATGAGCAATGTAAGCGTTGGTGTGGGTGATATTTTGACTTCAAGCTCTTCATCAAATATGACGGGTAAGTATAACTTTAATATTCTCAAAAATTTGACTGTAGATAATTCAAGCGACCCAACATTAAATGATTGGGAAGCGGCTTCTTTGAATGTTCATGGCTATGCGAATCAAGGTGTCTCTGCCGAATTTTTTGGTACAGAAGCAAAAGTGAGTGGCGACATTAAACTCGTTGGCGGAACTTCTGACATTAGCCATGCAAGTTTAAAAGTTGATAGCTCAAACTTTGTTGCCAATAATCTTATTATGGAAAGCAAGGGTGCTGGTAGAGCTAGTGTAGTTCTTCAAGACGGACATTTGATACTAAACTCTGACTATACCACTACAGCAAACAATTTCAATTCTTTTACTCATTCTCCAAATACAGGCCATATTGCCTTTGATAGTAATGGCGCATTTGTAAGTACATTTGAAACAAAAGGCACATTAACCTTTGATGGTGGCGGAACAACAGCTCAAGAACTTAAATTTTCTAATCCAAATGAAGGCCAAATTTTTGCGCAAAAACTTGTGGTGCAAAATGGTGCAAGTGGATTAAATGTAAATGATTTAGATGTCGCAAACGCAAGCATAGGCATTTTCGGCTCAGGTTCTGGTGATGCTATTACAGCTGGTACAATCAGCTTTGCAGGAGTTTCTTCACTTCGCTTAGGTGGTGATGGCACAAATATTATTAATGCAAATCTACAACACGATCCTACCAGTGCTGTCAATTTTGAAGTACTTGAAGGCACATGGAAAGTTGCAGCAAACAAAAAGCTCACAATGACTAAAGGTAGTATACTAATTGGCGGAACTTTGGATTATTCTGAAGCTGTATTTGATGTGAAAGGTGTCGATGCAGTTAATAAAGTTAATATCAACTTAAAAGAAGGTTCCTCTGTTCTTATAAGCAATACAACCTTAGCTCTTACCAATCAAGGAGCTCCAGCTCCAGGTGCTACTTCTACCTTTGCAAATGCCCGCATAAGCGGAAATGGTATGGTTGTTATTACAGGCTTTGCTGTCACAAAAGATTCTTACACTGCATATCAAACTCAGGTTGGCCAGATGCTTGCTGCTATGAAAGCGC
>CAYJFE010000098.1:4293-6778 GCA_964369165.1 uncultured Desulfovibrionaceae bacterium | reverse complement strand
GGTATGGTATTGATTTTGGTGCAGATGTAGTAATGGCCTTTGATGGCTTTACAGTTACAGGCGCAAGTCTCGATGACTTTTTAGCTGATGAGAAAACCCTAGGCAGAAGTTCTGTTGAAGCAGGCGCAGGAAATGTTTCTAAGGATGTGGCTGTAGGCTATGTTTCAGGGGATGGTGGCGCAAATGGTATTAATGTCGCAAACACTGGAACTCTTACCATTACAGGTGACGCTTCTGACGAAAATGGCGCAAATAAAGGCAAGCTTTCCGATGCAAATATTAATGTTGCATTAGGCGGAACAGCAAACCTTGGTTCGGGCACAATTGGTTCAGACGGCGCAGGCAAACTTGATAACAAAGGTATTGCAAATATTGTTGGCGAAACAAAAGTTCAAGAAGTTGCAAGTACAGGTGATTTGAATGTTCTTGGCGGTAAGCTTGATACTGATAAGCTTGATTTATCACAAAGCGGTGAAACTGCAAATATAGGTAGTGGCAATGTACGCGGTGAACTTTCCACCGAAGAATTAACCATGCTTGGCAAAACTCTACTTCTTGATCCTGCATTTCAAGACGGTGTAGGCATTGAAGGCGCTTCAACTGGTGCTATCACAAAGTTCACAAGCGGCGCAGTTGATGGTAATCTTATTGCAGGGCAAAACTCTTATATCGTTCTTGGTGCTTCCGATACAGCATGGGCACAAAAATCTTTCCAAGATTCAGGCCTTGTATGGGGTAACGGCTCTTCAGAAATTTCTGCCGCCTTATTTATCAATAGCCCACAAACTTTAGCCGCAACAGGCTCAATCATTGTTGACGGCATGATTGTGGCAGATGCCAGTGGAGACGCAGAAAAAGGTGGTGCACCAGTTGCTCCAACTAGTAAAAAGGCACACTTTGATGAAAATTCACTTCTTACAGTCAATGCAAATGGTGTAGGCGCAGAGGCAGCTCTTAAAGGTATAGCAGGCGATGCAGCAAGCATACTATATGTTCATCCTAGTGCACAGCTTATTATTTCAGGCGGTTCTGACGGTCAAGTAGTCACTATTGTTGAAGATTTTGCAAGCGGTGTTTCTAGTGGTAATGCAGGCTGGGGTATGAACAATAGTAGCCTTGTCAAAACCGATAATACACTTACAGAAATCGCTTCTGTAGATGCTAGCGCTGTAGGTAAATATACTGTTACTCTAAAAGTAAATGCTTCCACAAACCCCTTCCTCGATCCTAAAAGCAATCAGCTTCTTGACGAAGCAAGAGCTTCCACCTCAACAGAAGCAGGTGTGACTTATTTGAAACAAATAATCAATACAGGCGCAAACGGCCTTGGCAATGAAAGCCTAAAAACTCAAGCTATCGAAATTGAAGGCTCACGCCAGCTTGCCACAATTGGTGCTTCAAATGCTTCTGGTCTTGATACAGCAATGGCAGTTTCAGGCATTATCACAAATTACAATTCCATTGGTGGCACACCACTTGCAGGTGGCACAGCAATCACACTCAATGAAGGCGAAGCCGGTCTAAGTGCTGGTTCTGACATGAAAAAAGGCATTGGCGTTTGGTTTATGCCTATAGCTGAATTTAGCAGTGTTGACGGCATGGATTCAGGGCAATTCGGCTCTGGTTACAATTCAAACCTCTACGGCGCAAGTCTTGGTCTTGATTATACTTTCGCTAGCCCTCTTCGTGTAGGTATGGCTTTAAGCGTGGGCGCTGGTGATATCGACTCAACTGGCGATTTCAACTCCACCGAAAATAATTTTGATTTCTGGGGTTTGTCACTCTATGCTGGCTACCAATACCAAAACTTAGGCTTGTCTGCTGATTTTGGTTATAGCGGCATTTCAGGCGATATCAGCCAAGATACAAACCCAATTCTTGGCCTAGGTGCAAATTCAGCCGACACAAGCACAGATGTTTGGACATTTGGCTTAAATGCAGAATACCTTGTCAAAACAAGCTTTGCTGATTTCATTCCATATGCTGGTGTGCGCTATATGCACGTAAGCACAGATGCTTATGATATCAAAGGAAATGGCGGAGTTATGGGCAGAGTTTCTGCGGATAGTCAAAGCGTGTGGTACTTCCCACTAGGCGTGACTATGCAAAAAGACTTTATGACGCAAAACGGCTGGAGTCTTACTCCTAAAGCTGATGTAGGTATGCTTTTTGCTACTGGCGATCTTGAAGCCACTAGTGAAACAGCAACTCCTGGCCTTGCAACAGTCACCTCATACGATATGAAAAACGTTGATAGTGTAGCCTTTAAAGGCGGACTTGGTATTGAAGCAAGGAAAAATGATTTCAGCATGAGCTTTGATTATAATATTCAAGCTTCTGAACACGAAACAAGCCATGGCTTGCAAGCTACCTTTAGATACGAGTTTTAGAGCTATTGCAGCATTGGCTTAAATATAAATAATTTACTTTTTATACTGCCATAAAAGCGTATTGATTTCTCTACGCTTTTATGGCAGTATTTTTT
>CAYJFE010000098.1:0-4193 GCA_964369165.1 uncultured Desulfovibrionaceae bacterium | reverse complement strand
TATAAGCATAGGTGCTCAAAACATCTTAATAGTAAGCGGGTCGTGAACCAAACACGGAGTCGCTTTCCCCACACTGCTGGTTTTTGGCGACTCTATAGTTATGTTAAACGGCCGGGAGTGCGAGGAATAAAATACCTTTTAGGAAATAACTCCGCCGTGCTTACTCGGTTTTGAGCTCCCGGCTTTTGCTTTTTTGAGTAATTGCTGAAAACCTTACTTTTTTGAAGTTTGGGGGCAATTATGAGAAAGAAGATAAGCGTAAATAGTGAAGTATTTCAACGTGTTTTTGAGGTGACTTGTTGCAAAACTCAGCTTGAATTAGCAAATTTTCTTAGCATTCATCAATCGAGTATTTCAGAAAGCATAAGAAAGGAAAATATTCCTGCTGAGTGGCTTCTTAAATTAGTTATAGAAAAAAATATTAATCCAGCTTGGATACTTTCAGGCAATGCTCCAAAATTTTTATCTCCAAGTACTGACTTGAAGGAAGTAATCACGCAAGACTTTTCAGATTGCCAAAAACTTGAAGACTTTAGCAATGAGGAACTTTTGCAAACTCTTTCTGAACGCATGAGGAAGAATGTTGAAATTTTTTTAGTATATAAGCCTGAATGATTTGTTATATCATTCTTTTCTCAATTTCCTCAGTGATAATTTCTACAAATTCATCTGATCCAGTCACACTTAAATCTTCTAACTTCCAGCCTTTGGCGAAAGCTAAATCAATCATCTTATTTGCTGTATTTTCCGTCGGATTACCTTTTAATAGAGTAATTTTATCTTCATAGTCTGCAATAGTAAGGAGAGAGCACGAGAGGGGAAGAAACTCACTTTTCAAAGTGTAGTTCTTCCCCTCTCGATAAAATCTTCATTTATAGACTATAATTCGTTTGGCATGATGTTGAGTTCAGCTTGCGAGAAGACTGGGCCATCAACGCAAACGTATTTATCGCCAACATTGCAACGCCCACAAATGCCTATACCGCATTTCATACGACGTTCAAGAGTTGTGATGATATTTTCATCTTTGAAGCCCATTTCTTGAAGAGCTGCAAGGGTGAATTTGATCATTATTGGAGGTCCACACAAAACGGCAACACAATTGTCAGGGGATGGAGCTAATTCTTTTAAAACATTTGGAATAAGCCCTACTCTGTGCGGCCAACCGTCAGATGGATTATCAATAGTGAGCGTTGTGTTTAGTTTCGGGTGATTGAGCCATGATTCAAGCTCGTAAGAATAGGCTAAATCTTGTGGTGAACGCCCGCCATAAAGGAGGGAGATTTGCCCATAATCGTCAGCACGCTCTAAAACGTGTAACATAATTGTACGAATTGGCGCCATACCGATACCGCCACCGATGAAGAAAACGCTTTTGCCTTTCCATTCTTCAAAAGGAAATGGCTTACCAAGAGGCGCACGCACACCAACTTTATCACCAGGTGAAAGCTTGTGCAAGGCTTCCGTTACTTCACCAGTACGCATGACTGAGAATTGTAGATAATCTTTTTGTGATGGAGGGCTGTTGATAACGAATGTAGACTCGCCTACACCGAAAATTGAAAGCTGACCTACTTGACCTGGGCCATAGGTGAAGGCATTCATTTTTTCTTCGTCATCAAAACGGACACGGAATGTCATAATATTACCTGTTTCTCTGATGACTTCTAATACAGTAGAAACTTCTGGTAAATATGGATTATTATTGCAAGAACAAGTATGACTCATGTGTTATCCCTCTTTTACCGCTTTTTTAGGTGTTTTTTTAGGTGCTTGCTTTGGTGCAGGTTTTGGTTCAGCTTTAGGAGCTGCTGCTTCAGTAGTATTGCCAGCTTTTTGAACATAATATTCAGCTTTAGGCGGCAAATCTGCATCGGCAGGAGTTGCTTCAAGAATAGAAGTAATCATGCCATTTATGCTGATTGAAGCTGGGCAAGATTGCAAGCAACGTCCGCAACCTGTGCAAGAATAGAGATCTTTGTGCCAAGAAAGCATATAATTGAATTTGTGGCCAAGACGGTTTCTCCAACGCATAAAGCCAGCGCCACGAGGATTGTGTCCAGAGGCCTCACGAGTGAATTCGTCGGACATACAAGAAGCCCATGAACGCATTCTTTTGCCTTGAAGGGGATTGCCTTCGTCTGTGATTGTGAAACATTGGCAAGTTGGGCATACAAATGTACATGATGAACAGCCAATGCAACCTGCAGAAACTTCAGACCAAAAAGCTGAATTTTCAAAATTATAAGCAACAATTTGCGTAATTTTTGACATATCAGGTTTTTGTGGCAATGATTCATGCGCTTTTGCGTGCTTTGCTTCTACTGCTTTATTGTCTTCATCAGAAGCTTGTACAAAACCAGCTATTTCTAATAATTCTTTGCCTTTATCAGTTACAGCTTCAAAAACAAAGCCATTGTCTGTGATGGTAAAGAATACATCAGAAGCATAAGGTGAAGTCAAATCAGTATCTGTCCAATTACAGAAGCATGAAGGAAGTGTATTATCGCAAGCTTGTGTAATCATACAAGTATTTTCACGGTGAGCCGCATAGTAAGGATCACGATATTTTCCACCCAAATATTGAGCATCTTGCACTAAGACAGCTTTTGCATCGCAAGGACGCGCGCCAAAAATCACTTTTTGAGTGCTGTTTAATTCGCAACAAACATCAATATCTTTTTTAGATAAATCGTCTTCATGTTTCTTCGCTGTATAGCTGAGTAAAACTTCTGTTTCAGGAAGATAGACTTTTTTTGCTGAATTTGTAGTATAATCAAGCAGTTGATTCATATCAACTTTTGTTAATTCATCTGCAGTATAAGATTGATAAGTAACACTTTTTGCTATTGCTTTAGGAGCATAGACAGTATATTTGTCAGCTAATTTTGCAAGCCAAGCATTTACTTGTTCTTTTTGCGCTAAGTATTTCATCTTAGAAATGCTCCTTTATGTTTGCTTCTTCAACTTGATAGCCTAAAAGTGGCGGAGTTGCAGTTAAATCTAGACCAGCAGTATAACCGAATACGCGTTTCATAATACCACCGAATTGCTGTTTGAGCCAGAAAACTGGAATACCCATTGGGCAAACACGGCTACATTCAGCACAACCTGTACAACGGCCAGCTAAATGCTGACCGTGAATAAGATGGAAGAACATTTTGCATTCAGGAGAGTTATCGTCAGCTACCCAGTGTGGATTACGGCTGTCGCCAGCGCAATTGTCTTTACATACGCACATTGGGCAAGAGTTACGGCAAGCATAGCAATGCATACAACGATCAATATGGCCACGCCAGAAACTCATTCTATCATCTAATGATAGTGAATTTAAGAATGCTAAACCTACAGGTGGACGAGTGTCAGCTTCCATAGCTTCGCCTTCTTTACCTACAAAGACATCAAAGTATTTTGCGGCAGGCATGGTGCATTGACGGCATTTGTCTTGAGCAATGTCAGCCATATCAAGAGTGAATTCTTTATCGCCTTCACTTGTCTGTACAGTGACAGTTAAGCTTTTTGCCGCACCTTTTGCTGAAAGAATAATTGGCTTTTGAATGCCTGAAAGTTCACGCACTTTTGCAACTACTCTATCACGGCTAATTGTGCCATTACATTGCATACCAAAAATAGTGATATCATCTTTATTCAAAAGCTTTTCTTGAAGCATTGAAACCACAGTTCTTGATTCGCAACCTTTAACTAATATACCGATTTTCTTGCCTTGATGCTTTCGCAATAAGCCAACTAAGCTCGACACATTCGTAGGACCCCAAACAAATTGATCAACTTCTTCAGGAGTTTTAGCAAAGAAAGGTTTTGCAAGCAAAGCATCAGGGCCTTGTTTCCAGCCTAAAATACCTTCAAGACCGTTTGCAAGTGCTTCTTTTGCTTTGGTTTTTAATTCTTCAATAAATGGATTTTCACCGCAACCTAATGGGCGAATAGGCTCATACAATTCAGTTGGCATATTCGTCATAGGAATAGCGTCTTTGAATTTCTTTGCTGGTCCTAATTCGTGGATTTGATTGGTGAAAGTTGTGACAACTTCTTTCCATTTCTGCCCTTCTGAAGCTGAAACCCATGAGTAAGAGAATCTGCGTGAATCAATCCCTAAAATAGAGATAAATTCTTTGAGTGATTCTAAACGACGACGAGCATAGAAGTTACCGCTTGTATAGTGACAATCTTTA
>CAYJFE010000097.1:0-9207 GCA_964369165.1 uncultured Desulfovibrionaceae bacterium | reverse complement strand
TCGTCATTTGGGCAAAGGCGTGGTATTTCGTCAAGTTCGATAATAAGTTCGCCTTCTTTTACAGGAAGCATTTTGCGTGTATGCTTATAGTTTGCACTTTTTGCAACACGCTTTACAATGCCAGAGCAAGGTGCAAGCACGGCTTTTTCTTGCTTCATAATAGAAACATTGAAAAGCTCTTGCCCTTTTTCAACAATATCGCCCACATTCACATAAACTACCCACAAGTCGCCATTGCTTGGCGCGCCTATATGGTATTCATTCAATGGATCTGCCATTTCTTGGCTTGCCTGCGCATTTGCTGAACCATCTGAAATCTTAACCTCGTGGATAAGGAATTCAGAATCGTAGCTATAACGAATCAAAGCCATGCCAGTTTCAGGAATATAGCGTATTGAATGTATAGTCATTTGGTGTGGTTTATTAGCTGAATCAGTAAATTGCATCGGTTTATCAATGCAAAGACCTTCAAACCACACGTCAAGAGGAATATTATTCGCATCTCCAAATTTTTCAACAAATTGGAAGGTTTTTAGTGCATCACCAGGGTGATTCAAGAAGAGCACAATTTCTTCTTCACTCGCCTTTCTTTTCAAGGTTTTTTCAAGATTAGCTATTTCTTCTTCCATATTCACTTTTGCAACGTGATTGAGTGGAGAGTCAGTTGTTCTTTTTTTCAAAGCCTTTTTATAGTCAGAGCCAAAGGCTGATTGATAGACCCAATCTTCAGGGAAGCCTAAAGGAAGTTTGCCAAATTTGCCTAATAGGAGATTTCTAAAGGCATCGTTGCAATCTTGATAGATAATCAATCTTTCTTTCTTCATTTTGGAAGATAAATCATCTTGCTTTGTGTTTGCCACTTCTTTGATGACAGAAAGAAGATGATGCACTTCTTCATCGCCGCCTCTTTTGTAAGCATTTGTGATAGCAAGGAAGGAAGTGTTCCAGGTGATTTGTGAACCAGGTGTTACGTCGTGATAGCGCACAATCTTTCTTGCTTCGCCAAGATATTCAAGCATAGCTGGAAGAAGATGTATATAGCCTTGTTTTAATGCCCCTTCTTGTGAAGAAGAAGTTGCACCGCCTGGCATAGCATGATTGACTACATTATAATCTGTGCCAAGGAAATAAGGTGAGGCGTATCTATCATAATAAGGCATAATTTGTTTCAATACAAAGTTTGCTTGATTGATAGCGTTCATATTGAGTAGATTGTCAATGCCAAATTCGTCCTTGATATAGGCGGCGGTGGATTGAATATCACCTTGCCCGTAAGAGCGAACACTTGCGCCTAAAGCAGCGTCTACTATATGACAGCCAGCTTGTGCAGCAGCACCAACGCTAGGAACGAATAAGCCGTCTGTATAGTGGCGGTGATAATGCAATACAAGATCAGGATATTTCTTTGTGAGGGCTGAAACCATATCTCTCATAAAGCGAGGATTGCATACGCCAGCCATGTCTTTTAAGCCTAAGATAATATCTTTACTTGCTTTTTTTACGCTCACACCCTTGATTTTGCCTATTGTTTCAAGGATATATTGTGTCACGTCAAGATAGTGGTCAATATCAAAGCCTTTTGCTACTGACATAGAGAGAGCTGGCTCGAAAATAACATCTTTTCGTGAAAGCATAACTTCGGCTAAAGGAATCATATTGTCTATATCATTCAAAAAGTCAAAGCAACGCATAATATCGTAGTGTTCGCAGATCATTTCAGTGGTTTTCTGCATGATGTTTTTTGGCAGTGGATTATAGCCTAAACCGTTTGTAGAGCGCACTAAGAGTTGTTTCAAAGTTTTTGGAGCAAAGGTGTTCCATTGATGTGCTTCTGAAAATGGATAGGTCATATTAGCCATCATATTGACGTGGAAATGCGCACCGCCGCCATTTTCGATGGAGAAAAGGTTGGCATTGTCAAGGTATGGGCCAATAAGTTTATCTTCTGCTAATCTAAAACGGTTGCCTGTATTTGATTGTGTCATATCACGTGGCGTAGTGTCGGTGAAGTGAATTTTCTTTGTGTCACGCACAAATTCTAAGAGGGCAGAGCGATCATTTTTAGGATAAGGATTTTCCTTTACTAATTCTTCAGTTTTGATGGCTGGCAATACTGGATTATAAGACGGAAGTTTTGGAGTTGTGGTAGAGCGGTATTCGCCTAATTGCACATGAGGATTATAGCCTCTTGCGGTGATTTCTGCCACAAGTCTTGAAAGACGTTCGCCTTCAGGAGCAATGTCATTATAGTCTAATAATTCAGGATTTTGCGCAATGAAGGAAGTGTCGAAATTTGCATTCAAGAAATCTTCATTTTGCAAGATATGTCTATAGAAAGGAATAGTTGTTTTAAGCCCTGAAATTGTGTACTCATTCAAAGCTCTTGTCATAACGCCGCAAACTTTATCCCAAGTATTACCATAAGTGATTAAAAGTGCGCCAGCTGAGTCGTAGTTAGAAGGAAATTCATAACCAGCAGAGAGATTAGAGTCTAGTCTAACACCAAGGCCACCAGGGGAAACATAGCGTACAATTCTGCCTGTATTTGGTGTGAAATTCTTTTTAGGATCTTCACAGTTGATACGCACTTGCATTGCAAATTGCTTAGGCGGAGTGTTTTCTTCATTATAAGGCAATTTCATGCCAAAGGCTATGCCTATTTGTGTTTCCACTAAGTCGATACCGTAACGACATTCTGTAATGCCGTGCTCAACTTGCAAGCGTGTGTTTACTTCAATAAGGTAGGCTTCGCCTTTGTCAGTGACTAAAAATTCAACTGTAGCCAAAGAATCGTATTCGACGTGTTTGACCAATTTTCTGGCGTATTCTTTCAGTTCGCCACGCAATTTTTCTGTGATGCCTTCCCATGGAGATGGCGTGATTTCAATAAGTTTTTGGTGATTACGCTGAACAGAGCAATCCCTTTCGTCAAAAGCAAAGACATTGCCGTGTTTATCCGCAATCACTTGGATTTCAATATGGCGCACGCTTTGAAGATATTTTTCAACAAATAAGCGTGGATTACCAAAAGCCGCTTCTGCCATGGTGGAAGCTTTTACAAAGGCTTCTTCTAATTCTTCTTCGTTTGTGATGGCAAAAATACCACGGCCGCCGCCGCCGCCTTCAGCTTTAAGCATGACAGGAAGGCCCATTTCTTTGATAAGACGACGAGCTTCAGGAATATCTACTGCGCCCTCTGAGCCAGGCACAACAGGAATATTCAATTCTTTTGCTAAATTTCTTGCCTCAACCTTATTGCCAAGTAAATTCATAGCTTCGGCAGTTGAGCCTATAAATATAATGCCCGCTTCTTTACACTTTTTAGGGAATTGTGAATCTTCTGATGCAAAGCCCCAGCCAGGGTGAATAGCAACAATATCATTTTCCTTTGCCTTTGCAATAATTAAATCTATATCAAGATAGGCATTAGGATCAGAACCTAAAAGGAGTAATTCATCGGCTGCTGAGGCCGCTAGTGATGTTTTATCAACGTCGGTTGCCGTCATAACAGCGGTTGCTTGACAGCGCTCACGTATAGCGCGGCATATTCTTCTTGCAGTGATGCCCCTGTTTGCAACTAAAATTCTTTTACCTCTAAGATTATTGAAAACTTCTTGAAAACTGTGTTTTGCCATTTTCTCTTCCTTATTCACTCTATTTTGTCACTTCTTTTTATAGAAGCGAAACTCTTCCATTTATAAATGTTTTTCTGCCGTATTTTGTATCAATGATTATGCCACCAAGGCTTTCTTTTTGTGATGAGATAGTGCGCAAAATGCCTGTATAGGTATCGATTTGTACATTTTCTTCATCGTAATCAAAGCTATCAAAAGGCAGAGCTTCAATAATTTTAACTTCCTTATTTTTAAAAGCTAAAATAGTGTCAGCTCTTTCTAATACTATTTTTTGCTTTTCATGGTCAATCTCTTGATTTTTATTTAAAAGTGTGGTATTGCCACTTACTTTCTTTTTATTTTTATCACTATAGCAGAGATAAATTGAGGAAACAATTTTCCCCCAAAGAGTAGAAAAATCGCTATCTTCTACTTTTTCAATTGAAAAATATTTAGACAAATGACTTGGCTCAATATTTTGATTTTCAATTTCTGAAAAATTTGGCGAAGAATTAATATTTATGCCTATGCCTGCAAAAAGAGTATTATTTTTTTCTTCAAGCAACATTCCTGCAATTTTATAATAATTGTCTCCATCTCTCAACAAAATATCATTCGTCCATTTGAGAAGAATTTCTCTATCTTTTGCATTCTTTTCATCACAATATATTTTACGCAAGGATTCAGCAAGAATTGTCCCTATAATAGGCGCACTTGCTTCTGAAGAAAAAAGGCCGTCCATAGGCAAGCGCAAGGCCGCATAAAGATTTTTTCCCTCTGAATGCCAACTATGCCCCCTTTGGCCACGCCCTTTTGTTTGCTTTTCAACAAGCACAGAGCCCCATAAAGGCAACTTTCCTTCTTGATAAAGCGCAGAGGCGATATCAAGAGAAGAGCTTGCTTCTCCAAGCATAAAGAGGGGAGCAGAATTTTGCTCATTTAATTTTAATTCTATTTTTTCCATAATCCCGCTCATATAAAATGAATAAATTTTGTGAATTTTTCGAGAAAAATTAATTTTTTCGGAAAGAGTGTATCAAAACATACATGATTGACGTAAAAAATTCACTTTTTGGAAGAAAAAACACAAAAGAATTCATTTTACATATCTTCTAATTCCTCGCTCGTCCTTGTAACCTCAATTACTTGCTCAATATTCCTTAATTTATCAATGGTTTGATAAAGGTGCACAGTATCACGCATTTCAACAGTGGTATCGATAATGGATTTTCCATCGACTTGCGAATAAACAGAAAGATTATCAATATTAACATCTTGCTGCATAAGCACCGTGGCAATGGCGGCAAGCGTGCCTTTTTCGTTTTTGCAAAGCATATGTATACGTGCTGGCATTGGCTTTGTAGAAAGCTCTTGATCGCTCCACGCAACTGTTATAAGCCTTTCTGCTTCAAGCTCTTGCACATGAGGGCAATTCATTGTGTGAACAATAATACCACGGCCTCGGCTGATAAAGCCTACGACTGAATCGCCAGGTAAAGGCGAGCAGCATTGGGCAAAGCGCACAAGCATATCGTCTTGCCCTTGAATGATAATGGCTTGCTTTGGCTCGTCTTTTTTTGGCGGTTTAGGAGTTTTGCTTTCAGGTTCGTTATGCTTTGGATCGACTTCTTTTAAGCTTTTGCCAGTCAATTCAAGATAGCGACCCAAAACTTTTCTCGGCGTGAGGCGAGTATAGCCGACTGCGATAATAATATCGTCAATGCTTGCCACAGAAAAATCGTCAATCAAGAGAGCAAAAGAGCCGTCTTTTATAGCTTTATTGAGATTTATACCAAGCTTGCGCCCTTCTTTTTCTAAAATTTCTTTACCCAGTGAAAGCGAAGCAGCCCTTTCTTTGGTGTTGAGATAGTGCTGAATGCGCGAACGGGCTTTTGAAGTTTTGACAAATTTCAGCCAATCCCTGCTAGGATTTCTGTTTTTATCGATAATAATTTCAATGGTAGAGCCACTTTTTAGAGGAGTAGAGAGAGGGGTGAGTTTTCCATCAACCTTTGCGCCTACGCAATGATGCCCAATATCTGTGTGTATAAGATAGGCAAAGTCAATAGCAGTTGAGCCTTCAGGCAATTCTTTTACTTGCCCTTGAGGTGTGAAAACATAGACTTCGTCCTTGAATAAATCAAGCTTTAAAGAATGCATAAATTCTTTAGAATCAGCCTCATCTCTTTGTCTTTCAACTAAGTCACGAAGCCATTGAAGCTGTGGCGCTTCCTTGATATTTCTGCCTCTTTCCTTATAAAGCCAATGCGAGGCCACGCCATGTTCAGCCAAATTGTGCATTTCATAGGTTCTAATTTGCACTTCAAGTCTTTCGCCTTCTGGGCCAATAACGGTAGAGTGCAATGATTGATAGCCATTGGCTTTTGGAAGTGAAATATAATCTTTAAATCTTCCTGGAACTGGCTTCCAAAGTGAGTGCACAAAACCAAGCACGGCATAGCAATCACGCACATCGTTCACAAGCACACGAAAGGCAATAATATCATGCATTTCATCAAGCGTGGTTTTTTGCTCAGTCATCTTTTTATAGATGCTGTATTTATGCTTTATTCTACCAAAAACTGTGCCGTCGATCTTGTTTTCGTTCAAAATACCTGTAAGCTTTGAAATAACTTTTGCAATAAGCTGGCGTTCTTCCATTTGGTTTTCTTCAAGCCAGTCAGTAATAAGCGCCCAAGAGTCTGGATAGATATATTTAAAGCTCAAATCTTCAAGCTGCAATTTCATACGGTGCAGCCCAAGCCTGTTTGCTAAAGGCGCGTAGATATCCATAGTTTCTTGCGCAATGGATTTTTGCTTATGCGGTTTTTGAAAGTCGAGGGTGCGCATATTGTGCATTCTGTCAGCAAGTTTGACTATAGGCACGCGTATGTCATGACTCATAGCCAAGATCATCTTACGAATATTTTCCGCTTGTTGCTCTTCTTTTGAATCAAAAGACATAATAGAAATCTTTGTTACGCCATCAACAATATCGGCAACTTCTTCGCCAAATTCAGCGTCTAAATCTTCGATATAAGCTTCAGTATCTTCAACTGTATCATGCAATAAACCAGCAGAAACAGCGCATTCATCAAAGCCAAGTTCGGCCAAGATAAGCGCAACGGAAGCAGGGTGCATAAGGTAAGGCTCACCAGACAGACGCAATTGCCCTGCATGAGCGGCCTGAGCGTATTTATAGGCGCGTGAAACTAAGTCTGCATTAGCAGTGGGCGATTTTTCCTTGAGCGCATAGAGAATTTCCTCTATTGTCGGCAAAGAAGGGTGCGTACGCTTTTTTTGTAATTCCTCTGCTTCTTTTGTTAAAGGCACAGAAACATTGTCTTGCAACATATTGACATCAAAATTATTTGTATTTGGCATAGTGACTACTTATACACTTGAAGGTTTTTAGGAACATACCATTTATCCATATTATAAGAAATGCCCGAAATTGAAGGCTTTATATTATGGAAACGCTTTTGAACCATGGGAAGTGCCTTTGGCACATACAAAAAGAGATAAGGCTGTTCTTCATGTAATATTTCTTGAAATCTATCGTATAATTTCTTTCTTTCGTCTTGATCAAGAGTTTTTCTGGCATCAACAAGAAGCTGATCTACTTCAGGATTTGTAAATTTTACAAAATTAAGTCCATTATCTTCAGCCTTTGAAGAGTGCCACACGTCATAAACGTCAGGATCTTGCAAGATATTCCAAGCAAGAATAAGTGCATCAAAATTACCAGTATTCACAAATTCTTTGATAAAGGCCGACCATTCCACAGTGCGAATTTTCATTTCAATACCAAGTTCTTTATAATAAGCCTGCATAATAGTTGCTGTTTTTATGCGTGAATCATTGCCTTGATTTGTCAAAACAGTAAAGGAGAAAGCTTTGCCCTCTTTTTCAAGTATGCCATCTTTATTTTTATTCCAACCAGCTTCTTTGAGTAAGGCTTCTGCTTTTGCTTTATCAAAAGTATAAGGCGAAAGCTTGTCATTATAGACCCAAGTGCCCGGTTTATATGGGCCAACAGTTGCTTCTCCAAGACCTAAAAGCACGCTTTGCACAAGTGCATTTCTGTCAATGCCATATGAAAGAGCTTGCCTTACTTTTTTATCTTTGAATAATTCATTTTGCAGATTGAAACCAAAATAGGTGTAGCCGAAAGATAAGTATTCGTATTTATTCCAAGTTTCCTCCCAAGCTTTGCCTTTTGTTTGTTTGACATACTGCTGAGGAGTAGGCGAGAAAAAGTCAATGGCTTTATTCCTTGCTTCTAAAAATATAGTGGAAGCATCTGGGATAATACGATAAACAAGACTATTTAAAGGAGGTTTACCTTCAAAATAAGTAGGATTTGACTTTAGAATAACTCTTGAGCCAGCTTGCCAATCGTCAAGCAAGAAGGGGCCTGCGCCTATAGGATTACGTGCAAAATCAGTGCGTGTAATATCTTCATTCTCCAAGATATGTTTTGGTAAAATCGATTGCATCCAAGAAATGAGCGAACGGGCATACACTTCTTCGTATTTCACTTCAAAAGTGTATTTGCCAGTTTGCGTATACTCTTTCACGGCTTGAAAATCAGCGGCATAGGCTGTTGGTGTATTTGGATCAATGATAAGATTATAGGTGAAAGTCACATCATCAGCGGTGAGGGGAGTGCCGTCTTGCCATAAAATATCTTCTCGCATAGTAAATTTGAGATGTTTACCACCATCTAAAACTTCAAAAGATTTTGCCGCATAGGGGATAATGTTTAAGTTTTCGTCGTATTTTAGAGCAGAAACATAAATAAAATCAGCAATTTCATGCGAGGCAGAATCCGTGGCAAGCACGGGAATAAGGTTTGAAGCTTCGCCTATCGAAGCCATAACTAGGCTATCACCCTGATTTTCAGGGGCATAGATATTTGTGTCTTCTGCAAAAGAAGTATTTGAAACAAGGAGGGAAGAAAGAATAAGGCTATAAATAATTTTTTTAGATATACAGTGCATAGCAAACCTACTTCATAAATGTTTTATATACTATAGGTTAACTTCTTCTATATGTAAAGTTTTTAACTCTTATCTTTAATTATAGACAGAAAAAGAAAAAAACAGTATAGCTTTTTTACTCTATTTAAGGTGCTAAAGATGAATATAAGATTGACACAAAAAGAAGATATACCTAAAGTTATGGAAATTTATGCTTATGCAAAAAGCGTAATGGATAAAACTGGCAATGAAAAGCAATGGATTGATGGCTATCCACGTCTTGAAATGGTTGAAAATGATGTCAAAGAGCAGATTTCCTATCTTATTGAGCAGGATGGCGAAATAGTTGGAGTGTTTGTATTTATTATTGGTATTGATCCAACATATATAGAAATTTTCGAAGGCGCATGGCTGAATGAAGAAGAATACGGCACGGTGCATCGTCTTGCAAGTTCTGGCAAAGTAAAAGGTTTATTCAATATTTGTTTTGATTATTGCCAAACTAAAATAAAAAATGTGCGCTGTGACACGCATCACGATAATCTTATTATGCAGAAATTATTTATTAATTATGGCTTTCAGGAATGTGGCATTATTTATGTTGATGATGG
>CAYJFE010000096.1:7655-9223 GCA_964369165.1 uncultured Desulfovibrionaceae bacterium | reverse complement strand
CTTTCCCCAAACCCCCTATCCCTCCTTACAAAACTTTTAAATTAAAAAACTACTTTCTAAGCAAAAGTAGGTTTTTCTTTTAAGGCTTGTAGTTTTTCTCTCATAAACTTAATAATTTGAAAAGTTCGTAAGGAAGGGGGGTGAGTTTGAGAGGGGGGAAACCTAACCTTTCAAGGTTTGGTTCTTCCCCTCTCGACTAATCAGTCAACAGCGTATTTCTTTAGCTTGTTGTGCAAAGTTGCACGGGTTATTCCAAGCCTGCGAGCGGTTTCGCTCTTATTATCATTAGTTTCTTGCAAGGTTTTGATAATCAAATCTTTTTCCATGGAATCAATTGAAGAAGAATTTAAGATTACTTGCGAAGATTCTTGCACTATGTGGCTCTCTTCTTCAAATTGTTGCAAGGCAAGAGGTAAAGCTTTTACTTGCAACATTTCGCCAAGGTTTAGAATAACAGCTCTTTCTATGGCATTTTCAAGCTCACGAATATTACCCTTCCAATTATATTTTAATAGAAGATGCATGGCTTGCGCTGTAAAACCGTGAATTTGTTTTCTATTTGACTTTGTAAACTTCTTTAAAAAAACTTCCGCAAGATAAGGTATATCGTCTACGCGCTCGCGAAGAGGCGGAATATGTAAAGATATCACATTGAGCCTATAATAAAGATCTTCACGGAATTTATTTTCCTGCACTTCTTTTGCTAAATCTCGATTTGTTGCTGCAATCACACGCACATCTACATTAATTACCTTATCAGAACCAAGCCTTTGCACTTCGCCTTCTTGCAAAAATCGCAATAATTTCGCTTGTAAAGATAAAGGCATTTCGCCAATTTCATCAAGAAAAAGCGTGCCTGTATGTGCTTGAAGAAATTTGCCATCTCTTGCTTTATCAGCACCTGTGAACGCGCCTTTTTCGTGACCAAAAAGTTCAGATTCCAAAAGATTTTCAGGCAAGGCAGCGCAATTCACTGTAATAAATGGATTATTCTTTCTTGTGCTATTATTTTGCACTGCACGCGCAACAACTTCCTTACCCGTGCCCGATTCGCCAGTAATAAGAATTGTGGCTTCTGTTGGAGCAACTAATGAAATCATCTGTGCTAATTCGCACATAGCCGCACTTTTGCCAAGCACAATACCGCTTGTTTGCACTTCCTCTACTTCACTCGATTGCGCATTGATAAGCTTTTCAAGAGCAAAACGCAAAACGTCAAAATCAAGTGGTTTTGTAAGATATTCTGACGCGCCTTCTTGCAAAGCTTGCATAGCTTTATCAACTGTAGACCAAGCTGTCATAATAATTACAGGAATAGCAGGATTATAAGCCTTAATTTCCTTTAATGCAGTAATTCCGTCAACTTCTGCCATACGCACATCACTAAGAACAAGGTCAAAGCTATGCTCTTTCACCATCAAAATGGCATCTTTGCCATCGGCCGCCTCTTTTGTTTCATAGCCCCAACCTGAAATCAAGGTTTGAAGCATAAAGCGGTGCGCATTATCGTCGTCAACTATTAATATTGTAGGCATAATTACAGTCCTTGAGGGGGAAAACCAAACTTT
>CAYJFE010000096.1:0-7555 GCA_964369165.1 uncultured Desulfovibrionaceae bacterium | reverse complement strand
CTTTCCTTGCAAACTTTTCAAACTATTAACATTTACTCTCAAACATAAATGCAGTAAACATATCTTTACGATTTAAGCTTTTTCGCTTCAAAAGTATTTACAAGAAGTTGGGCAATTGTCATAGGTCCAATGCCGCGTGGAACTGGTGTCATTGCGCTTGCTATATCTTTCAAATCTTCAAAATCCACGTCGCCGCAAAGGCCATCGTCTGTGCGATTAATACCCACATCAATAATCACCGCGCCTTTTTTTACAAAATCACGAGTGACAAATTTTGGCTTGCCGATAGCAGCAACCAAGATATCTGCATTTTTGCACACTTCTTTCAAGTTTTGAGTTTTTGAATGGCAATGAGTCACAGTTGCGTCTGCCGCAGTCATCATAACGGCAATTGGCTTGCCTACAAGATTACTTCTGCCAAGCACAACAACATTTTTGCCAGCAGGTGAAATATTGTATTCTTCTAAAATTGTCATGCAACCAGAAGGCGTGCAAGGACGAAGGCCAGGAAGTCCTATGGCTAATCTGCCTTGGTTTTCAGGGTGTAAGCCGTCAACATCTTTCAAGGGGCTGATTTCCTCTAAACAAGCTTGAGAGTCTAAACCTTTTGGAAGAGGAAGTTGAAGTAAAATACCATCAACAGTATCATCGTCATTTAATTTGTGGATTAAAGCTGTCAATTCTTCTTGCTTGATATCAGCAGAAAGTTTGTGAGTTGTAGACTTTATGCCAACA
This sequence comes from uncultured Desulfovibrionaceae bacterium, assembly GCA_964369165.1. GTDB lineage: Bacteria > Desulfobacterota > Desulfovibrionia > Desulfovibrionales > Desulfovibrionaceae > CAYJAZ01. The sequence goes on along the minus strand of CAYJFE010000096.1, from coordinate 6,820 downwards.
TATTCGCAAGCTTTTTCTTTATTGCGTACATAAACTTGAGAAGCAGGATCTTCGCCCACCAAGATAACCACCAAGTGAGGTTGTTCAACTTCCTTATTTTCAAGTGATTTTTTCAATCTATCTTTCACCTTTTGTGAAGTGAGATTTCCGTCTAAAAGAATCATATTTTTATCCTTAATATATTGTTACCTATAAAAGAGCATAGGGCTCGCTGTCTTTATCCGTCAGATATGAAATAAGCATTTTTTGCCAAAAAGTCAAAAATTTTCTTTTTGTTTTTTCTTTGGGTCTGTGCTATACAATGCTTATGCAAAAGAAAAAAGATAAACATATACATAAAACAAATTCTCAGCCCTCCTTCTTGCCAATGACAAAAGAAGAAATGCACTCTAAAGGCTTTACCGAACTAGATATTCTGCTTATAAGCGGTGATGCCTATATCGATCACCCTGCCTTTGCTACGGCTTTATTAGGCAGATATTTAGAAAGTCATGGCTACAAAGTAGGCATTATTGCTCAACCAAATTGGGAAAATATTGATGATTTTACTGTCATGGGCAGGCCAAGACTTTTTGTGGGCATTTCAGCCGGGGCGATTGATTCCATGCTTGCCCACTACACAGCTTTTAGAAAAAAACGCTCAGATGACGCTTACACTCCAGGCGGAAAGGCTGGCGCAAGGCCAAACAGAGCGGTGAGCGTCTATGCAAACATGATAAGACGTGCTTTTCCGAAAATTCCTGTCATTGCTGGTGGCATTGAAGCAAGTTTAAGAAGGGTTTCACACTACGACTTTTGGACGGATAGTTTGAAAAAATCTCTTCTTCCCGATGCCAAGCTTGATTTGCTCCTCTATGGCATGGGTGAAAAATCCATTTTAGAAGTAGCAAGAAAGCTTGATAATAAAAAAGAATACGAAAGCGTGCAAGATGTTCTGCAAAACATCAAGGGTTCTGCACGCATGATAAAAACAAAGGATATTGAAAATTATCCTGATGCTCTTATTCTGCCCTCGCACGATGAAATCCTAGCCGATAAAAAATTGCTTATCAAGGCAACTCTTATGCTTGAACAGCAAGTCCATCAAGCAAAGCAAAAAGCCATACAAGTTTTTGGGGATAGAGCCGTTTTACTTGAAATCCCTTCAAACACGCTCACTACAGAAGAATTAGACTCGCTCTACTCTCTGCCTTACACTCGACTTGCCCATTTTTCTTATACTGAGCGCATTCCTGCTGTTGAAATGATGCAAACCTCCATCACTTCGCACAGAGGCTGTGGGGGCGGTTGTTCATTTTGTTCGCTGGCTATTCATCAATCAAGGCATATTTCCTCACGCTCAAGAGAGTCGATTTTAGAAGAAATTGAGAGTTTGAATAATCTTCCGAAATTTCACGGGCACATCAGCGATATTGGCGGGCCATCTGCAAATATGTGGCAAGCAAATTGCCTGAGTGACGCTTCAAACTGCAAGCGTTCTTCTTGTATGTTTCCAGCTATTTGCAAACATTTTGATGCTCCACAAAAAGAGCATATCTCTCTTCTTCGTGAAGCAAAAACTGTGCACAATGTTAAAAGCGTGCGTGTGGCAAGTGGCATACGCTTTGACTTAGCTTTGAAAGACAAAATCGCTCTTAATGCCTACACTGGCGAATTTACGGGTGGTCAGCTCAAAGTTGCGCCAGAGCATTGCGTTTCGCACGTTTTACAAGATATGCGAAAACCGAATATGGATTTATTTGAAAAATTCCTTGATGCTTTCTATGCGCAATCTGAAAATGTCAATAAAGAGCAATATGTTATCCCCTATCTCATGTCCGCTTTTCCGGCTTGCACTGCAAAGGATATGCTTGAGCTAAAGGCTTGGCTTAAAGAAAGAAATTGGAAACCGCAACAAGTGCAATGTTTTATCCCTACGCCAACTACTGTAGCAACAGCTTGTTATTATTCAGAATATGACATTCATAATAATCCCATCTATGTAGCAAAAAGCGATGCTGACAGATTGAAACAGCATTATCTGCTTATGGAAACAAAGGGAAATCCGCACGAAAAAAATCAAGAGAAGAAACATTTTCCACAAAGAAATAAAAGTAATAAAAGGAAATACTAGACTGTGTTTGTGAGGAAAACTGCAATTAAAAAGTTATTTGTATTAATGATAACTACTTTTTTTTGCTCTTTTCTTTGTCTTTATTTTGCTCTTCTGCTCTTGCCATTCGATTATAAAGAAAAAAATCTGCTCGATGAAATTTCTTTTTCGACAGAGTTTTTTGACAGGAATAATACACTCTTACGCCTCACGCTTTCTGAGGACGAAAAGTATCGAATTAAAGGTAGCTTAGAAGATCTTTCTCCGCAATTTTTGCAAGCTACCCTGCTCTATGAAGATCAATATTTTTATAAGCATTTTGGTGTAAATCCTTTTTCTTTAGTGCGCGCCTTTATCGAAAGCTATATCTTGCAGACAAGAACGATTGGTGCTTCAACAATTTCCATGCAAGTGGCAAGACTTTTATTTGATATAAAAAGCAATACCTTGGAAGGAAAATTCTTGCAAATTTGGCGAGCCTTGCAATTAGAATTTTATTTTGAAAAAGATGCCATCTTAGAAGCTTATGTCAATCTTGCGCCCTATGGATCTAATATTGAAGGTATTTTTGCAGCAAGCAGAATTTATTTTCAAAAAAATGCCTCTGATTTGCTTTTATCTGAAAGCCTTGCTCTTGCCCTTGTTCCGCAAAATCCAAGCAAAAGAAATCCCTTATACGGCGAAGATTTCAATAAAGTACGTTCATTATTCGCTGAAGATTGGCAAAAGCATTATTCAAACTATACTATGGCAAATCAGCCTTTGAACCTTCATTCTAGTCAGGATTTACCTTTTAGTGCGCCGCATTTTACCACGCATTTATTTTCTCGAAATAATGAATTAAAGCAATACACTAGCCTTGATAGTAGGGCGCAAGAAATTGTTGAAAAAAGCATTACAAACTTCATACAAAGAAGCTCGCTCTATGGCATAGACAATGCTGCAAGCCTGCTTATTCATGCGCCAAGCATGGAAGTTCGTGCCTATGTTGGTTCGGCTGATTTTTATAATAAAGCAATCGAGGGCGAAAATGATGCCCTCACTTCGCGCCGTTCTCCTGGTTCTACGCTCAAGCCCTTTATCTACGCCCTTGCGCTCGATCAAGGCCTAATCCATGAAGGCAGCATTCTTCTTGATATTCCAAAATCTTTTTCTGATTATAATCCTGAAAATTTCAATAATGAATATTCTGGCCCTCTTCCTGCTTCACAAGCCCTCAAGGCAAGTAGAAATATTCCTGCTATCAATCTTGCAAGAGAGATTCAATCACCTGACTTATATGACTTTTTAAAAAGAGCTCAGGTTGATTTGAAAGAAGACAAAGAGCATTACGGCCTAAGCCTTGTGCTTGGTGGCGCTGAAATAAGCCCTCTTGAGCTTGCTTCTCTCTACGGTCTTTTTCTCAATCAAGGTTTGTATAGAGATATTCAATTCTATAAAGAGGCAGAGCAAAATAATTATGAGTCAGAATATCTTTTATCAAAAGAGGCAAGCGCACTTGCTTTACATTTGCTTAAAGAAAATTACAGCTTAGCAAATTTTGGGAAAAATATTGATTTATATATAAAAACAGGCACTTCAAATGGCTATAGAGATGCCTTTGCTGTGGGAGTTATGGGTGAATATATCCTCCTTGTGTGGCTTGGCAATTTTGATAATAGCGCAAATCCTTATCTTATAGGCACACAGACAGCAGTTCCTCTATTTTATAAAATCGCGCAAAATCTATTACAATATCTTGAAACTTATAATCTTATTGACGACAGAATAGAAAATTCAAATTTGAAAGAAATAAAGATTTGTGCTGATACAGGTGATGTCAATCTTTCCTTATGCCCTGAAGATTTAGGCATGAGGCAAGCAAAAATCTATGCCATTCCTGCCAAAACTCCTATACGAGAAAGTGGAATATTAAGAAAGATTTTAGTTGATACAAGAACTTCCCTGAGAGTTTGCCAAAAAAACACTGAAAATCAAGAATATGTTGAAGAAGTAATAGCCGAATTTTGGCCTGCTGATATGCAAAAATTTTACAAAGAGGCTGGAATATATAAGGCTTCACCGCCTCCCTTTGACTTGGAAAGCGCAAAAAATCCTTTCTGTAAGCCAAAGGAAGAGAAGAACACTTTGCCACAAATCCTTAGTCCAAAAGAGGATATAGTTTATCACATAGACAAAAATAATCCGACTATCCCACTTTCTGCTTTTGTGAACTACGATTCAGCCTTTGCCTATTGGTTTGTTGACGATGTTTTTGTTGGAAAAAGTGAAAATAATGAAAATTTATTATATAAAGCAAGTTTTGATACAAAGAATGATTTAATACCATCTGGTAAAAAAATTCTCCATATTGATGTGCAAGACTCATTTGGACGCTTGGCAGAAGCGACTATTCTTTTAGAATTTAGCAATTAAATCAATCAAATAATATTTTAAAATCAAAGTTCTATCCTTCCTATTCCTCTTGAAATTTAAGGCTAGACAAAATAAAAAACTAAGGCTATCGTATTTTCTTAGTTTTGGAGGAATGTATGAATCAAGCATATAAAAGAAGAATTTTTTCTTGTATACTTTGCCTTGCAAGCTTAGGCACAACTATTATTTCAGCTAAAGCCCATGCCGCAGATTTTTTAGATAGAAAAAGTTCGCATATGGCAACACCCACTTATAACACTCAAAATCTAAATCAGCCTGAAACATCTTCACGCCCTGAGCAAAATTTACAAACAAGCCAAGATGTACAAAATCTCGGGCAGACAGCTACAAATATTGCCTCAAAAGAAGAAAGTGCTCCAAGCCTATACACCTTAGAACAAGCTGTGAATTATGCACTCAACCAAAATCCCTTGACTTTCAATGCTGAATTAGACGTTAAAAAAGCTGGCTATGATATACGCTCTGCTTATGGCGCATTATTGCCTAGTGTTGATGCTGAATATGGCTTTGAATATAAAGACAATTTTCCGCATCCTGATGCAGCAGGTAAAATGCCCCATACTTATTCAAAAGGCTTTATGTGGTCAGTCACCGCAACACAGCCACTTTTTGCTGGTTTCGCCCTTTTAAGCGCAAGAGAGCAAGTGCACCTTGCTAAAGATAGTCAAGAACTTGCACAAGAGCAGACTGATCTACTTATTGGTATGCAAGTACAAAATGCCTTTATTGCACTTTTACAAAATGAAGACACAATCAAAAGCACTTTAAGAGCAATAGAGAGAGCAGAAGAGCAACTCGCCTTTATTAGAGCTTCTTATGAATTAAGCCTTCGCCCAAAACTTGATGTTTTGCAAGCTGAATTAGAATTAGCTTCACTTGAAAACACCCTTGTGCAAGTGCAAAATAGGCGCAATACATCCTTGGTGAATTTGCAAACATTGCTTGCCCTGCCTCTTTCTTCAAATACTGAATTTGTAGGTAGTTTGAAAAAAATTAAATTTGAAAAAGACTTTGAAGAATGCCTAAACTCGGCTATGGAAAATAGGAATGATTTAAAATTAGGCAGACTTGCCGTCAGCATGGCAGAAGAAGGAAAAACTATCACCGATGCTGCCTTCTACCCTAGAATTGCACTTATAGCTGCCTATTCTGAGCAAGATCAAGATTCCACGCTCAATCTACCCGCTGCTGTGCGAGGCTTGAGTATAGGAGTTGGTGTCACTTGGAATATTTTCTCTGGCACACGCAGAATAAACGAAAGCGCAAAAGCTCGCATAGAAATTTCAAAAGCTCGCAATAGCCTTATGGACGCTATGAATAATGCCGCTAAAGAAGTGAAAACTTTATACGACACCGTTCAAGAAGCAAAGAAAAGTATTGAAATCACTAGTCAAGCTGTAAAATTAGCAGAAGAAGGCTATGCTTTAGCCATGGCACGCTATGAAAATGGCGTGGGCACAAACCTTGATCTTTTGATTGGTCAAGCAAGTTTAGCCGAGCAAGAAGCGAATTATACTGCCGCCTTAGCTGGCTATCTCACCGCTCTTTCAAGCCTACACGCAGCGATGGGTGAAAAGCATATTTTAGATTTATAGGAATTAAAAATAACAGGGATAAATGCTCTATTGTTAAAAAACAACTGCATTTATCCCTCTTTTTTATGTATTCTTTTACAAGATATGATTAAAATTCATACCTAAACATAGCATTCACCATATGCGCTGTTTCGTGTTTTGAAGCTTGCAGATTATAGTTTAAGCCAAAGCTAATATTTCTTGCTGCATTTGCAACATCAATGCCAATTCCGCCATCAAAGGCAATTTCATCAACATTTTGCATTTGATATTCTGAAGAGCTTGTAAGACCTGGAATTGTGGAAACAGAATTTGAATGCAAATCACCAGCGGCGGCGATAAAGCCAAGGCCAAGGCTAGGGCTAAATGTCCAACCATTTGCATTTACTATTTCTTTTGAGAATGTCACACCCATTGGGAAATAGAAAATGCTTTGGCTATCAGATTTTGTATGCGCAACAATGCCGACATTATCCTTTGTATTATACGCGTCTGTATGCACATACATATAGCGAATACCAGCGTAAGGGGTCACGTCCATATATTTAGTATTGAAGGTATATTCAGCATTTAAAGCCATGCTAAAGCTTGTTGAATCTGTTTTAGCTGAAACACTTGAAAGAGTACCCGCACTCACATCTTGGCTAAATTCGCCATTAGTTTGACTAAAGCCTATGTCTGCCATTAAGCTGAATTTATCTCTATAATACGCGCCATA
>CAYJFE010000095.1:0-9267 GCA_964369165.1 uncultured Desulfovibrionaceae bacterium | reverse complement strand
GCTTTTGTGGCCACAAGTTCACGAAGTTGGCGAGCTTCTTGGATTTGCAAGGCTGTGAGCTGATTTGCAGACATAAGAGCTTGCATTTGCCCACTTGGAGTGGAAAGCAGATTGTTGATATAATCTTCAAGCTCTCCAGAATTTTCTAAGTCCTTCAGCTGAGCGCCGCTTGCTTGAAAAGTGGCAAGAGTGGCTTCATCGACACGCTTTGACATCTCGTCAAGGTTTTCTCTTATGGTCTGATTGCGAACGCTCAAGTCCGCCTGATCCGTGCTTGCAAGTTCCTTGAAATCGCTTTGAGTCATGTATACGGCTTCGTGAACCTCTTCGAGCGCACCTACATCAGCTCTAATAGTGTAAATCTCAGAAGTGATTGAAGATAATCTGCGTAAATCGCCTGAAATTTGGCTAAGTAGCTGTTGCGGAAGTTTTTCCGTATTTTGAAGCATATTTGCGTATTGCTCTACATTTTGCCTAACCATTTCAATTTGTTGTGCTGTTTGCTGAATGCTTTGAGCATAATCGTTATACATGGTTTCAAGTTGGCTTAAACTGGTAATCCTTTCAAATAGTTGCACAAGATTGTTTGAGCAATTTGAGCAAAACACCGTGTAAGCTTGCGCTTGATTGACTCCAAGTAAAAGAAGTAAACTTGTTGTGATTATTAGTTTTTTCATATGCTAAATCCTTTCTTCAAGCCACATATCCTGCCAATTATGCGGATAGTCTTGAGATAATCTTTTGATTTTACTGATACTTTCTTTGTCAGATGCGCCTGTAAAGGCGAGAGTTTTCTTGCCAAGAGCAAGTTGGACTAATCTCTTGCCCTTTGGCGAAGTGATATAATAGTCACGCTTTGGTTGTGCCACTTGTGATAATATCTTGATTTCTTTAGAATTTAGTCCAATACCTTTATAAAGTTCGTACTGGTCTTCTTGCATTGCGTTTTGATTGGCCAATAAAATTTTAGTAGGGCATGACTCAACTAAAACATCAAGAATGCCGCTATTTTTTGCGTCCGATAAAGACTGAGTTGCAAGCACTACAGCACAATTTGATTTACGCATAACTTTGAGATATTCTCGTATCTTATCTCTAAAAACAGGGTGTCCAAGCAAAATCCAAGCTTCATCAAGAAATAATAGAGTAGGTCTGCCATCTAAAGATTTTTCAATTCTTCGGAAGATATACAAAAGCACAGGAATAAGGTTTTTATCGCCTAAATTCATAAGCTCTTCCATTTCAAAAACTACAAAACTTGATAAGCCTAATGTGTCTGATGTTGCATCAAGCAAATGCCCCATAGCACCATTTATGGAATAGTGGTTGAGAGCTTCTTTTATTTCAAGGTCTTGCACACAATGGATAAAATGTGTCAAAGAACGCATATCTCTTGTACTTTCCTGCAATTTTAATATTGCATTATGAATTTCTTTGACGTGCCCAGGCAGAACTTCAAATCTTTGCAAAGTAAGTAAGGTTGCTATCCAATCTTCTGCCCATGCTACATCACTTTTGGAGTCAATATCCTGCAATGGAGCAAAAGAAAGAGCCGAAGAACTATCAGCTGAGCCAATTTCATAGTGAGAACCGTTTATGGCCTTTGTCAGCGGAAATAAGCTCATACCTTTATCAAAAGCGTATACTTGAGCATTTTCATAACAAGGAAATTGAGCGGCCAATAAAGCAAGTAAGGTAGATTTACCTGATCCTGTCGGTCCGAAAATCAGCGTATGCCCTAAGTCACCCACATGAAGATTGAACCAAAAAGGCGATGTTCCATTCTCCGTGGTAAGCACAGCCAAAGGACGTGAACCAGAAGGCATAAAAGGTGAAGGACAGGAAGATTCACCAGTATAAATTGTTGATAAAGGCAATAAATCCGCAAGGTTTAGAGTGTTTACTATAGGTCTTCTGACATTTGCAAAAGTGTTGCCAGGCAGAGAGCCTAAATAGGCATCAATAGAATTGATTGTTTCAAGGCGACACGTAAAGCCCAAAGCCTGTAATAACCTTCTTATCTGCCTTACTTGCTCATGAAGCGAGTCCTCATCGTCATTGAAGAGAATAAGAGTTGAAGTCACATAGCCTGCACCAATTATGCCGCTTTGTACTTCTGTTTTAGCCTCTTCTGCATCTTCACGCATGATTAAGGCATCACGGTTGACTTTTGGATTAGCCTTATTAAAGAACTGGTCGAAGAAACCTAAAACTTTTTGATTCCAACCTTTTACATAAGTATTTATCTCTTGTTCTGCTTCAAATTGGTCAAGACAAATATAGCGTGTGGAATAGCGTAATTCAAAAGGCAAAGAGTTGAATGCCGACATCATTGCAGGGTAAGATTCTTGCGGTAGTCCGTCTATAGAAATGACATTGATATGCTGATTGCCTATTTTTGGAGCTAAACCACCGTAGAAGTCTTCACCGCCTAAAATGCTGTCTAAATACATAGGAGTTTTAGGCACGCAAAATGGATCTAAACTTCCTTTGATACAATATTGTAAATGGGAGAGCAAGTCAGACTGTAAGAATTTATCTCCATTTGGATAGTCTAATTCATATTCCGTCAAGCGTGTAAGCGATAAAACAGCTGATAATGCGTCTTCTACTTGCAGCAAGGTTGTCTTAAAGTATTCTAAATCCTTGTTGAGAGCTGTAATCCCTTTTTTTCCTTGCATTGAAAAATCGGGTTTATAGCTAATCATAAGAACAGTTGTCGTTGTAAAACACACGTCAGAGCCGAAAAACTCACGTCTTTCTTCGTCAATAAGTTCTAAGATTTTATCGGGAAAATGATTTTTTGCTCTATCAGGATAGGCCTGCTTTGTTGTACGTATAGCATCGACAAATATTGCAAAGCCTGTATGCAAAAACTTTATTGCATTTGACACTTGCATAGACATATAGGCTAGTTCATCGTCAGTTGCACTTGCTGTGTCAAGGCCTACATATTCCCACCCAGCGAGAAAAGAACCATCTTTTTGAAGGATTATCCCTTCATCAATAAGAGCCGCATAGGTGAGCAAATCGGGCATTCCCTTTGCTTTTGAGCGAAATTCTTGGAGATGTATCATTTTGCTTTAAATCCTTCAATTTTACGCCATTTAGAGCTTCTAGCAGGGTAGAATGATTGATAGTTGATATAGGACATATAGACTTTTGATAATTGAGGGTCATATTTCGCCATTTTTCTCAGAGCAATCAAAGACAAAAGCCAAAATATAAAGGCGGTTACGGCTGACAGAGGTGTAAAACCTCCTACTCCTACTAAGAAGGCAATCAAAGCTGAAAGCATTACCAAATCTCTTTCACCTCCTAAAAATAGATTTTGACGAGAAAGTGATTGGTGTATCAAGACTCTGCGTGCTTCCATGACTAAATTACCGCACCAGAAAATGAGAAGAGAGAGTTTACGATACTTGAAGCAAAAGAAATAAAGGAAATACCAAAAACAATACCAAGAAGATTTCTAAAGCCTTCTGACATATCATTTCTGCCAAAGACATACATGACACCGCATAGAGCCATAGCAACAATAGAAATAATTCTGCCTACTGGACCTGTAATTGTGCCCAAAACTTTTTCAGCTGGGCCTGTAAATTCTGTGATACCTGAAGCAAAAGCAAATTCAGGCACAAAGATTAAGCCTATGCTTGCAAAGATAATAGCTAAGTGTAAGTTTTTCATAAATAAATTCCTCTTTCGTATAATGTTGCTGTTTCATAATTTTGTGTTTTAGAATTGTAGCTATCTACTAAGATAATTCTTGATAACAGTCTTTGATTATTGACTTTTTCCATAAAGACTATAAGGTCAACGGCTCTACCTATAAGGCTTTTCTTTTGCCCATTGCCTGCTTCTTCCACAAGTTCCTCAAGTCTTTCAAGAGCTTCGTTTGCGCCATTTGCGTGAAAAGTTCCTATTCCGCCTGGGTGACCTGTGTTCCAAAGTTTGAGAAGTTCAAGCGCTGCTGAATCTCTTACTTCGCCAACTAAAATGCGTTTAGGTGCGTATCTCATGCAGACTTTTGTGAGGCTACGCATTGTGATTTCTGCATAATCAGACGTGAGAAAAAATACAGAATTAGGGCTTTTTGATTGAAGTTCTGCCGTATCTTCCAAAATAAGCAATCTGTCATCAGGGCAAAGTGTGTAAAGCTCATTGATAACGGCATTTACAAAGGTTGTTTTGCCTGATGAAGTTCCGCCTACTACCATAATATTTTTATAGCTTGTAATGGCTTCTTGAATGATAGGAATAACTTCAGGAGTGATGACCTTGCTTTCTACATATTCAGAAAGTGCAAAGATCTTTTTTGCTTTTTTTCTTATTGTGAATGAAGCGCCTGGACTTACGATGGGCGGATACGTTCCTTCAAAACGTGAACCATCAAGAGGGAAAATTCCCTCTACGACAGGATTTTTTGCTGTGACGGTTGTTTCAAGCCCAGAAGCGACAAGACTCAAGATATGTTTGCCTTGTGCAAGTGGAATTTCGCCTACACATTCCTGATTTTGGCCATACTTTTCTATCCATAGTTTGCCATCAGGATTGAGCATAATTTCAACGACTTCATCGTTTTTTAGATACTCCATAAAAAGATTGCCACAAGCGTGTTCCAAACTAGATAATAAACGGTTTTGACTTTCTGAATTATTCATAGAACCGCCTATTTAAGAACAAATACAGCTACATTTATCAAAGCAGAAACAGCCATAATGCCTGTAGCTATCCACAAAGAAGCAGAAAAAGAAGAAATTCTAGAGCTTACTTTATCCATATTTTCTACAGACATAGTTTCTAACTTCTTATTTATGGAGTTAAAATGTTCTTCAGTATTTTTCACAGTATCATTGGCTAATTCAGCAAAAAGCATTTTCAAAGCTTCAAGATACTTTGTGTTCATCTTATCATTTTCTTGTAAGAATGCGTTCAAAATCGTTACAGTAAGCAAGATTGGGTCGTCTTTAGTGACAATAGTTTCATTCTGTTTTGCAAGCAGGGCGATAACTTCCTCAATCTTCATTCCTATGCCGTCAGGATAAGGGATTTCTACGTTTTCAGTAGAAATATCGTCTGTAAATTCAATATTCAATTCTTTGTTTAATTCGTTTTCAGACATAGCAATACCTAGCAAAGATTCGCTTGTTCAACGAAGCTAAGAATTTGTTCCCAATACTTTTTCAAACGAGAACGCACGGCAATTCCATTTGATGAATTGATGCCGACTTTGAAAGATTGCCTTTTTGCAAAAAGCTGTTCTAAGTCTTTACCAATCAAGTCTTTATTGCCCATAGGAAGCTCTATTAGAGCATGGATACTATCTTGATATTCTTTGTAAACTTTGAAGTCGGTAAACACTTTGCCGTCCATTTCAACAGCACCAAAGAATGGATTGAGCCAAACAACAATTTTGGAATCTCTAAAGTTTTTAGCCAAAGTTGCCAAACCTTCCACAGTATCGCCAATGGCTTGCCCACCTGTAATAACAGTATGAAAGAAAATCTTGTGTTTATATTCTTCTTCAAGTACTTGTAATACATCGTTTTCTTTGAGATATGAGGCTAAGGCAATAAAGCTACTTGCGCCATTGTCAACAATGACATGGCTGTCAGCTGGTGCGTTTGCCAATTCTTCAAGCATTTCATCAAATTTTCGTGAATCAATATTCCCGTCTGCTTTAAGAAGATTTATATTATGTACATTAAACTCTTTATAGCCCGATAAAGTTTTGTTTACAGGGTCTGTGTCGTAAGCTATTACCACGTAACCTTGTTCAGTAAATACTTGATAGAGATTTGAGCCTATCATTGATTTACCTACACCGCCTTTTCCTTGTAAAATGAAATGGATTGAAGCCATGTTTTCTCCTTTTAAATTAAATCATCAAGTGGTTCTTCATTGGTTTGAAAAGTAGAACTATCTTTTGCACCTATGACTTTTTTTGTAGAATCTGATTTCTTTGTTTTTTTCTCTTCTACAATTTCTACGATTTCAGTAGGTTCAATAATTGCTAATTCTTTTGACTGTTCTTCAGTTTGAATAGCAACATCTTCTATTTTTTCTTCTGCTGTAGAGTCATTTTCTACGATTGAATCAGTTGCTTTCTCTTTGATATTTTTCTTTTCTTTTGCCTCTCCTTTGCTCTTGTTCTGCTCTAGCACTTCATAAGGAAAGATATGTCTTTTCAAATAGTTATTGAAAGTGTTGTAAGACATTGAAATCTTTCCTTCGTCTTGAAATTTTTCATAGATTGTTTTCACAAAACAACCTTGTTTGAGCATTTCGATTATCTCTTCCAACAAAGGTTTTAGTGGGTCTCTTTGTTGCAAAATAATGTGTTTATTTATGTAGTTATTGAATGAACTGTAGCTCATCGAAATTTTTCCTTGCTTTACGAGCAAGTCATACGTTGTCAGAACATCAAGTCCGTTTTGACGCATTTTAAAAATCTCATCTTTAAGAGCCAAGAATTGTACTCGTGGCTTCGGAAAGTTTTTTACTTCATTCATTCTTTTTCCTCTTTTATCTTGTAATTATTTGATTTTTGATAAAATATTCGTAAATAGTCATATTTTGATAGCTAGTGACGTGTAAAATTGCATTTTTTTCTCTGCAGTGTTTGAAAAAGGCTCTTTGACTTGTGAACCTATGTTCTCGGCTCATATCAGGCTTGAAATTGCCCGAAAATTCTTCCCAGGCACTTTGCAGCATTTGATGGCTTTCTTCGTTTTTTTGCCTTTCTAGACGCTCTTTTTCTATGCGCCTACGTTCTGCTTCAAAGTCAACAGGCTTTACTACTTCTTTTGGAGTTTGCGGAGCAGGCACATCTTGCCAGCGTTTGTCATTCATAAAATTATGCAGTTGAGGGATATATCTGCCTTCATCACGTTGCCATTGAGAAGACGATTTGAAATAATTCAAAGCGTTTACAAACTGCTCAAGGAGTGGTAAGCTTTTGTATTTCAAAGCTTTATAGAAAGATTTCTTTGCTTTTTCTTTATTTTCTTTTTTGGGATATGCGCTCCAAAAACTTTCAAAATCCACACTCCCAAAACTTTTTTTATTTGGAGGAGTCTGAGAGTGTGAATCTTTAGGGGGAGAAGAGGGGGTTAAGGTATTAATTTTATTAAGATTAGTTTTGCATTCAAAATTTGAACGGTCTTGTTCAAAATTTAGACATTCTCTAGAAAAATTTTTCTTTGTATTTTGAGCAATTTCAGCAGGGCAATAGAGATAAAAAATTTCTTTTCTACCATCAAAATGAGTTTTTACAAAACCTTTAGCTATAAGTTCTTTGAGCCAATTTCTTATGGAGTTTAAAGAGCACTGAATTTTGTCAGACATCGTTTTTTTAGAGGGCCAACAATAATTTTTTTCACGAGCGTAATCACAAAGAAATCCGAATAAATATCTTGCTCCAAGTGATAAGTTTGCTTGTTGAATAAAGTTAGGCACGATGAGACCTCTGGCTTGTGTTTTTGGAATAAATTCTTGCATAGTATTGTTTCCTAATTCGCCAGAAAAAAGTTAAAAAACATAGACCCCAAGCTAAAATAATGTTTGACATTCTTATCCAAGTCGGGTATCGTAATTCTATTGTTTGTTTCCTAAAACAATTTAGGAGTTAAATTCAATGAATTACTCTATGATAAGCTTATAACTGGCAGGTTATAAGCTTTTCGCTTTTTTCTAAGCATTTTGTTTTTCTATAGATTATCCTCGTATAGAATTTGTTTGAGTGGCTGACTCATCAGTACGCACGAACCACGGTGCATAGACAGCTCAAAGGAGCTGTTTCGTCTATAATGTTTGAAAAAGGAGTTGAAATGATTTTTGAAATACCTCTTGCTAATGGTAAAATTGTTTATATGAAAGGGGAAGAAAGTGAATTTTATTCGATTGTTGTTGTTGACACAGATAAATTCTTGAAATTTTGGGATCCTGATGAAAGTAAAGTCCACTTACCCAAAGATGCCCCTAAATATGTCAATGCTTCTTTAGCTTTTGAGCAGAGCAGGGAATACCCAGTTCCTCTATCTGAGGTAGGAGGACCTCTTGTTTATAAAGAACCTGAAATGAACTTCAGAATGGTTGATGGAACAACTCGTCTTCAGTATTTAATTGACAATGGAGTAAGTAAGTTTCCTGTCTATATACCTCCATCATCACGAGAATGGTTTTTAGCCAATATATGTTCATAATGACCGTAAACCATGTCAAATAATTTTTGATTATAGTTGTCCCAAAGCCAAGGACGAGGAAAACGACAAACAACAAAGCCAGGATCCATTGTGGGTTGTACTATGGCAACGAGCATATTAAGAAATGCGTCCTGCTGTGCTATCCAAGTTTCTATGAAAGGCGCTCTTTTAAAAAGATCTGGAGTGTTTTCTTTTAGGAAGTCAAGAAGCTCTCTTGTTTCATCAATTCTTTTATAGATACCCCTACCACCATCACAGTTTACGAGATAATGATATGTAACATCAAAGAGTTGCACTTTCTCATCAATAGTAAATGTATTCATTTGTGTTGCGTGCATAACTTTTCCTCTACGCTTTATAAGTATTGAAATACTTAGTAAAAGCTTCGACTTCAGTATCATCGTATAAGTCGTCTTTATTTTCGATAATCTCCTCAACTGTGATTCCAAAAGTACTGAGAAGATAGTCTACTTGCTGAGGAGTTACCTCATCATTATGGAGTTGTAGAGTTAAAAGAGTGGCAACACCGCATTTTATGCCGTTGTCAAACCATTGCTTACATAATTTTTTCACATATTCAGCAAGTGAAGCATGAGGCTCACGTTCACACGTAGGACAAGTTTCGTTCTCAAATGACATATGCTTTCCTTTGGCTAATTCATTGATAAAATAGAAGTTTTCTGAGCTTTGCATTTCTTTGAATCCAAAGTTATGATTTGAGAGCGTCTTTGATTGCTTTAGCTTGACGAAAAACAACAGCCTTTCTTGGTGGAATAGTCATTTTTTCTTTTGTGCGTGGGTTCATGCCTTGTCTTGAAGCTCTTGCTTTCACAACAAGTTTCCCAACATTCGGCACACTAATCTCTTCGCCTGCTTGTAGTGAAGTGAAAATGAGTTCATTATAAGTTTTGATGATAAGTTCGCAATCAGCAATAGTTTTGCCTGATGTAAAGGCTGTTTTTTTGATAAGATCTTTTTGTGTCATGGCTTTTCTCCATTCTTTGCAAATCCGAGTGGCTGACTCATCAGTACGCACGAACCACCGTGCATAGACAGCTCA
>CAYJFE010000094.1:0-9284 GCA_964369165.1 uncultured Desulfovibrionaceae bacterium | reverse complement strand
GAAACGAATTATTCTTTACTAGCCCTATAAAGGTAGTAAAAACATAAAGTAATCTGTATAAAGCTAGCTAAAGGCGTAGCAAGGCCAATCATAAAAAGATCTGGTTCAGGCTGTATACTCATATAATAGGATACAGGAATACGTATTGCAAATGCGCCAAAAATACCAATAAACATGGTGAAAGTAGTTTTTCCACAGCCTGAGAAGAAGCCTAAGGAAGAAAATAAGAAAGATGTGAGTAAAACATCAATGGAATAAGCACGCAAATAACTCCAGCCAGCTTCAATAACCATAGGATCAAGCGTGAAGGCGCGCAATAATACATCGCCATAAAAGAAAGTAGCTGAAGCTGTGAATAAACTGATGCTAAAACCTGTCGCGTAAGAGTAAAAGAGGGCACGCCTTGCTCTTGCCATTGATCGTGCTCCAAAATTTTGTGCCGTTACAGTAGATATAGCCTGTGCTAAAGAGCCAGGTATAAGCATAATAAAGCCTATCAATCTTCCTGCTACTCCAAGCCCTGCTGAGGCAATAAGGCCAAGGCTGTTCACAATGCCAGTAATTGCTAGGAAAGAAAGATTTACTAATGCTTCTGAAAAAGCTAGAGGTAAGCCATATTTTATGATTTTAAAGCTTTCTTCTTTATGAAAAGCAATGTTCTTTTTACTAAATTCAAAGTCAAATTTGCGTTTTCTAATAATCAATAATGAAAGCAAAACAGAAAGAGCTTGAGCCATAATTGTGGCTATGGCAGCGCCTTTTGCGCCCATGTCAAAGATGGCGACTAAAACTAAATCCATAATAATATTCGTCACACAAGCTATAGCTACAGTCATCAAAGGAGTTTTAGAATCACCAAGGCCACGGAAAATTGCGCCAAGAAGATTATAAGCACTTATAAATAATACGCCTAATCCGCAAATGAAAATATAGATATCAGTATGATAGATTGCTTCAACTGGGGCATTTACAATTTTTGTAATATGTTCTGATGGAAGAACAAAACAAACTGTAAAGACAATGCCAATACAAAGAAAAACACAGATGCCACTCCCAATGATATTACCAATTTTTTCAAGCTTCTTTTCGCCGATGGCTTGCCCAAGCAAAATAGTAACACTTATAGAAAAACCCATCAAAACAGCTTGCAAAACCATCATCACCTGTGAGCCTGTTGCAACGCCAGAAATATCAGCAGGGCTTGCAAATAAACCAACAATCATAAGGTCAACTGCGCCATACATGACTTGCAAAAACATGGCAAGCATAAGTGGAAGGGCAAATTTTATAAAGGGAATATAAAGTTTGCCTTTGGTGAAATCAGTAAGATTAGACATAAATATCCTCTAAAATGTAGAAGTATTGGCGATTTTTATTTTGTGATTTAAAATACATATTGAACTGTTAAGAACTACACAAGAAAAAATTATCTGTCAAGGAATTAAAAACCTAACTATCTTTGAGAATAATTTCTATTAATACTTGCTTTTTGAATATTTTGGTATTATATTATACATAGGTAAAAGTATTGACTAGCTTTTATGTACTGAGCAAAAATGTGAGGAATGAATGTCAAAAGATATTATAGAAACTAATACTGATTATATACGCAAGCAAGAAACAAATCAGCATAGCTATGAAAATATGGCAGCAATTATTGATGCCATGCCTTTGTGTGTTAATTTATGGAATATTAAAACTGAAAATACTATGTGCAATAGAATGGCTATGGAATTGTTTGGACTTACAAGTAAAGAGCAATATCTTGCTGAATTTTTTAATCTTTCCCCAGAAAGGCAACCAGACGGCAGGCTTTCAAGTGAGGCGGCCTTTAGTTATGTCAACCAAGCTCGTGAAGAGGGCTTTGTAGTTTTCAACTGGCTTCATTGTAAATTAGACGGTGAAGAAATTCCCTCAGAAGTGACTTTGAGACTTTTGCCTATACTTGATGAAAATAATGAACCTTTAGTTGCTGGTTTTACAAGAGATTTGCGCTCAAAACTGATAGATTCAACTGAAGCCACTTTAGATGATTTTTATTTTAATCAAATATCTGATAAAATTTTCTTTTCTGCATTAACAGATTTTTCTGAAGAATGTTTCTTTGTTTATAATGTAGAGGCTTCAAGTGTTCAGTTTTTTGGGAAAGGGCGCGAAATATTAGGACTTTCAAGTGAAAAGCTCTATCGTTCTGATTTAGTAAGTGTGAAAAATAGAATATTTCAGGAAGACCGCTCTATTTTTGCGCAGATGATTAATGCTATACGACATGGACAAAAACGCCCTTGTGATTTGCGCATAGTGATGCCTGACGATTCAGTGCGTTATTATAAAATTGTGTATAAAATTATCAAAGACGCACTAGGTGTAGCAAAGTTTGCTATAGGTAAAACCTATGATATACACGAGAGAAAGTCGCTTGAAGTTCTTTCACAGACAGATTTGTTAACTGGCTGTTATAATAAAATTACTACTGAAAACTTCATAGCGAAAGGTATTGAAGAGCAAAAAAATGCAACACATACTTTGTTTATTGTCGATATAGATAATTTTAAAGCCATCAATGACAATTTAGGCCATCACTTTGGTGATTTAGTTTTGCGTGATGTTGCAAATAAATTACGTACTAATTTCAGAGATTTAGATATTGTAGGCAGGATCGGTGGCGATGAATTTATTGTCTTTTTGCAAGATACTCAGCAATTAGAGGTAATTGAGGCGAAGGCAAAAGCCATTTCAGAAGCTTTCCAAAACTCTTATTCAGGTGAAAACCATGATTATAAAATTTCTGGCAGTATAGGCATTGCTTTGTATCCTAAAGATGGCAAAAATTATGAAGAATTGTATAAAGCGGCTGATAAAGCTTTGTATCAATCAAAACTAGCAGGTAAGGATCGCTACACTTTCTATTCTGATAAGCTTATCGATGGCACAATGAAAAATCTTACTATTCTTGAAAATGCAAGCAGATTAGCAAATTCTTATTTCGATGCTGAGCTTGTGTCTACTGTTTTTGACTTAATGTATGAAACCGTTGATGTAAGTTTTTCATTAAATGCTGTTTTGCAAATCATTGGTCAACGCTTAAAAGTTGATAGGTGCTATCTTTACGAAACCTTTGATCAAGGCCTATCCTATAATATGACTTATGAATGGTGCAAGGAAGGCATTAGCAAAGAAATTGATAATCTTCAAAATTTACAGGTAGATAGCAATAGCGATGTGTTCAAACCCCTAGCAGAAAATAATGCCTTGTATTGCAATGATAGTAAGATGATAGAAGATAAAAATGCTTCGAAAATGTTTAAAGGGCAGGGTATTCAATCCTTTCTTTTAGTGCAAACAAGAGGTAAGGAATATGCTCGCCTCATTATAGGGCTTGATGATTGCACTCAACCAAGGCTTTGGAAGGAAAAAGAAATCAATAGCATTACCTATGCTTTGAAAATGCTGTCTATCTTTATGTATTCAGATAGTTTGAATAAAGCTAATTCTTAGTATTAGAGCATTTTTACTCTTCGTGATACTGAGCAATGCTCTTTTCTAAGGCTTTTAATATATAGGCATTATTTCTTTTATGACTGCTTTCTTGGCGTGTCCATGTTGTAAAGTTATAGTCTTTTTCTATTTCTTTATCCATTTCGCCAAGGTTTTCTAAGAAAATTTTGATTAAATCTGCGCCAGCAAGCTGGTGGTCTTGAAAAACTTTCGTGCCGTCACTGTAGCTCATTGAATAGATTAAATCGGTGTTTAATAGTTTTTTGTGGTCATTATCAATACTTTTGCTTTTGCCAAATTCAAGACTGAGAGGAACCCAGAAAAATTGGCCAGCATCGTAGCTCATACTAAGTACATGATTGAGTATGTCTTTATTTTTAATCAATGCATGATAATTCCAGCGTGGATTTTTCTGATAGTTTTTATCCAATAAAGCATCTTCAGCCCAACGAGCCATTCCTTCGATATACCATAAGTTTTTTATTCTTGATTCACTATTTTGTATAATGTGAAAATATTCATGTGTGATGGTAGAAGAAGACTTGAAATTAAAACCTTTTGAAAGATAGACAATAACTGCTTTTTTCCCTTCTGGGCGTAAAAGCGCTTGTTGCGGAGAATTTATAGCAATTCCATTTGCTCCTTTAAGGGCATCGCTTTTTAGTATATAAATATCAACAAATTCTACATCTTTATAGTATTTATGCCCAATGGGGTCGTGGAAGCCTAAGATATCGCAAAAAATATGCTTTGAAGCCCAAAATTGTTTTGCAACATCTTCCACATAATCGGGCACATTATTACTATCATTATCTGTAAGGATTACTTGATTTTCGCCCTTGGTATAGTAAAATATTCGAAAAGTATTTTGCTTGTAGAGGCGCAAGTTTTCAATGGGAGTTTCGCTGTCCGTGCCAATCCATGTGTTCAATTCTTCTGCATGAGCAGGTGAATAGTGGTAAGAAGAGCATAATAAAGTTATGCAAAAGGCAAAAGAAAAAAGATTTTTAGAAAGTTTGAATAGAGGCATATTGGTACACTTTGTTATTGTTGATAGAAAGTGCTTCTAAAAGCATATATATCAAGTAAGCAAACTTTCGAATTGTGTCAAGCAAGCTTTTATAAAATTTGTTTTTTTGAATAATGCGAGTAATCTCTTGATTATCAGCTTATTTTAGCTGTAATGATAAATCTTCTTATTTATAGAGCTATTGACAGGTAAAAATATATACGCTATGTTTTTATCTGTTCTCAATTCATTCACTTATACACTGTCGGATTTACTATTCTTTTTCATTTTAATCTCTCGCATCGGAACTTTGGTTTATTTTCTTAAGTTTATAAGGATTTTGGCTTTATGGGTTTTAAACGATTTTTTCTTATAACAGCTTTGTTTTATAGTTTTTTTGCTGTGCAGGCTCCTTACGCGGAGGCTTTACTTGTACGCTTTGGTTATAATGCAGGTTATAATATTGTTAATGATCCTTATTCGCTTTCTTCTAAAGGCATAGCCTATGATTTACTTTCTCAAGTAGGCCGCCAAGCTGGTTTTGACTTAGAATTTATTGATATAGTTGGTTCACTCGGTGCTGCCGTATCAGAAGGTGAAGTTGATGTTGCTGGCCTTTTAACTCGTACAAGTAAAATTCCTAAAGATGTAGTATTTTCAAAGCTCAATTTTGGCTATGCACAATTTGGCCTTGCTGTAAAAAATAATGTTTCTGCCTATTATGACGATCCTGAAAGTATCGATGGTAAAACAGTAGCAACTTTTTATGATCATCACGCCAATGAACTTTTTGACAACTATCTGAAAAGAAATAATATTTCAGCTAAAATGGTGTATGGGTCTATTGACGATTATACAAGCCTTGATGCTGATTACTATCTTGTTTTTTCTTCAATGCGTTCACTTGATGATTATAAATTAGTTATGCGTTTTGAAAAGCAGCCGCTTTTTCTTATCTCAAGTTCTCGTTACGAGCCGCTTATTAGGCAATTAGAAGACACTTTTACGCAATTACTATCTAATAATCCTACATTTACACAAACTTTACAAAACGAATATGCTAAACTTGATAGGGCATTTATCAATAGACCATTAAGGAAAAGTGAAGCAGAACTTCTTTTAGGAAAAACTTTTTCTGTTGGCTATATAGAGAACCATAAGCCTTTCCAATACACAAATGAACTTGGCGAACCTGCCGGAATTAACGTAGAAAGCCTTAATCTGCTTGCTGAAGAATATGGTTTTTTTGTTGAATATTTTCCTTACAATACGCAAAATAAAAATCTAAATAAAAACGAAGCTTATGATATGTTGATTTCGCTTACAGGCGAACCTCAGCACGATTATCAATTTTATAAGTCAACCATTCCTTATTTTAGCACTGAACTAGTCTTATTAATCAACAAAGAGCACAGTACAAATCTAAATGGTGTGGAGAATGTACTTAATCGTGATTCAAAAATAGGAATGCTTAATCTTTTGGGTATTAATCATTCCTATCTTTATTCTACTTTGCCTAATGCTGAATTTGTGATTTTTGATAGCGTAGAGGATATTATTACTGCGCTAGAAAATGAAAGTATTGATTCTGCTATGCTTAGTTCAAGTGTTGCGGAATATGTTACTTTAGCTATTCAAAAAGATGTATACTTTCAGGCTCTTGACTTAGAATTGCCCATGGGCCTTTATCTTTCAAACAAGCTTTCTGATACTTATATTGATATATTTAATACTATATTCACTTTCTCAGATCAAAGACGCTTTTATGAAATTTATTTCAGAAATGCAGCAAGTTTTGTGCCTGAATACTCCGCTTCTGATTTTTTTGCTGAAAATGCTATCTTCCTTTTCTTTGTGATATTTACCGTGACTTCTCTTGCCGGCATCTATATCACTAAAGTACAGATAGACAAAAGAAGAGCAACGCAAAAATTGCTTCGTACTGATACTTTGACAGGAGTAATGTCGCTTGATTATTTCACTTCAAAAGTTGATGCTTTGCTTGAAAGTGCAAAAGTTCATGAATATGAAGTTATCACAATTGATATAGACTATTTTCGTATGATAAATTCAACTTTTGGTTTGAAAATAGGCACAGATATAATTTTAATTATGTCTAAAGCGCTGAGAAAAGCCTATGAAGATCCTGATGTTTTGATTACACGTAAGCACGCAGAAGAATTTATAATTTTTAAAAAAATTGACCATGCTAGAAAGACCGATTATGTCTTGTCGGAATTTTTAGTGCCAGCTATTAAATCTATAGTAGGAAAAAGCTATGCTTTATCAATGTCAATAGGCGTGTATCCTATTGTTAATCTTCGTGAAACCATAAGTGAAATGATTGACTTTGCTGAAATTGCGCGTAAGCGTGGTAAGCGTTTGCACAAGATGACAATTATCACTTTTACTGAAGATATGCGCAAAAAATACAACGACACTTTTCGAGTGGTAAACCGCATGAAATCAGCTTTAGATAATCATGAATTTAAAGTCTATTACCAACCAAAAGTTGATTTTAAAACTTTGAAAATAAATGGTGCTGAAGCTTTGGTGCGCTGGCATTTAGACACAGGCGAGCAAATTTTCCCTGATGTTTTTATTTCTACTATGGAAAATACAGGTTTTATAGCAGAGCTTGATTTATATGTTGTGGAAGAAGTGTGTAAATATATTTCAGAGCATAGCCACGAACTCGCTATTCCACGTATAGCCGTAAACTTTTCAGCTGTCACAATATCAGACGAGGCAGTGCTAGAAAAATTATTAAAAATTATCAAGAAGTATAGCATACAGCCTTTCCAAATTGAAATTGAAGTGACTGAAAGTGCTTTAAATAGCCTTGAAGATACGCTTATGGTGCGTGTGGAAGTATTGAAACAATTAGGCTTTAAAGTAGCTATGGACGATTTTGGCACAGGCGAATCTTCCTTGACACGTCTGAGCGTATGTAATGTTGATATATTAAAACTCGATAAATCCTTCCTTGACTTTAACCAAAATTCAAGAAGAGGCGCAATTGTTATACAGAAAATGATTTCCTTAGCCAAGGAATTGAATATGAAGATTGTGTCAGAAGGTGTTGAAACTCTAGAACAAGTGCATATGCTTCGTACTATGGAATGCGACACAGCTCAAGGCTATTATTTTTCACGCCCAATTTCAGCCGATGATTTCACAGCACTGTTAAAACAAAATAGAACTTATACATTGTTTGAAGGTTAATTCAATTTTTAGGACAAATCTTTGAGTTTGGAAGCACAAGTTATTGCTAGAACATTAATACAATACATAAAGTAAATTGCTTATAAAAAAAGCTTTTGTATATCCTTATTTTAGGCGTATACAAAAGCTTTATATTTATTATGGTTAAGTAGAATAATTATCTTTGCTGTAATTTTGTGATAAGTACATTCAATCTTGAGGCTTGTTCCGCCAAATCATTCACGGCAAGGCTTGCGTCAGACATGATGTGTGACATAGTATTTGCGCTTGTTGTGACTGTGCCAAGTGTTTGGTTGATTTCTTCACTTGTGGCGGATTGCTCTTCGGCAGCAGTTGCGATAGAGCGTACTTGATCGGCAGAAGTGTCAACTAATTGTAATATTTCAGCAAGGCTTGAGCCAGCGTGTTCTGCTTGTTCAGTTGCTTGAGTGATATTTTCAACCGAGGAATCAACATTTTGCATATTCGTAACAACGCTTGCTTGCACTCCTTGAATGGCAGTACCAACTTCAACTGTTGCAGTCATCGTTTTTTCAGCAAGCTTACGAACTTCGTCAGCAACAACAGCAAATCCTCTTCCTGCTTCACCAGCTCTTGCCGCTTCAATAGCTGCATTGAGGGCAAGAAGGTTAGTTTGATCAGCAATGTCAGAAATCACATTCATAATAGTATTGATTGATTCAGCTTGTTCGCCAAGTTGTTGCATATCAAGTTTTAACTGTGTTGATTGCTTTGCAACATCGGCAATACTGGTGACCATATTTTCAACAATTTTTGCGCCATTTTCAGCTCTTGATCTTGATTCGTTTGCAACACTTGAAGCATTACCCGCATTTCTTGCCACTTCTAAAACTGTAGAATTCATTTCATTCATAGCGACTGAGGTAGACTCGATTTGTGTGAGTGAATCAAGGCTCGCATTTTCTGCTTGCCCAATTTGCTGGCTGAGCTGTGTAGCTGTTGAGGCAACACTTTGTGCTATTTGTGTGGCTTCAGTTGCTACATTAATAATAGTTTCTTGAAGCTTTTTCTCTTCGGTTGTATCAATAATCAATTGCAAAACGCTTTGTAATTTTCCATTTGCATCAAGCATAGGAACAACAAAATATTTCACATTTATTGTATTTCCTTGCGGGTGCGCAATGGTTTCGCTTCCAGCTGGTTCAAGTGTAGCAATGGCTTTGGCTAAAGCGTCGGCAGGGGTGCCACTGTCTTCACGATTCATAATTTGCTTACAGCTTTTATTTGCAAAGATGTCACCGCAGGCTCTTCTGCCAGATTTATTGAGATATTGCACAACTTGATCAGCATTAAGCATAACAACGGCAGAAGGAACATTTTCAATAATAGCTAGATAGGAATCAGTGATTTTATTTGTGCCTTCCATAATGTTTTTAAATTCACCTGTGAGGCGTGAAGAATCGCCTTTAGCAGCAAGACTACCTGTAGATATTTTTTGTGCAAGAGTGCTGCATTCCTCAACAATAGTATTAAGAGTAGTAGGAATTGAGCGCATAGCATCGGCTAATTGTCCAAATTCATCTTTTTGATT
>CAYJFE010000093.1:0-9316 GCA_964369165.1 uncultured Desulfovibrionaceae bacterium | reverse complement strand
ACAATAATGGCGGCGGGTAAAGCTTCAACTTCAAAATCTAGGCAAATTCTTTCGAGTTTGCGGACTTTTAAGACGTCGGAAGGCAAAAAGAGCAGAGTTGTTTCAGTTTTTTGCTTTGCTTTAAGCCAGCCAATTGTCATAAGTTCTTCTAGTCGCTCGGAAGAAAGTGAAGTTTGTAAAAGAAAATCTTCTTGCGTGATAAGGCGTGAGGTTTGTGGCACATCGCTTTGATTTATGCCTACTTCAAAATTTTTGCCTTGCTCCATTACTCTGTATCTCCTTTATTTTCTAAGCTTTCTTCTTCTTTCAATGCCTGCCAAAGCTCTTTAGCTTTTTCGGACATTTCTTCTTCTTTTGGTAATACTATAAGCATCTTTGCGTACAAATCACCTCGAAGGCTTGCACTGCCTAGACCTTTACCTTTTAATCTTAATTTTCTACCACTATTTGATTTTGCAGGAATATTTAATTCCACTTTTCCATCAAGTGTGGGCACTTCCACCTTTGCCCCAAACATAGCTTGAACAGGCGTGAGAGGCACTTCGCAAATGAGATTATCATTATCTACTTCAAAAATTGGGTGTTTTGCGTAATGCAAAGTGATGTACAAATCGCCAGCTGCTGCGCCACCACTGCCAGCTTGGCCTTGCCCTTGTAAACGTAATTTACCCTTGTTTTTCACATTTTTAGGAATGTTAACTTTTAAATTCTTATTGTTAAGCGTAAAATGTTTTTCGCCACCGTGCACAGCTTCTTCAAGGCTTATGTGAAGTTCGGTTTCAATATCGCGCCCTCTTCTTTGCCTATTAGAAAAAGAGCCAAAAGGGCCTGCGCCAAAGCCAGAATTAGCTGAGCCTGCGCGTCCACCTGCGCTTTGTCCAAAGAACATTTCAAAAAAGTCTGAAAAATCTCCGCCACTTGAAGAAAATTGTCCATTGCCAAATTGAGAAAAGTCATAACCGCCTTGCCCTTGCCCAAATTGTTGACCATGCTGCCAATTAGAACCTAATTGATCATACATTTTTCTTTTTTCGTCATCTTTCAAAACTTCATGCGCTTCGTTGATTTCTTTGAACTTCTCTTCAGCTTCTTTATTATTTGGGTTTAAGTCTGGGTGATACTGTCTGGCAAGTTTTTTGTAAGCTTTTGAAATTTCCTCTTTCGAAGCAGATCTGCCTACATTTAATACTTCGTAATAATCTCTATAATTTACTGCCATTTTTTTTTCCTTTTATTCATCCTTAAGCCTACTTTTGCAATATATTAGCAAAGATACGGCACACATATACTAAGAATTATTTTTAATTTGTCAATCTTATGCAAAGTAAAAGCTCAGAGCTTTATCAAAATTTCTTTGCTAATTTTTATTGAATTGTCATAAAAAATTGTATATAGTTTATTCACACAATCAATATTGCTTACTAAAAAATATTTTTTAAAATAAAGTTGAAAAAGGACTATTCATGACTAAAAAAGAAGCTCTCTTAAAAGCTGCTAAAGAACTTTTTGGTGAATACGGCTATGCTGAAACCACTTTTAAGAAAATTTCAGAAAAAGCTGACGTCGCCTTGGGACTGTTGACACATCACTACGGCAGTAAAGAAAGACTTTTTTTGGCGGCAGGGATAGATGTTTTAGACGAATTTATCAAAGTATTATACGCTTCTGTGGAAGATACTCCAACGGGTAAAGAAGCTGTTTTGGCTTATTGCAAAGCCTATCTAGACTTTACCATCAATCCTCAATCAAACTGGCTTGTGCTTGTGCGCTGCTCGCCTTATTCAGATATGAAAGGTGTAGACGACAGGGAAGTTATGTATGAAAAATTTGAAGAAGTGCACAGAATTTTACAGCAAAGCCTCAGCAAAGGCATAGTAGACGGATCTATTAAAGAATTGTCTATACAAGCCACTCAGCAGATTATTGTTTCCATGCTTGTAGGTGTAAACAGAACAAATGTTCTCACGCCTTATGCTTGCAATAATCTCTATGAAGAAACCATTTACTTTGTCGATAGAGCGATAACCACCTAAAAACATGAATATTTCTTTTGATATCTTCTTTACAGCCCTTATCATGGGTTTTGTGGAAGGAATAACCGAATTTTTGCCTGTTTCCTCAACAGGGCATCTTATACTTGCAAATAACTTATTGAATTTTGAAGGGGTGAATGCAGAAAATTTTGAAGTCATCATACAAATTGGTGCAATGTTTGCCGTTATCTATTTGTATTTTCAAAGATTTTGGTCACTTCTTTTTCCGCAAAAAATTGATGGCACAGTGCCTAAGTTTTCTGGTTTTTATGGCCTTTATATGCTCTTTCTCACTTCCTTGCCCGCTTCACTTTTAGGCTTGATATTGCATAAATATATCAAAATGTTATTCAGTGTTCAAAGCGTGCTTTTCTTCTTAGTTGTGGGCGCTTTTTGTATGCTTTTTGCCGAATTTTTGCACAAAAAGCAACAGCGCAGGCTAGAAGTGGCTGAAAAATTGAATAATGAGCAATTTCTCAATAATTACAAGCAAATAGAATCTATTGATGAATTAACAGCAAAAGAAGCTTTAGGAATTGGCTTTTTTCAAATTCTTGCTTTAATGCCAGGGTTTTCACGTTCTGCCTCAACAATTATGGGCGGAATGTTCTTCAAGCTTTCGCGCAAATGCGCAGCTGAATATTCTTTCTTAGCCGCTGTGCCAATTATAGTTGCGGCGGCAGGTTATGATTTTTTAAAATCTTATTCAACTTTTGTCGTGAGTGATCTAGCTTTTTTTGCTTTAGGGATATTCTTTTCCTTTATATTTGCATTGCTTGCAATTAAATTTTTTATATCCTTTGTTTCTCGTTATTCACTAAAAATATTTGCTTACTACCGAATAGTTGTAGCAGTGGTTTTATATTTTTATTTCTTTTAATAGTAGAATTAATTAAAGATCTCCGCAGTAAAAAGATAGAAAATGCAATCTTCTTTCCATGCATTGCTTGTTAGGCCAGCTTTTTGCGAAAGATGTGAAAGCGTTTCTTCAAGCGTCCAACCTTGTTCTGGCGGAACTTGTGGCAAGAAGACGGCGGAATTTTTTCCTTTTTGCAATATAATTCCATGTGTTCCGAGAATAATGTCATTATACGATGGCGTTGGCACAGGCGCAGACAATACAGAAACTTCCACATCAATAAAAGGCAATTCTTCTGGCGAAACTGGAGGGAAGCGTGGATCTTCGAGTGAAGCTGAATAAGAACGCTCGATAATTGAGTCTATAAGCGGTCTTTGAGGGATAATATCACCAATGCAACCTCTAAGAGCATGGTTTTTTTCTAAAGTGACAAAGACAGCCATATCTTCTTTAAAAATAGGAGGCAAGGTGTTGTAGTCAACCTTTGGCTTTGCCTTATGTTTGACAGAATAATCAACGCAAGCTTTTGCAATATCAAGGATTAATGCTTGCTCTTCTGGACTAAATTTGCTTGATTTTATTTCTTCTTCTGGCAAACGCACACAAAAGCCTTTTGTCCAATCTGCCACAATTGAAGCAGAAAGATAACTCACGCTATTAGTGAAATCATTTGTCATTTCGCCAGAAGTTGTGTAAAAAATCTTTTTTATTTCAGCATCATCGGGTAAAAGAGAGAGCAGAAATTTCATGGCGATAGCACCGCAGACAGTCGCACCTGTTCTTTTCAAAGTTTTTTCAAAAAGTGAAATTTCTTGGCTTGCAAAAGAGTGAAAGACATTATGATCAAGAGTATAAAGATTTTCTTTAATGTCAGTATTAAAAGGCACATAGCCAAAAGATGCACCATAATGCGTGAAGTCTGTGCTAAGAATAATAAGAGTACGCGAAATTCCATTTTCATAAGAATTAAGAAGATTATATATTTCCTGCGCAAAATTTTCCATACTTTTATCGTATTTCCATTTGCCAAACATAAGGGCAGCAACGGGAATATCGCCTAAGAAGTGGCGTATAAGTGGCATTTGTATATGTATGCTATGCTCAGCTTTTGAAGCTTCAGGCATTTCAACAACTTCTTCTATATTTTTGAGCGCATTGGCAAAATCTAAATCAAAAGAAATATCGCCAGTTGGCGTTTCAAGGCGTGCGGTAGGCTCTATTCCAACTTGATTATAGAATGGAAAGCGATGGCTTGGCGCAAGAATAAGCACACGATCATAATCGTCTTTATTGAGTTGAGAATAGGCTGTGAGCGCAGTGTCAAGTGAATAAGCATAGCCAGCATGGGGCACGAGAAGAGCAGAAATTTTTCCCTTTGTTTCGTGCTTAATTTCTGATTTTATCACGGCTAATCTTTGCTTGATATAGTTTGTTAAGTCTGAATTATCAGGCGCTTGAAACCATGCTTCATTGAGGTGACTTTTAGGCATTGTATTCTCCGTATATTTTTGTTTGGCATTGAGGGCACTTGCCCTGTTTTATTATATTTTTTGTCACGGCATATCTTTTTCTTTCTATAAGTATAGTAGAACAATGCGGGCAAAGGGTCAAGGCAGGGATATTTGCATTGCCTATGTAAACATTGTGTAAACCGAATAATTTTGCTATATTAGCAGCATTTTCTAGACTTGCAAGGGGTGTGGAAGGAAGATTATTTAATTTATAAGTTGGAAAGAAGGCGGAAAAATGGAGGACTGTTTCTTTGCCTAAATTTTCTGCAATAAATTTAGCCAGCAATTCAAAATCCTTATCGCTGTCGTTCAAACTTGGAATGACTAAATTCGTGATTTCCAAATGCGTGCCAGATTTTTTGATTATTTCAGCATTTCTAAGCACAGGGGCAAGAGTGATTTTGCAATTCGAGCGATAAAAAGTGTCGTCCATAGATTTTATATCAAGATTAACAGCGTCGATAAAGTGCAATAATTCTTCTAAAGGCTTGGAATTTATATAACCAGCCGTCACTAAGGTATTAGTAGCATTTGCATTTTTTACTGCAATTGCGCTTTCTTTGACGTATTCATAAGCCACAAGGGGTTCGGTGTACGTATAGGCCACATGGCGAAGATTATTTTTATGCAAGATAGCTGGCAAATCTTTAGCATATAAATTTTGAAAGGGAAGCTCCAAGGGCGATTTTTGCGAAATTTCAGAATTTTGGCAATTTTTACAATGCAGATTACAGCCTGCCATACCAAGTGAAAGAATATTTTCATTAGGGTAAAAGTGATAGAGAGGCTTTTTCTCCATAGGATCAAGGGCTATAGAACAGGGCTTATTCATGCTTAACAGGCAGATTTCATTATTTTTATTTTGCCTAGCATTGCATTTGCCAATTTCATTTTCGACAAGTTCACATATATTTGGGCAAAGCAAGCATTTAACTTTATTTGATTGCATGGCTTTTCCTGAAATTATTGATTTTTACCCGAATTGGCTTCTGTAGCTAAATTTAATAATTGAATAAAAGAATCTTGCACATTCTGCGCATCTTGCACAGCTTGTTGTAAAAAGCTTTTAATGGCCGGCATCATGCGAATTGCCGTGTCGATTTCGGGATTAGAACCTTGCGTATACGCACCAATGGTGATCATATCTTCTAAATCTGAATATTCAGCCATGAGAGAAGTGATGACCCTGCCGGCAAGCACAAGATCTTGCTCAATAATATCATTTCTAATACGTGAAATTGATTTAAGCACGTTAATAGCTGGGAAATGCCCTTTATCAGCCAAATCACGCGTGAGCACTATATGCCCGTCTAAGATAGAACGCACGGCATCGGCAATGGGTTCATTAAAATCATCGCCGTCAACTAAAACAGTATAAATACCTGTGATAGTACCTTTTTCGGATCTACCTGTACGCTCAAGAAGTTTTGGCAATTGCGCAAAAACTGTAGGCGTATAGCCTTTTGTTGTTGGAGGCTCACCAATTGCGAGGCCAATTTCACGGCCAGCCATGGCAAAACGGGTGACGGAGTCCATCATCAAAAGAACGTCTAAGCCTAAATCTCTGAAATATTCGGCAACCGCAGTTGCGGCATAGGCGGCACGTTGACGTACAAGGGCGGATTGATCAGAAGTGGCAACAATAACAACTGAATGAGCCATGCCCTCTGGTCCTAAATCTTTTTCCATAAATTCTAATACTTCACGGCCACGTTCACCTATAAGCGCAAAAACGTTTACTTGCGCATTTGTATAGCGTGCCATCATGCCCATTAAAGTAGATTTGCCCACACCAGAACCAGCCATAATGCCCACACGTTGGCCTTTACCAATGGTAAGAAGCGAATTTATGGCGCGCACGCCCACATCTAAAACTTCGTCAATACGAGGACGTGAAAGAGGGGAGGGCGGGCTAGCATAGATAGGCACCATGCTTTCAGGAATAACTTTTTCTTTTTCGTCAAGCGGATTTCCAAAGGCATCTAAGACTCGGCCAAGAAGTGATTGCCCAACAGGATAGAGAGGAGGCAGATTAGAATTTTTTACCAAAGAACCAGGGCGCACACCGCGCATTTCACCATAAGGCATTAACAATAAAGAGCCGTCACGAAAGCCCACAACTTCGGCGGCAATTTCTTCGTTTTTTCCTTCGGGAATAATGTGGCACACATCGCCAAGAGAGAGATTTAACCCCGAACCTTCGGCAATCAAACCAACAACTTTATTGATTTTGCCATAACTTTCAAGTGGATCGGCTTGTTTGAGTAAGGCTATGCAAGCCTTTGGTTCAAATCCCATAGTGTAACCCTTTGTAATATTATAAATTCTATTTGAAGCCCATTTCGTCTAAAAGTTCGTCGGCCAATTCTTCTGTATATTCTGTTTTGTTTTGCCCCTGATTTTCTTGAGCATGATTTTCTTGAACTTGATCTTCAGCACTTGGCGCGTTTATAGCCTCTACTTGAACTTCTTGTGGCGCATCTTCAAGCTGTGGGCTTGGAATATTCTTTTCACTTGTCGGTGGTTCATTATTGCTTGCCATTTCTTCAGCACTAAAATCTAATTCGCTTTCCACCATATTTTGTGCTTCTTGAGAAATAGAGCTATCGCTTTCATTGTGAAGTGCTTCTTCTTGAAGAGGTGAATCTTGGCTTTCAGGCACTGCTTGTTCTTGCGAATTTTCATTATTCAAAGGAATATTCGCTTTTTGTGCCTGTTCTAAAAAAGTGTGTGTTATTGTGTCGTAAGCAATTTGATCGCCATCGCCAAGTGGGAGGGTGAGATTTTGCAAAATGTCTTTCACAAAACTTTCTCTTTTGTTCATACTATTTTTAATAAGACCTGAAGGGCTTTCCACAAAGATAGTGCCTTCTTCAAGAGTGTCATCGCTGGTGAGTGTCCAGCGGCGGCTTTGTATAACATCTTTGTGCATTTCTTCTAAAAGTTCAGTCAAAACGCCAGCATCGTTAGGATGCACGCGGATTTGATATTCTCTTTTATCAAGAAGAGCTGCCACGCCTTGTTCTAAAAGAGCTTGAAGAATTTGCGTTTTATTATTATCTAAAATATAGCCAGTTGCAGTTTCTACGGATTCGAGTAAGAGTTCAGATAAATCTTTTCTCCAAGAATCGAAGATAGTTATACATTGCTCGTGTATAGACATTAATATATAAGCAGTGGCAGAACTTAAGTCAGACTTTGCTTGATTAAGGCTGATCTGCGCTTGGTGTAGACCTTCGTTCAATCCTTCGTCATAGGCTTGCGCCTTAATGTTTTCTGCTTCTTTCAAGGCATTTTGCGCATCATTTTGTGCTTGTTTAGCCGCATTTTTAGCTTGTTCGGCTTCTTTTTGCACGATTTTTGCTTTTTCTTCTGCTTCTTGAATGATGGCTTGCGCACGCTCTTCTGCTTTTGTGAGAAGAGATTTCACCTTTACTAAGGCCTTTTCTTTCACTCGGTTGAGATATTCTTCTTCGGTATTTTTTGTCCAAAGATGAGTCTGATCACTATTGAGGAGCTGATCAAGCGTAGATTCACGATTTTCTTTTGGCCCCATAAATATAGTGCCAATATCTTTATGGCTTGCCTTTTTATTAAGGTAGTGCATATTTTGCGATTCACGACTCTCTTTTGGCCCCATAAAGACATTGCCCGTGTCTACAGGATTGCCCTTTATGGAATAGGCTTTTGAATTTGAAGCTTTGCCAAAATCTTGCAAATTTTTCAAAGCTTCTGCCGTGTTTTGCTTAGGATTAGAGGAAGACATCGCTGCTACCTCGAGCTATCATAATTTTGCCGCTTGCTTCAAGTGCACGCACTACACGAACAATATTTTGTTGTGACGCTTCAACATCTGAAAGTTTTGCTGGACCCATAAATTCAAGTTCTTCGCGTATCATTTGTGAAGCACGCTCAGACATATTCGCATAGAATTTATCTTTAAGTTCGTCTGATGCGCCACGAAGAGCCATGGTAAGATCGTCATTATTAACTTCTTTAAGAACTTCACGCATAGATTTATCATCAAGTAATTTACAATCTTCAAATACGAACATAAGATTGCGGATATCTTCGGCAAGCTGTGCGCTTTCTTCTTCAATTTCGCTAAGAACTTCTTCTTCTGTTGCACGTTCAACTTGGTTAAGAATTTCAGCAACTGATTGCGCGCCGCCCACTTTCTTGCCTTCTTTGCCGCCCATGGCAATGAGTTGACTTTGTAAGACTCTGTCAACTTCAAGAAGCATTTCTTCAGGAACAGCTTCAAGTTTTGCTAAACGCATCAAAACTTCGGCACGAACGCCAGCAGGAAGCATTTGCAAAAGTTGCGCTGCTTGATCGGACGTGAGGTGACCTAGAACAAGAGCCAAAGTTTGCGGGTGTTCGTTTCTTAATAATTGTGATAAAAGTCTTGGGCTTACGTTTTCAAGCTCACGGAATGGCACAGGCCCACTTTCAAGATTAAGGCTGTCCATAATATATTTTGCTGTGTCATTATCAAGATTTTTGAGAAGCAAACGCTTGAGTTTTTCTTGGCCGCCCATCACGGAATCTTGCGTGCTGACTAATTCGCTGTGGAATTCACGCAATACAGCTTCGACATCTTCTTTTGGCACAGGTTCAAGCTCAAAGATAGCCTTTGAAATAGCGGTGATTTCTCTTCTATCCATTCTTTTAAAAACTTCGGAAGTGAATTTATCGCCTAAGGCCAATAAAAGAACTGCTGTTTTTTGGTGTCCTTGTAATTCCATGATTAAGCTCCATCTAAAATGTCTAAAAAAAATCTAGCATTTTTTTAATTCAAAGTCAATTAAATGACTGAAATTCTCAAAAGAAGACTTTTCCTTTAGATAAATATATTTATTGCAAAAAGCTTGCCATAATATAAAAGCTCTCAAAATACTTTGAGAGCTTAA
>CAYJFE010000092.1:0-9352 GCA_964369165.1 uncultured Desulfovibrionaceae bacterium | reverse complement strand
ACTGTGTCAAATCCTACTACTGTCGCGTCGTCGTCTAATTTTACTAGGCGAACGCCCATGGTGGCACGACCAGCAGAACGTATTTCGTCAACACCTAAACGTATGATTTTATTTGTGGAGGTAAGGAGCACAAGTGAATGCAAGTCAGAAACTGGCATACAGCCGATGACATTACCTGTTTTTGGCGAAATTTTGAAGTTGATAACACCAACACCGCCCCTTGATTGTGTGCGGTAAAGGTCAACCCTTGTTCTTTTGCCATAACCTAAAGCGGAAACGGACATAATCTCAGTGGATTGATCGTCTTCATTTAATATAAGACAAGCAACAACCAAGTCGCCTTTTCTTAGGCTCATGCCTTTTACGCCGATAGCTGAACGGCCAGCAGCACGAATGTCTTTGCAGGAGAAGCGAATCGACATACCACGGCTTGTGCCAAGAACTATATGATCGCTTTCATGGATTTCGCGCACAGTGATAAGTTCATCACCCTCACGAAGACCAACAGCAAGAAGACCAATTCTTCTGGCTCTAGCATATAAAGCAGCAGAGGAGCGTTTCACCATGCCAAGTTTTGTAGCAAAGAGGAAGTATTTGTCTTCAGCAAATTCACGCACAGTAAGAGCTGTAGCAATAAATTCATCTCTTTCCATAGGTAGAAGGTTGGCAATATGCGTGCCTTTTGCAATGCGTGAGCCTTCTGGCACTTTATGCACTTTTAGCTGGAACATACGGCCTGTATTTGTAAAGAGAAGTAAATGCTGATGATTTGTAGTGGTGATAAATTCTTGTACATAATCATCTTCGCCTGTGTTTAAGCCTGCAATGCCCTTACCACCACGTTTTTGTTGCTGGTAAGTGCTGAGCATAGTACGCTTGATATAGCCACGACGAGAAAGAGTGATAACTACATCATCGTCAGGCATAAGATCTTCAATTTCGATATCTGTTAAGGCTTCACGAATGATTTCTGTGCGCCTTGGTGTGGAATAAGTGTCTTTGATGTGTTGTGTTTCTTCACGAAGCACATTTTTCAAAACTTCATTATCTTCAAGAATTGATTTGAGGTAAGCAATCAATTTTTGCAATTCAGCATATTCTTCTTCAAGTTTGATGCGCTCTAAACCTACAAGTCTTTGTAAGCGCATATCTAAAATAGCACGCGCTTGAATTTCAGTCAGCTCAAAGGTTTCCATAAGGCCAGTTCTGGCTTCTTCTGGAGTTTGTGAAGCTCTGATAAGCGCTACAACTTCGTCGATATTATCAAGAGCTATCAACAAGCCTTGAACAATATGCGCCCTAGCTTCTGCTTTGCCAAGATCAAAGCGTGTGCGGCGGATAACCACTTCACGTCTATGCTCAATAAAGCACATAAGGGCAGATTTTAGATTAAGAGTCTGCGGTTTATTGTCAACCACAGCCACCATATTGAAGCTAAAGGAGCTTTCTAGCGGTGTGAATTTATAGAGTGAATTGACAATCAAATCAGCAATAGTTCCACGTTTCAAGTCTAAAACTATGCGTATACCCTTTCTGTCAGATTCGTCACGAACGTCAGAAACGCCCTCAACTTTCTTTTCATTCACTAAGGCAGCAATTTTTTCAACCAAAGAACTTTTATTCAAAGCATAAGGAATTTCTCTGATAACAATAGATTGCATTCCTTTTTTATGCTCTTCAATTTCTACCTTACCACGGATTTTTATTGAGCCTCTACCTTTAGTATAGGCATCGATGAGGCCTTGCCCTACATAGGCTGATGCGCCAGTAGGAAAGTCAGGACCGTGCACTACGTCCATAAGGTCATCAAGCTCAGTATTTTTATCATTAATAAGCATAAGTATAGCTTCGCACAATTCGCCAAGGTTATGTGGCGGAATATTTGTAGCCATACCAACGGCAATACCTGAAGTTCCGTTCAATAAAAGGTTGGGAACTTTTGTTGGTAATACTGATGGCTCGTATTCAGAAGCGTCATAGTTAGGGCGAAAATCTACTGTTTCTTTTTCGATGTCGTTCAAAAATTCGCTGGCAAGCTTTGACATACGAACTTCTGTATAACGCATAGCAGCAGCAGAGTCACCATCGAGTGAACCAAAGTTACCTTGGCCGTCCTCTAAAGGATCTCTCATTGAAAAGTCTTGAGCTAGGCGAACCAAGGCATCGTAAACAGCTGAGTCACCGTGCGGGTGGTATTTACCTATAACGTCACCAACAACACGAGCGGATTTCTTGTGTGGGCGGTTGAAATAGTTGCCTAATTGGTGCTGTGCGAATAAAATACGTCTATGAACAGGCTTTAGCCCGTCACGTGCATCAGGAATAGCACGGCCAACAATAACGGAAAGAGAATATTCCAAATACGATTGGCGTAATTCTTTTTCAATACTGATAAGCGGAAAATCTTCTCTAGGCAGAAGTTCTGCTTCATTTATTGGAGTATCTGTAGTGTCTGTAGTATTTGGCATGGATTAACCTCTTTATATATCCAATGATTGAACGGCTAAGGCATTTCTGACAATAAAGTTACGTCTTGCCTCAACCTTATCACCCATAAGTTCTTCAAAGGCTTCGCTTGCTTCTTCGGCATCGTCAATATTCACACGCAAAAGCACACGATTTTCTGGGTTCATGGTGGTTACCCAAAGCTGTTCTGGGTTCATTTCGCCAAGGCCTTTGTAGCGTTGCACTTGATAACCCTTGCGAGCTTCTAAATAAGCTTTAGCACGAAGATCAAAAATATTTTCAATTTCAATGCTTTGCTCTTTGCTGAGTAAGGTCACATTAAAGTCTTCGCCTAAAGCTATGCCGCAATCGTCGTAAATACCTTCAAGTGAAGTTCTTGATGCTCTAAAGAGTTTTGATTGGAAAAATTCAAGAGGTAAGCGAGTTCTTCTTCCGCCTTTGTCTTCAAATAAAAGGAAGTAGCGTTCGTTATCGTCTTCGTCTTTTTCTTCTTCAAGTTCAACTGTATAGCCAGCTTTGTCTAAAGCTTCAATATATTGTTGTGGGATTTCATTTACGCAAAGCTTGCCTTCTTCTGTGAAAGGTTCGCCTGTGTAAGAAACGGAAGTCATAAAGATAGCTTCTGGTATGCCTGAATTTTCGGCATCGTTTACTTTCTTTTTGAATTCGTCAATGCGACGGAGAAGATCTTTGAAAATATCTTTTTCAATAATAAGATCTTTTGGTGTGCGCACTTTCACATTTTCTTCAAGGCGAGTGAGCAAGAAATCGTCTAATTCCGCATCGTCTTTGATGAATTTTTCCATGCGCGCATTGTGTATGCGATAGAGCGGAGGCTGTGCGACAAATAAATGCCCACGAGTGATAAGCTCTTTGAAATTTCTGAAAAAGAAAGTCAATAATAAAGTTCTGATGTGCGCGCCGTCAACGTCAGCATCTGTCATGATAACAACTTTATGGTAGCGCAATTTACTATAATCTGTATCATCTTCGCCAATGCCAACGCCCATAGCTGTAATCATGGCACGAATTTCTTTGTTTGCAAGCATTTTGTCAAAGCGTGTACGCTCAGTATTCAAAATTTTACCACGAAGAGGCAAGATAGCTTGAATACGTGGGTCACGGCCTTGCTTGGCTGAACCGCCCGCAGAATCACCCTCAACGATAAAGACTTCGCATTCGCTGGCGTCTTTTGATTGACAATCGGCAAGTTTACCTGGAAGAGCATTAGAAGTGAGCACGTCTTTACGTCTGACAAGTTCTTTTGCTTTTCTTGCTGCTTCACGAGCGTGGGCAGCGTCTAAAGCCTTGTCGATAATCATGCGAGCTTCTTTAGGATTTTCTTGGAAATAAGTATCTAAGGCTTGATAGACAACACCTGAAACAATACCTGCCATTTCTGAGTTGCCAAGCTTTGTTTTTGTTTGCCCTTCAAATTGAGGCTGAGGAAGTTTTACGGATAAAACTGCTGTCAAGCCTTCACGAACGTCATCGCCAGACAGCGCGCCGCCCTTGATTTTCTTTGTTAAGTCGGGTTGAGATTTGATATAGTTATTGATAGCACGAGTAAGCGCAGTTCTAAAACCTGCTAAGTGTGTGCCACCTTCTTTTGTGCGTATATTGTTAGCAAATGTGAGCGTGTTTTCTTGGTAGGTTGAATTGTATTGTAAAGCAAATTCAACTGTGCAACCTTGCTCAACACCGCTGTTTTCAACTATAGTGTGTATGCCCATAGCATTGACATTCAAATCTTTTACAAATTGAACAATACCACCATCAGCACGGAAAGTATTT
This sequence comes from uncultured Desulfovibrionaceae bacterium, assembly GCA_964369165.1. Taxonomy (GTDB): domain Bacteria; phylum Desulfobacterota; class Desulfovibrionia; order Desulfovibrionales; family Desulfovibrionaceae; genus CAYJAZ01. The sequence continues at coordinate 5,092 of CAYJFE010000092.1, read as the reverse complement.
CTTTCATTTGTGCGCTCATCAAAACATTCGATTTCAAGCCCTCTGTTGAGGTAGGCTAGTTCTTCAAAGCGTTTTTTCAAAGTGTCGTAAGAATATTCTGACACTTCAAAGATTTCATCGTCTGGCAAGAAGTGTACTGAAGTTCCGCATGAATCCACTTCACCAAGCACTTCAAGTCCAGTGACAGGATTTCCGCGCTCATATTTTTGGCGATAGCGTAAACCATTTTTGCGCACAGTAACGACAAGCCATTCAGACAAAGCATTTACGCAAGAAACACCAACACCGTGCAAGCCACCAGATACTTTATAGGCATCATTGTCAAACTTACCACCGGCGTGCAATTTTGTCATAACAACTTGCACAGCAGGCACGCCCTCTTTGGGGTGAATGTCAACAGGGATACCACGGCCATTATCACGGACGGTAACGGAATTATCTACGTGTAGAGTCACTTCTATGCGTGTGCAATAGCCAGCCATAGCTTCGTCGATAGAGTTGTCAACAACTTCATAGACAAGGTGGTGCAAACCACGAACGTCAGTTGAGCCTATATACATGGCAGGGCGTTTTCTAACCGCGGCCAAACCTTCTAAAACGGTAATAGCAGAAGCATCATACTTATTCGTCGTGCTTGTGGAGCTTTCCGTATAGCTAGGAACAAGATTGTTTTGATCGGACATTATAAAATCCTTAAATTTAATTATAATTAACTTGAGAAAAATAGCATATATTTTCTCAAATGTGAAGTCTTTTTTTTTGCCTTAAATTTGCTGATAATGGGCAAAAATTATTCTATCATCTTTGGCATTTAAAAAAAATCCTTTTTCACTATATAAACTTTATTTTTTTTAAAAAATGCGCTATAGAAAACACAACTGAATTTATAAGGAGAGAAACTATGCGCGCAATAAGTGTTGTAGGCTTTAAGAATTCCGGTAAAACAACATTATCAAAAAAAATTCTAAAACTTTGGGAAGAAAATTTTATTATGGCGGACTTCCTGAAGTTTTCCTCTTCAGGTTTTGATAAAGAAAAAACAGACACCGCAAAAATGGTCAATTCTGAAAGATCTGTCTTTGGGGTGAGCGCTGAAGAAAGCATGATAACCGTTGGCAGAAAATTATCTTTACCCTTCATCGTAGCAAGTTGCCAAAATAAGCTTTTGCTTGTTGAGGGCGGAAAGAGTGAGTTTTTCTTTCCTCGTGTCGTGTGTGCTCGCACAAAGGAAGAATTTGAAGAACTAGACTGCGGCCTTGCTATTGCTTCATACAGCTATGAAACAAGCGAAGCTTTTTCTGAAAATATTCCACATTTTACCCCTGATACTGTGAATGAATTGGCGCAATTAATGGTGGAAAAATCATTCTATCTTGCCACACTAAACTGCAGAGCTTGCGGAAAAGAAAATTGCCACGAACTTGCAAAAGAAATAGTTGCAGGAGAAGCAAGCCCTCTTGCTTGCGTGCCTCTTCACGGTAAGAAAGATAATAAAAATAGAGAACAAAGTGTTGAAATAACAGTGGGGGGCAATGTTTTGCCACTCAATCCTTTTGTTGGAGATATAATCAAAGGCGCAATTGAGGGAATGCTTGGCGAATTGAAAGGCTTTACTCGTGGAAGTTCTATAAGCATTAATATCAAGGATTAGTAGCAAGGTTTAGTAGCAAGGATTAATATGCATATTTATCTTAAAGACTTAGGCAATGGCGACGAAATTAAGGGCATTTATTTTATAAAATCAGCCCAGCAAGGCACAACGCAAAGGGGCGACCCTTTTTTCTCAATAAAAATTGCGGATTCCTCTATGCAGATGGATTGCAAGATTTGGGCGCCTTTGTCTACGGTTTTTAAGGAGATTCCTGTCAATACCTTTGTTTCACTTGAAGGAAAAGCGCAATCCTATAAAGAAAATATACAGCTTTCTTTGCGCGAATTCAGGCTTTTAGACGAAGAAGAAATTAATAATCTAGATTTAAGTCACTATATAGCCACAAGCCCAAGAAATAGACAAGAAATGATTGATGAGCTTTATGCGCTTATAGATGAGCATATAGTCTATGAACCATGGCAAAAATTTATTTCTTATGTGCTCTCTGACCCTCGCATTGAGCCTTATTTCTTTGATGCACCAGGCGCAAAATCAATCCATCATGCCTATCTACACGGCTTACTTGAACATACTTTAGGCGTGTGCAAAAATTGTATGGCTATAGCGCAAATTTATCCGCAGATTGATAAGCAGATTTTATTTGTTGCCGCTCTTTGCCATGATTTAGGAAAGATTGAAGAATTATCTGGCGCATTAGGAACGGAATATACAGATTTTGGTAAATTAGTCGGGCATATCAGCATTGTTATGGAAATTTTAGAACCTTATTATGCCAAAGCAAATATAGACAGGCATTTAGTTCTGCACCTCAAACATTTAATTTTGAGCCATCACGGCGAATTAGAATACGGTTCGCCTAAAGTGCCAGCCACCTCCGAAGCTTTCGTTCTTCATTATGCTGATAATATAGACGCAAAAATTACGCAGATTTCACAAGCTTTGCCACAAGTAGAAAATGCAGCAGAAAGTGCTGAAACAGATTGCAAAGAAAAAAGCGAACCTTTAATGCAATGGTCAGCTTGGAATAGCCTTCTTGGTAGGCAATTGTGTTCTGTGCCAAAATCGCCTACTGTAAATATTGAGCACAAGCCTACAGAAGAAGAGATGAAAGAATATTACGAAAATCTTTATGAGGATTACGAGCCTTATGAAGTTTCTGTAAAATTTGAAGATAAAGCGTCTGAAACAAAAGAAGAACTTGAAAAAGAAAATAAAAAAGAAGAAAAACAGGTAGAGCAATGTTCATTACTATAGAGGGTATAGAGGGTTCGGGCAAAAGCACTTTAGTGAAAGGCTTGGCAGAAAAATTTTTAGAAATTAAGCGTGAAGTATGCACAACTAGAGAACCAGGCGGTTCAAAGCTTGGCCTTATGCTTCGCCCCCTTTTAGTGACTGAGCTTGAAGAAAAACTTTCGACAAGAGCCGAAGTTCTTTTATTTTTGGCAGATAGGGCTGAACATCTTGATAAAGTGATTTTGCCAGCTCTCAAAGAAAATAAAGTGGTGATTTGCGATAGATATATACATTCAACCCTTGCCTATCAAGGCTATGCCCGTGGCTTTGATTTGGACTTGCTACAATCTTTCAATGATTTTTCGTGTAATTCTACCATGCCCGACTTGACAATCTTGCTTGACTTAGATGTTGAAACGGGACTCAATCGCGCAAAGGGCAGAAATAATGCAGTAAAAGCAAGTGAAGGCAAAGACGAAGGAAAATTTGAAGCAGAGGCTAAGGAATTTCACCAAAAAGTGCGCGATGGCTTTTTAGATATGGCGCAGAATATGAAGAAAAGCCCAATTATTAAAGTAGATGCCACGCTCATTCCTGAGGAAATTATCGCAAAGGTTTGGGAACATATACAAAGTTTAGGCACAAAATAAAAAATATTTTTGTGTTGACATAAAAGCCTAAGAGTGTACTTTGACGAGGTACACTTTTTTTTTGGGGATTAAAAAATGCAGGATAAATTAGCTACAAATCCTTCTTTGAAAGAAGAGATTAAAAATGTTGCAAAACTCGCACTGCCTATATGTATGGGGCAATTAGCAGGGCTTTCTATTTCTTTTGTTGATACAGTAATGTCAGGGCGTGCAGGGGCTATTCACATGGCAGCTGTTGCCGTGGCGACTTCAATTTGGGCACCGATTACCTTGTTTGGGCAAGGCCTTTTAGTCATGATAACTCCCTTTGTTTCGCAGAAAATGGCCGCAGCAACTATTGGTTCAGAAGCAAAAAAAGAGGGCAGTGCGCATTATCTTAGGCAGGGCATCTTTCTTTCCTTAGCAATTTCTCTTTTGACTGTCCTAGCTGTGCTCATCTTTTCTGAACTTGTGCGTTCCTTTGATTTTGATAAAGAATTGACGGACCTTTCTTCTGCTTATCTAAGAATTATGTCAATAGGCGTTATTCCTTTATTTTTCTACGCAACTTTACGCTATTATCTTGAAGGCCTTGGCCTCACTGTACCGACAATGGTAGCTGGCTTCTTGGCTTTAGCAATTAATATTCCTTTGAACTATATCTTTATATTTGGTAAGTTTGGAATGCCAGCCTTAGGGGCAGTGGGTTGTGCAGTTGCTTCTGTGGTTGTGTGTTTTGTTATGGCTTTGGCAATGCTTTATTTTGTGAAAAAAGCTTCGCCTCATGCTTTAAAATACGAAACACCGCATATGGCGACTATAAAGAAAATCCTCTTTGTGTCTTTTCCTTCTGCTATTGCGACTTTGTTTGAAGTTTCACTCTTTGCCTTGGTGGCTCTTTTTATTGCGCCTTTTGGCAGGGAAATTGTGGCGGGGCATCAAGTGGCAAGTAATGCCGGTTCGATGACATTTATGCTGCCTCTTTCTTTGGCAATAGCTGTGTCTATTCGCCTTGGTTCTGCCTATGGTGCAAAAAGCCTTGAGCAATTAAAAAATGTGCGCAAAGCTTCTTATTTTATTGCGATGTGCATAGGTTTATTTAACGCCTCTCTCTTTTTCTTTTTGAGAGAACCTATCACCTTGCTTTATTCTAATGAACCACAAGTTATCGAATATGCAGTAGCTTTCTTGATTTATGCCGCTGTGTTTCAATTTGTTGATGCGATTCAAATTACAAGCATAGGGCTGTTGAGAGGTTATAATGACACTAAGGCAATCTTTGTGCTTTCGCTTATATCTTACTGGCTTATTGCTTTTCCTGTGGGCTATATGTTGACATTTTATGGACTGTTTGGCATTGAAGCTATGGGACCATTTGGCTTTTGGGTTGGCTTTGTTGTTGGCTTAGTTGTAGGAAGTATACTATTTTCACTTCGTGTTCTCTATCTTGAAAGACAACCAGAAGAAAAGCTTTATAGAAAACTTGTCAATGAATAAAATTGAAGACAATTGATTTATAAAAAATGCCGTGATTTTCCTTCTTGTTGGAAGTCACGGCATTCTAGTATGTAACAAATAGATTTAGTTCTCAAAAAATCAAAGGACACAAAAAAAGCCT
>CAYJFE010000091.1:3423-9381 GCA_964369165.1 uncultured Desulfovibrionaceae bacterium | reverse complement strand
TATGCGATAGCATAGAAATCTAATACGAATGGTCACACTTCAAAAGAGAACTAACACTTTATGCATACAATTCTTTATGCTGAGCATGAAAAAATGTATTGTGCATATCGAGTGCAAAAAAGCTTGTTCGCAAGGATTTATAATTAAAAGGGCAATGTAAGCAAAATTTCCTATGTCAAGTTTTTTGTTTGCAAAGAGCTAAAAATAGTCATATACTGCTCACGACAATTTGTAATTTTGTCAAAAAATTATTTTTGTGTGAGATTCTATGTATATTGATATACCGCTTTACCCTGGGCCATCAAGTGTTCACAAAAAAGCTTTAGAGGCTTTGGCAAAAGATTATATGCCGGGTCGCTACAGCGAAGACTATAAACAAGCTTACAATTATATTTGCACTTCTATTCAAGAAATGTGCGAAACAAAAAATGATGTTGTTTTGCTCACAGGCGAAGCTATTCAAGGTCTTTGGACTGCGCTTCGATCTACTTTGACTCAAAACGACAGAGTTCTAGCAATCGGCACTGGAATTTTTGGTGACGGTTTTAAAGATATGGCAGAATGCTTTAATATTGAAGCACGTCTTGTGTCGTATCCATATAATACAACTATAGGCGATAAAGAATTAGAAGAAATCGCAAAAGCTATAGACGAATTTAAGCCCACAATGATCACACTTGTGCATTGCGAAACACCCTCAGGAACATTGAATCCACTTGAGGGTCTTGGTGCTTTAAAAAAAGAAAAAAATGTTCCACTTTTTGTGGTTGATGCTGTTTCAAGCATGGGTGGCACGCCGATTTGCCAAGATAAAGCAAATATCGATATTTTAATCGGCGGTTCTCAAAAGTGTTTTTCCTGCCCCTCTGATTTGACAATACTATCTATAAGCCCAAAAGCTTGGGAATATATAGACAAAGTTGGCTATATAGGCTATGATGCGCTAAAACCATACATGGGCAAAACAAATAATCCCGAACTTTTTCCCTACACTCCACACACAAATGGCATATTTGCCCTTGAAGCTGTGATTCGTGCCTATGAAGAAGAAGGCTTTTTAAATGTTTATAAAAGACATGAAGAAGTTGCACAAATGTACCGCGAAGGCATTAAAAAAATGGGCTTAGAATTGTATGTGGAAAAAAATTCTATCCCTTCTCCAACAGTGACGGCTGTATGCGTGCCTGAAGGCATAAACTGGCATGAAAAGCAAAAAGAAATGGCAAAAAAAGGCCTCTTCTTAGGCGGCAGTTTAGCCTCCTTAGATGGAAAAGTTTTTAGAATTGGGCATATGGGCTCTCAAGCAAATAAAAATTTTGTCGATAAGGCTTTATGTATTATCGAAGAAAGCTTCGTAAAATAAGTTGGTGATTGGATATGAGTTATTTTGCAAATAGTTTTCCGCAATTTCCCTTGCCTTTTGCTTCGAATGATTTTGGCGCTTTGAGTGAGTGGAATGAAATAGGTCCTCTTCCTAGTGAAGAAGAATGTTTCAAATTGTGGGATAAATATGAAATGCTTGACAATATCAAGGAGCATTCCTTGCTTGTTGCACAATTCTCAAGAGCTTTGGCCATCTTAATTGACGAAAAATTTCCTCATGCAGTCAATGTTGAAGCAGCCTATGTGGGCGGGCTTCTTCATGATATTGCAAAAACTTGGACTATAAAACACGAGGGCAGCCATCAAATGCTTGGCGCAAGTATTGTAAGGGCGGAAACAAAGAATCCTTATCTTGCGGCTTGTGTGTATCATCATGTGGTATGGCCTTGGGAAGAAGGCGAGCTTGCTTTAGAAAAAGTGATTTTTCATGTGCCTGTGCTTATTGCTTATTCTGATAAAAGAATAAGACATAATGAACAAGTGACCTTAAAAGAACGCTTTGATGACTTGCTCGATCGTTATGGGAAGACGGAAGTTATCCGTGAGCATATTAATGTAAACTATAATCAAGCAAAGAAAATGGAAGATTTTCTTTCAAAAAAATTGGAGATTGATTTAAATGCGTGTACTCTTGATAGCGGGCTCTTGGTCGCCAGAGCGTGAAGTTTCACTCAGCGGTGCAAAAGCCATACAAAATGCTTTGGAAGAAAGAGGACACACAGTAACACTTTGCGATCCTTCTTTTGACTTTGACAATATAGTCAATATGGCAAAAGCAAATGATGTAAGCTTTATCAATCTGCATGGCTCACCGGGTGAAGATGGTCTTATTCAGGCCTTATTGACTAGGGCAAATTGTAAATTCCAAGGTGGCGATGCACAATCTTCACTTTTGGCTCTGCACAAGGCGGCGGCAAAACAAATCTATAGAGAAGTGGGAATAAAAACTGCTGATTGGCACTTTTTACCAGTAAAGCCCTCAAGCACTTGGCAAGCAGATTTTTCTTATCCTCTCTTTATTAAATCTGTGCTCGGCGGTTCAAGCATAGATATGGCAAAGGTGGAAAACTTTGAAGAATTACACAGTGAGCTTGACAGGCTTTTTGAAAAGAAATGTCAAATCATTGTCGAACCCATGATTGAAGGAATAGAGCTTACTTGCCCTGTTTTGGAAAAGGATAATGAGCTAATTGCTCTGCCTCCTATCATGATAAAACCAAAGAATGGAACTTTCTTTGATTTTGAAAATAAATACGCGCTTGAAAATGGTGCTGAAGAAATATGCCCCGCGCCTATTTCAGAAGAAATGACAAAACAAGTGCAAGAAATGGCATTGAAAGCACATAAAGCATTAGGCCTTTCTTGCTATAGTCGATCTGACTTTATACTGGCTGAGGAGAATACTTTGTATATGCTTGAAACAAATACCCTGCCAGGAATGACGGCTACAAGCCTAGTTCCCCTTGCGGCAAGTAAGGTAGGTATTTCATTTGGTGAGTTGTTAGAAATTTTATTGGAAAATGCTTTAACATCTTAACCTAGACGCCCCAATTTTGCTCAATTGGGTGATTATTGACATTACTGCATATTTATTGTATATTTAGCTGAAATCTAAAATTAAACTTTTAGATCACTTTTGTGAGGTTTATTATGAAAAGAATTCTATTTACACTTGCGCTTCTCTTGACATTTACAAGCGTAAATATAGCTTATTCTGAACAAATAGATATGGAAAATCAAGCTCTCTATCTTGTTCATTTTGGACGTGGAGATGACGAAAACTCTGTAGGGCTTAATGATTTTTATACCTTTCTCAATTCCGTTTTAGCAAATACGGATACAACTGGTCTTACAGTAATAGACAGTCAAGGTTATAGATTCAACGATCAACACGTACAGCGTGAAAATACAACAATTATTGAAATTGTAGGCGACCCTTCTGTTGTTGAAACAAAGATTAATGATATATCGCAGAAATATTGTGATACTTTTGAGGCTCAAAAAGTTGAAGTCTTTATTGTTAAAGTGCCTCACGTCAAAACATCTTTATTTGACTAAAAGCTGTCTTAGGGGGTAATTGCTTTGATAAAAAATCTTTTAAGCCTACTTTTTTGCCTGTTTTTTGTCTTTAGCACGACTGCGGCACAAGCTGAAAAAATTGAAAAGGATAATCAAGCCCTTTACTTTATACATTTTGGGAGAGGTACTGAAGAATTTCCTATCAGTTTGATGGATTTCTACGGTTTTGCTATTGCCGCTTTTATTGAATTTGATACAAGTGGCATGACTTCAATCACGAGCCATGCCTATAGAACCAAAGATGAAATGGCGAATAGCGAAAACACAACTATTATTGAAATTGTTGGTAGCCCAGAGAAAATAGAACAAGGAATATATACAGTTTCACAAAGATATTGCGATGCTTTTCCTCATCAAAACCCTAGGGTTTTGGTGGTGAAGGCGCCTGCTGTCACTACTATGATGTTTGAATAGGTTTTTTCATGAAAAAAATTGTCTTTATGGGTACGCCAGATTTTGCGGCCCAAATATTGGAATATATCGAAAACAATTCTTTCAATGCCCACGCAAAAATTGTGGGCGTTTATTGTCAACCCGATAAACCCGCAGGGCGTGGCAAGAAATTGCAAGCCCCACCCGTTAAGCTGAAGGCAGAAGAATTAAATCTTCCTGTCTATCAGCCTTCAAATTTTAAAGCCCGGGAAGACATCGACATTTTGGCAGCTTTAGAGCCAGATATTCTTATTGTTGCCGCCTATGGCTTGATATTGCCTGAAAGTGTTTTGTCTATTCCAAAATTTGGCCCTTATAATATCCATGCTTCGCTTCTTCCAAAATGGCGAGGAGCCGCACCTATTCAACGTGGCATATTAGCTGGCGATAGGCAAACAGGCATAACCATTATGCGCATGGAAAAAGGCCTTGACACTGGTGATATGCTTTTACAAAAAGCTATTCCTATTGTAGCAAATGATACTTCCCTCACTCTTTTTGATGCCCTTGCTGACAGTGGCGCAAAGCTTATGCTTTCAGCCATGAAGCAGATTTTTGATATGCGTGCCGCCTTTATTAAACAAAACGATGAGCAAGCCACTTATGCACAAAAAATATTGAAAGAAGAATACACTTTTGATTGGAATATTTCAGCTGTTGATATAGACAGAAAAGTGCGCGCGCTTATAACACCAAGAACAAATCTTCACACCAAAAAAGATGCAGAATTGAGCGTGCAAGTGCTTGAAGGCGAAGTTGTGGATTATAGTGACGATAAAGCTGAAGTTGGCACAATTTTAGAAGTGACAAAAGAAAAACTTATAATAAAAACTCTGGACCAAGATAAAGCCTATGCCATTACAAAAATAAAACCTCTAGGCAAAAATGCAATGGATATACAAGCCTTTGCTAATGGCTACCTTTAATATATAGAAAAAAGGACTCACAAAATGAAAATGCAAGAAGCTATAGACAAAGCTCTTGAAGAATATAGAGAAGTGCTCAATTTAGCCGACGAAACTTTTTCAAAAGTAGCAAACGCGTACCCCAATGAAGTAAAATGCCACGAAGGCTGTATTTCTTGTTGTCACGCGCCTTTTGATCTTTCTTTGATAGAAGCAATAAGTTTGCAAAATGCCTTTAAAAAGAAAATTCCTTACGGTGCTTTTCGTTCTGGCATAGCAAATGCCGCAACAAAGGCAGAGCGCGTATTAATAAAAGAGAAAAAGCGTTACCATAAACTCACAACTGAGGGCTATACACACGCAGCTATTCTCAAAGAAGCTTCAAAATTGCAAATCCGTTGCCCACTCTTAGGCCCTGAAGATGCTTGCCTATTATACGACGATAGACCGCTCACTTGCAGGCTTTACGGCATTCCTTCTGTAATTCAATCAACTGTGCATGTCTGCGCCGAAAGTGCTTTTGAGGCTTCAAAGTCTTATCCTACAGTATTTTTATCAAAATTTCAGGATAAACTTTCACAAATTTCACATGAATTACAAAAAGATTTGAAATCTTCATATCATGAATTGTATAAAGTATATATACCACTTTCAACAGCAATTTTGCACCCCATCGATCACACATGGCTTGGCATTAAGTCTGAAAAGGCAACGGCTACAGGCATGAGAGCGATGTAATAAGGAAATTTATTATGCCCCTTCATATACCAGCTTCTGTTTATCGTGATGGTTCACCTCAAGAACTCACCCAAGATCAAGAAGACAATAAAAAACAACTCTACGATTCCATGTCGCCAAGAAGGCGCAAGTTTATCGATAGAATAGGCTATGATAATTGGGATCCCTTTCCAAAGCCGAATGATCCTATGGAACTTCGTATGGACGCAACAGGCAGAAGTACGCAAGAATTAGTGCAACAATTTAAAAAATCGCTCAAAAACAAAAGAGTTATTCCCGGCTATGAAACTGGCCATGCCTTTGACCAGGGCGCGCTTGAAATGGCTTTGCATATAGTAAATAAAGACGAAAAATATCTTGGCATTTTCGAATTTGCCGTCTGGTACTATAAACTTCTCGCTAGAGAAGGACATATCAGCGA
>CAYJFE010000091.1:0-3323 GCA_964369165.1 uncultured Desulfovibrionaceae bacterium | reverse complement strand
CTTGACTATTCTTAAATAAGATTTATTTGAAAAGGGCGAATGCAAAACAAAACTTTTATGAGAGCGAAGCAAACAAAGGCTTTAGCGAGCAAGCATTTTTCAAACAAAATGTGTAGCGAGGTTTTTGTGTGCAGAGCATAGAAAACTCTATAAATAAGGACAGGACTGAACCATGAAAGAACGTTACGACGACATTGACGAATATATTGCGGATCTTCAAGCTGAAATTGAAGTGACACCAAATTGTGCTAACCACCACTACAATCTTGGTTTAGCCATGCTTTCAAAAAACGATTTTGATGCTGCTGAAGGTTCATTCCTTGAAGCTGTGCGCCAATCCCCACGTTTAGCAGAAGGCTATGTGCAACTTGGCGGTCTTTGCTTACAAAGAAATGACTATGAAGGCTGTCTTAGATATAACCAAGAGGCCACTAATTGCCGCCCTAAATTTGCAGTAGCACAAGCGAATATTGGCTTTGCACTTCTGCAAATTGGCGAAATTGAAAAAGCTATTTTAGCATTAAATAAAGCGATTAAATGGGATCCTAATCTCGTGCAAGCTTTGACAACACTTTCTTCTGCCTATCTTATGCAAGAAGATAACGAAACCGCACTCAAAATGGCAAAAGAAGCTTTGCGCATTCAGCCTGCTTTTGCTCCAGCTTGGCACAATACTTCACTTGTTTATGCAGAGCAAGGCAAGTTTGACGAAGCTATTAAATCTATGGATAAGGCTATCGATCTTGGCTATGACGTGCCAAAAGCCTTTTCTGATGAATTAGAAGCGCACAGGGTAAAAGGTTAATACTATGTGGGAATATACTGAAAAAGTTCACGATCATTTTCTTAATCCAAGAAATGCGGGACAAATGGACGACCCAACAGCAGTAGGCGAAGTGGGTTCGTTAGCTTGTGGTGATGCGCTTAAGCTTTACCTCAAAATTGAAGACGATATTATTACAGATGCTAAATTCCAAACTTTTGGCTGTGCATCTGCTATTGCCGCTTCTTCTGCCTTAACCGAAATAATTAAGGGCATGAAAGTTGAAGATGCTGCAAAAGTAAAAAATAAAGATATAGCAGAATTTTTAGGTGGCTTACCACCTGAAAAAATGCACTGTTCAGTAATGGGTGAAGAAGCTCTTGAAGCAGCTATTCGTGACTATCAAGGTCTTCCACCTCTTGAGCACGTTGACGATCATTCGGTTTTAGTTTGTAAATGTTTTGGCATTACGGAAAACCAAATCCGCGAAGCTGTTCGCGTGAATGGCTTAAAAGAAGTGCGCGAAGTAACAAACTTCACAAAAGCTGGCGGTGCTTGCGGAAAATGCAAAGGCCTTATCGAAGATATTATAGCCAGTGAAGCAGGTGAAAAAGTAGAAAAAGTGATGACAGAATTAAAACCTGTGAAAACTTCTTCTATGTCAAATATTCAGCGTATGCAAAAAGTTTTGCAAGTGATTGAAAATGATATTCGCCCACGCCTTGTGCAAGACGGTGGCGATATTGAGCTTATTGACATGGACGGCCTTCGAGTGATTGTTTCTTTTAGAGGCAAATGCGCTTCATGCAAAGCTTCACACCTTACCATTAAAAATGTGGTTGAAAAAACTTTGAGAGAGCAAGTTGAGCCAGCTATTGAGGTTGTGGAGGCATAATGAAAGACATAGAAAATCCTATCTATCTTGATAATAATGCCACAACAATGGTTGCGCCTGAAGTTGTGGAAGCTATGCTGCCGCATTTCAGCCCACTTTATGGCAATGCTTCTTCTATGCACACTTTTGGTGGGCAGATGAAGAAATATATTGATAATGCTCGCCAAGAAATTGCTGACACTATCAATGCTGAGCCTGACGAAATAATCTTCACTTCTTGCGGAACAGAAAGCGATAATACTGCTTTTCATTCTTCAAAGCTCACACAGCCCAATAAAAATATATTTATTACAACAAGTGTAGAACACTCTGCCGTTATCCACTCAGCAAAGAAAATGGAAAGCGATGGCAAAAAAGTTATCTGGCTTGAAGTGGACGAGTTTGGTCGCCTTGATTTAGAAAAATTTAAGCAAACAGTGAAAGAAAATGCGAATGATATAGCTCTTGTTTCAATTATGCACGCAAATAATGAAACAGGCACACTCTTTCCTATTGAAAAAATTGCTGAAATCACTAAAGAACACAATATACTTTTTCACGTTGATGCTGTGCAATCTATCACTAAAGAAGTGATTGACGTGAAAAAAACGCCTATCGACTTTATGGCTTTTTCTGGCCATAAAATCCATGCCCCTAAAGGTATTGGTGTTTTATATCTTCGCCGTGGCACACGTTTTCGTCCATTTATGATTGGTGGCCATCAAGAAGAAGGAAAAAGAGCCGGAACTGAAAATGTGCCCTATATTGTGGGTCTAGGCAAAGCTTTTGAAATTGCAAAAGTAAATGCTCACGATGAACACGCAAGAGTGAAATCTATGCGTGATAGACTGCAAAAAGGGCTTTTAGAAGCTATCGACAATGCAAAAATTAATGGCGATGAAGAAAATCGCTTGGTGAATACACTCAATATTTCTATGAAAAATATTGAAGGCGAAGCCTTACTTCTTATGCTCAATACTTTTGGAATTTGCGCAAGTTCTGGCTCAGCCTGCACATCAGGCTCATTAGAACCTTCACACGTTTTGCGCGCTATGGGCGTGCCTTATAATTACGCGCATGGTTCGCTTCGCTTCTCACTTTCACGCTATACTAAGGAAGAAGAAGTGGATAAAGTTTTAGAAGTATTGCCTAAAATTGTAACAAACTTAAGAGCGATGTCACCTTTTAAAGACTAGATTTCTTCTTTTGTCTTTTTATGTCGCAAATAAAATATAATTGAGGGAAAGACTTTCTTTCCCTTTTTTTAATTGAAGAAGGAAGATTTATGCGCCCAATATTAGTAAAATCTTACGGGAATATTTATCCTGTGCCTTATGAGTGCTTTCTCGAAGTTGAGGAAGCACTTTTGGCATGGCATATTGAAGATGCTGTTTTTTATGAAAAAGATATGGTGCGCATATCCTTTGAGGGCGACTATTTTCCTTGCGACGAAGTGGGCGAAATCTTTAAAAAATACCACAATAAAGACACTCAAGGCAAACTCGACTGCATGGATTTAGAAGCATGGACGCTCACTCGCCATAGCTATCAAGCCTTAGAGATGTATAGAGTTAATACCTCTACTTTGGATAAGGCTTTAGAGAATGTATAAGATATGTGAACGCAGTGAACAAAGGCTTTAGCGAACAAGCAAGAACCACGCTTCTTGCGCAGTGAGGATTTTGT
>CAYJFE010000090.1:5380-9533 GCA_964369165.1 uncultured Desulfovibrionaceae bacterium | reverse complement strand
CTTATCGTTGTTTTCATCGTCAGTATCTAAGTCGTCGCCTTGATTCTCTTCATTGTCTTCGGTATTTTCTTCTTCGTTTTCGTTAGTGTCATCGTCATTGGTATTGTTCCTATCATCGAAAATACCTTCTTCAGAAACGTGTGAAAGACTTGGCGCAAGTGCATTGATAATCTGCGCCATTTGATCAGCAGAAAGAGTTTCTATATTGGTAAAGCTATTGTTTATTAATTCAACTAATTGCATAGGAGTGTCGAAAGTCACTTGTGAGCCATCGGACGAAGTAATAGTCATGGTGTGCCCAGCGCCAATAAAGAAAACGCCATAAGTTGCCACGCCATTGATGTCGCTCACCACAAAGTCAGTTCCACGTATACCCACAGTCGCTCTTGGCGTAACCACTTCAAAAGCATCGGGATTGAGCTTCACCACTTCACCAGAAACAGTACGCATAGCACCTTCGGCAAGCTCCACCAAGAAAGAGGGATCTTCGCCAGGGCCAAATTCAAAATCTTTCAGACTGATTTCAGTATTTGGTGCAAGACGAGAACGTGTGCCGTCACGGTATTCCAAATCTGCGGTGACATTATCGCCAGTAAAAATAATATCAGCTTCATAAACGCCATCGCCTTCGCCTAAAGTGAGCCTTTGCCCATTTCTTTCGACTATAACTGGACCTGTAGCTTTTACTATATGTGCTTCAATTGTATTTGGCATATGGACCTCGTACTTGTTGTAAGGTGACTGTATTATTAGATATAATATAAAATGATATCGAAAAAAAAATCCAAGAAAATAGGATACACTAATCCACAACAAAAATACTATATTTTGCTTAAAAAGTCAAATTTATAGTTTATAAATTTAAGATTCTACTGACTTATTTATGCGCTCCATTATAAATAACAAAATCCACCTTCCTATAAGAAAAGTGGATTTTATTTTTATGCAATAAATGATTTGTGCTATTTCAAAAGAGAAATACTATTGAGCACAACGCTTTTCTGTCACAGCATCAAAGGCATGAGCCATGCCAGGTCTGACACTTAATTTTAGTTTTTCACCAGCTTGTGGGCGATGCGAGCCATGAAGGCGAATAATTATAGATTGATTATCCACAAGAGCATTTTCGCCTTGCAAAGAGCAATAGGCAAGAGTATCTGCGCCAAGCGCTTCTATTATATCAACATTTACTGTAATCGCCCCTTCGCTATCAAGGATTAAATCTTCAGCGCGAACACCAAGAATGATATCTTCCTTAATAAGTTCAGCTTGTATATCTTCAGCTAAAATATCCATTGAAAGTTTAGCATTGTCAGGCAGATAAAGGGCATTATCTTTATGTTTTACACGCATCATATTCATTGAAGGTGAGCCCATAAATTGCGCAACAAAAACAGAAAGTGGACGTTGATAAATTTCGTCAGGGCTTCCGTATTGCTGTATATGGCCGCCTTTAAGCACAAGAATTTTCTCAGCCAAAGTCATAGCTTCCACTTGATCGTGTGTGACGTAAATGCTTGTAGTTGCAAGTCTTTCGTGTAATTTGCGAAGTTCTATACGCATTTGATTACGAAGATTTGCGTCAAGATTTGATAAAGGTTCGTCAAATAAAAATACGCTTGGTTCACGCACAATAGCACGCCCCATGGCAACACGCTGTCTTTGGCCGCCTGAAAGCTGTTTTGGCATTCTGTCAAGAAGTCCCTCAAGGCTAAGCAGTTTTGCTGCATCTTCGGCTTTTTGCTTTCTTTCAGCTAATGACATTCCACGCACTTTTAAGCCATAGGTGATGTTTTCAAAAACATTCATATGCGGATAAAGAGCATAATTTTGGAAAACCATGGCTATATTTCTATCTTTTGGCTCTTTGTGTGTCACATCTTCATTGCCTATAAAGATACTGCCGCTTGAAACTTCTTCAAGACCAGCTAAACAGCGAAGTGCGGTTGATTTGCCACAGCCAGATGGGCCAACCATAACCATAAATGAACCGTCAGGCACATCGACATTGATATCTGTAAGCACCTGATTTTTACCGAAAATTTTATTCACATCAGCTAAAAGAACTTGAGCCATATTTGTATCCTTTCTCTCGTATATAAGGGATTATTTTTCTGTTTCTATAAGACCGCGCACAAAGAGTTTTTGCATTCCAAGCACAACAATAAGCGGTGGCAACATACCAAGCAAGGCAACTGCCATAATCATATTCCATTCTGGAACGGCATCAGGGATGCTCACCATGCGCTGAATACCCATAACAATGGTGTACATATTTTCATCATTAGTGATAAGTAGAGGCCATAAATATTGATTCCAGCCATAAATGAAGAGCACAACAAATAAAGCGGCTGTATTTGTGCGTGAAAGAGGCCAAGCCACGTCAATAAAGAAGCGAAGAGGGCCAGCACCGTCTATGCGCGCCGCCTCTAGAAGCTCTGGGGGCACAGTCATAAAGAGTTGTCTATACAAAAATGTCGCTGTAGCAGAGGCTATAAGAGGCATGATAAGCCCCGTGTAGGAATCGATAAAGCCAAGATTTGCCGCCACATTGAAAGTTGGCACAATGCGCACTTCAACAGGCATCATAAGTGTGACAAATATCAGCATAAAAGATAATTTTCTAAAGGGAAAGCGGAAATAGACAATAGCATAAGCGGCCGTTATTGAAATGGCAATCTTGCCAAAAGCAATGCCTAAAGCCATCACAAGACTGTTTGCCATCATAAGCCAAACGGGAATACCGCCAGCGGCTCTGAGGCCTTGTGTGAGCACAGTGGTGAAATTATTCCAAAGCTCCTTACCAAACCAAAGAGGCGTGCCATTTATCAGCACATCAAAAGTGTGCGAAGTGGCTACAAGTGCGATATAAAGAGGGAAAAGCACAATGGCAATGCCACAGCAAAGTATCAAATGCCCGAATGCTTGACCTAATCCTTTTTTTTCAACCATAGAAAGACTCCATGTTTTTCATTATTTATAAGATTATGTTTTAGTAAGTAACTTTGCGCTCAATATAGCGGAATTGTAAGAAAGTCAAAAACATAACTATAACCATCAAGACCACGGATTGTGCTGATGAACCGCCAAAATCAAGGCCGATAAAGCCATCTGTGAATACCTTATAGATAAGGGTTTCGGTGGAATTTGCAGGGCCGCCTTGCGTGACAGCGTGCACAATACCGAAAGTTTCAAAAAGTGTGTAGATTGTGTTTACTACCAATAAAAAGAAGGTGGTAGGGGAGAGGAGGGGAAATATAATATCTTTAAATCTCTTCCAAGGTGATGCGCCGTCGATAGCCGCAGCTTCGATGAGTGAGCGCGGAATAGCGTTTAATCCAGCCAAGAAGAAGAGAAAATTATAGGCAATTTGTTTCCATGAAGCGGCAATAACTATAAGCAAAAGGGCTTGGTTTCCGTGGATTTTATGGTTCCACTCATAGCCAAAAAATTGCAAGCCTTCAGTCAAAACACCGCTTGAAGGATTGAATAAAAAGAGCCAGAGCACACCAGCAAGTGGGGGTGCAACGGCATAAGGAATAACTAATAAAGCTTTATAAATAGAATTTGCGCCACGGATTTGATCTGCCATAATAGCAAAAGCTAGGGCTAGTCCCATGGTGAGCGTGATGGTAGCAAGGCTGAATATAAAAGTAAGCTTTAGTGTGTGGAGGTAGCTTGAATCTGAAAAAAGGATTTGGAAATTTTCAAGGCCTACAAATTCTTTGGAGAGTCCGAAAGTATCTTCAATAAAGAAAGAGCCCCAAATAGCCTCACCAGCAGGATAAAAGAAGAAGACAAGTGTGATTGCAAGTTGGGGGATTAAAAAGCAAATGGGGAGAAGCCAATGCTTTTTGCCTTTAAAAGTGTATTGAGTTTCGCTCATTCATAATCCTTCTTTTGTATAAATCTGTTGCTCCAAAAGGCCCTAAGCTTTTGTATGCTCAAAAGCCTCTGACTTTTGTTGACTTAAAAGCCCATAAACTCTTGATTTTCAAAAAGCCCCATAAAGCTCAGGTGGAGTACATAACGCATACCAGTGGAACATACTTCGTATTGTTCCTACAGGTATGACTTTTCCCTCATTAAAGCCCTTGGCCACCTGAGCAAAGGCATATGTGGCCTTTTGAAAATCAAAGTTTAGGGCTTTTAG
>CAYJFE010000090.1:0-5280 GCA_964369165.1 uncultured Desulfovibrionaceae bacterium | reverse complement strand
CCTGACCAAATGGCTTCTAATTCTTCGTCAACTATATTACGGATTTGCACGAAGTTACCGAGGCGAAGACCCATGGTGTTTAGGGTTGGGTTATTGTCTGAAAGTGCTTTTACAGCGATGTCAGTACCTGGATTTGCTTCATAGAAACCTTGAGATTTTGTAAGCTCATAGCCAGCTTTTGTTACAGGAACATAGCCTGTATCTTGGTGGAATTTAGCTTGCACTTCTGGTTGGAGGAGGAATTGCATAAATTCAGCTGATCCTTTTTCAGAATCTTTGCTGTGTCCTGCCATTGCCCAGATTGCCGCACCGCCGATGACTGTATTGTAAGGTGCGCCTTCAGCTTCTGGCCAATATGGAAGAAGAGCAACACCCCAGCTGAATTTTGAGCCAGCTTTTACTGATGCGTATGAACCTGATGAGTTCATCAAGATACCAGCTTCGCCAGAAGTGAAAGTGTTGATAGCTTCTGATTTACGGCCGACATAAACCATGGTTTTGTCTTTCATCAAATCAGCAAGGAATTGAATATGCTTTACTTGTAATGGGCCATTGAAAGCTAATTCAGTGTCAAGGCCGCCAAAGCCGTTTTGCTTTGTTGCGTAAGGCACGTTATGCCAAGCAGAGAAACTTTCAAGCTGAACCCATGATTGCCAGCCAGAAACCATACCGTATTTGCAGGCATTGCTAGTTTTGATTTTTTCAGCTAAAACAGCTACTTCGTCCCAAGTTTTTGGGAAGTTTTCAGGGTCGCCGCCTGCTTTTGCAACAGCGTCTTTATTGTAATAGAGAACAGTTGTAGAAGCATTGAAAGGCATAGCCATCAATTTGCCATCAGATGTGCTATAATAGCTGGCAACAGCTGGCAAAAAGTCTTCTGTAGCAATAGGGAGGCCAGCTTCTGCCATAAGCTCATGCATAGGGCGAATAGCGGCTGTGGCTGACATCATGCTTGTTGTGCCAACTTCAAAAATTTGTATAAGATTTGGGTGTTGTTTTGCACGAAAAGCAGCAATAGCCGCAGTCATTGCTTCGTCGTAATTGCCTTTGTACACGCCTTTCACTTCATAATTTTCTTGTGAAGCATTATAGTCGTTGATGATTTGATCGGTGATTTCGCCTAGCTCTCCGCCCATGCCGTGCCAAAACACAATTTCAGTTTTAGCAAATGCTTGGCTTGAGAACGCCATAACAGCCATAAAGGCAATAAAAATACTCTTCAAACGCATACTTTCTCCAATTTGTTTAAGTTTAATAATAAATAATACGCACAAATATTATAACGGAAATGTAGTTTTTTGTCAATGCAGATTTTAGATAGAATTGTGTGTTTTTTAAATGAGAATAAAAGGCAAAAAAACAGGCAAAGATTGCAAAAAGATTTGACAAATTTAATTTATCATGCTAATTTTTTTATGTAAAAAAAACTAAGAAAATCCGTGAGGTGATTATGCTTAAAGTTCTCAAATATTCTCAAAAAGTGATACAACACACTTTGCTTGCTTTTGCTCTCTTATTGGCTCTGCCTTTAGCCTTTTCTTCTTTTAGCACAAATTCTTTTGTAAATAAGGCATTTGCCGCGTTTGTTGGCGCTGATTTTACTGTCGATAATGTTCGGTATGTAGTTTTATCTATCTCTGGATCTAATGGCACAGTTGAGGTTAGTGGCACTATCTCCACAGACATTGATATTCCAACTCTAGTCACGAGTAGTGGTAAGAATTACAATGTCACCAGCATCGCCGCTAATGCTTTTCGAGACAACATTAGTCTTCGCTCAGTTGTTCTTCCCGATTCCGTTACCACCATTGACGAGGCTGCATTTAGAGGTGCAACTGCTCTTACCTCCATCATCCTTCCCGATTCCGTTACCACCATTGGCGAGGCTGCATTTAGAAATGCAACTGCACTTGAATCCGTCACCCTTTCTTCTAATCTCACCGAAATTTTCTATTTTGCCTTTGCGGGCACCACTAGTCTTACTCATATCGACATACCTGTTGGTGTTACCGTGATTCGTAGTAATGCCTTTCTTGGTAGTGGCCTAAGCTCTATCACCCTTCCCGATTCCGTTACCACCATTGACTACACTGCCTTTGCGGGTAGCAAGCTTACCGATATTGATATACCTAATAGCGTTACCAGTATTGGTGTCGCTGCCTTTGCTAAAACCACTAGCCTTGAAACAGTCCGCATAGGAAATCAAGTCACAAGTATTGGCGACGGAGCCTTTCAAGGTGCCTCTGCTCTTGTTGACCTCGTGATAGGAGATCAAGTCACAAGTATAGGTACCGCTGCCTTTGAGGGCACCACTAGTCTTAAGGCTGTTACTATACCTGCCTCTGTTACTAGCATAGGAGCAAGGGCCTTTGCGGATAGCGGACTTACTGCGATTACCCTTAAGACTAGTTCAGCCACTATTGATCCAGATGCCTTTATAGGCACGGTCTTCGAGAATGTTGATTTCAATAATACTATTGATATAGATGCTCTTAATAGTGCAGATCCAAACGGCGTATTTTCTTACGAAAATGGAACTCTTATCTACACACACGCGCCACGCCAAAGCATTGTTCCTCAAGATTATCCCGATGCGCAAGCTTCTAGCCTTGAAATAATGAATAATATACTAGCTGTTAATAATATTAATAGCACTGTGGAATCTATACGCTTTTTTTCTATGCTTATAAATGATGCTGTGGGCATTGGCACAAAGAATCCTAAGGAAGTTGTAAGAATTCTTGAAAGTGTTTTAAGAGTAGATCAAGTGGCTGCAGTATCAAATATGGGTATTGGGGCAAGCCTTTCTGCTTCAAGCAATGTTACAAACTATTTGAGCCAAGCGGGCTTTAGCCTAGCCTCAAGTGGTGGGCAAGCTCCTGTGGTAGTGCGCAAAGATGAGTCTTTAGAAAATGAGTTTTTACAAGATGCTTTGCTTCAAGAAGGTATGGCCGCAGGTTCACTAGAGGCTGATGAAAGCATCAAAAACGGCCTTGCCCTTTGGCTTTTGCCAATGTATAAATACAGTAGAGTATCAGGTATTTCTGTTGGCGCTTTTGAGCATGGTTATGACAGTAGCCTCGGCGGAATGAGCCTTGGTGCTGATTATACTTTTGACAATGCTTTTCGTGTGGGGCTTGCCTTTAATCTTGGCACAGGTTCTGCCGAAAGCACAGGCGATTTAAGTAAAACGGATAGTGACTTTGATTTTTGGGGTCTTTCGCTCTACGGCGCTTACTACAAAGACAAATTCTCGCTTATGGCAGATATAGGCTATAGTGCTGTCAAAGGCGAATCAAGCCAAGAAGTGCCTGCTGTTTTAGGCAGTTCAAGTCTTGAAGCTGACACTGATAGCGATGTTTGGACACTAGGCTTGACAGCGGAATATATTTTTGAAACCAAGTTTGTGGATATCAGACCTCATGTGGGCATACGCTATATGAATATTGATGTTGCCGACTATGATACAAAAAATACTGCTGGCATTATCGCACAAACGAAAAGCGAGAGCCAAGATGTGTGGTATTTCCCTGTAGGCGTGACCTTTAGCACTGACTTTGAAAGCGAAAGCAATTGGGTGTTTACACCAAGTGCGGATTTAGGCTTTATTGCAGCGGCAGGCGATTTAGATGCCACAAGCATTTCTACTATCCCAGGCGTAGCTGGAAGCACAAAATCAACTATGCAAACTGTTGACGACTTTGCTTTTAGCGGCGGTGTAGGCTTAAATCTTGCCAATAAAGATAAAGGCATAAGCTTTGGCTTCAACTATAATCTTCAAGCTTCAAAGCACGAAACAGGGCATTTGTTCAATGCTTCTTTTAGGTATGAATTTTAGATAGAATTATGTGTTTTTAAATAAGAACAAAATCCAAAAAAAGCATAATTGCATAAAAATATTTGACAATTTTAATTTATACTGCTAGTTTTTTTTGTGTAAAAAAACTAAAAATACCCGTGAGGTAATTATGCTTAAAATTCTCAAATATTCTCAAAAAGTGATACAACACACTTTGCTTGCTTTTGCTCTCTTATTGGCTTTGCCTTTAGCTTTATCTTCTTTTAGCACAAATACTTTTGTAGATAAGGCTTTTGCTGTAAATGTTAACGATGTTTTTATTGCCAATGGTGTTCAGTATCAAGTTTTATCTGTCTCCGGATCTAGTGGCACAGTCCAGGTTAGTGGCCCCGCTCCTGATGCCAACTTATTCAATATCCCAACGACAGTCACAGATGGTAGTAACACTTATGCTGTCACCGCCGTCAAAGATCGTGCTTTTGTGGGTAGCAGTGTCGAAACTGTAGTATTAGGTAATTCAATCACTAGCATTGGCACTGCTGCCTTTGCAGGCACCACTAGCCTTACTGATATCCTCATACCTAATTCTGTCACTCACATTGGCGAATCTGCCTTTGTAGACGCCACTAGCCTTACTGATATCACCATACCTGATTCTGTCACTTACATTGGCATTAATGCCTTTAAAAACGCCACAGCTCTTACCTCCGTCACTCTTTCTGCTGGCCTCACCAGCATTAGCACTTCTGCCTTTGCTGGTACTAGTATTACCTCCATTGATCTTCCTGATGGTCTCACCAGCATTGGCAGTGGAGCATTTGCTGATACCAGTCTTATAGCTATTGACATTCCTGCTACTGTCACCAGCATTGGCACTTCAGCTTTTAAAGACAGTGACTTGACCTCTATTACTCTTCCTGCTGGACTTACGATCATTGAAGCATATACTTTCTCAGGTACCAAGCTTACCTCTATCGACATTCCTGCCTCTGTCACCACCATTGCTCGAGAAGCCTTCAAAGGTAGCGCCCTTACTTCTATTGTTATTCCTGCTACTGTCACAGATGTTGATGATGATGCCTTTCAGGATTGTTCTCAACTTACCTCTGTCACCATTTTAAGCGAGAATGTTCCTGCTTCTGCCTTTGCTGGCACTCCTTTTGCAAGTGCTGTGGGCACTTCATCAACTCTTGCCCCTGGTACATATTCTGATGAAAATGGTGTAGTAAAGTTTACCCCTCAAAGGATTTATCCTCAAGATTATCCCGATGCGCAAGCTTCTAGCCTTGAAACAATGAATAATATACTAGCTGTTAAGGATATTAATAGCAATGTAGAGTCGATACGCTTTTTTTCTATGCTTATAGATAATGCTGGCATTGGCACAAAGAACCCTAAGGAAGTTGTAAGAATTCTTGAAAGTGTGTTAAGAGTAGATCAAGTGGCTGCAGTATCAAATATGGGTATTGGGGCAAGCCTTT
>CAYJFE010000089.1:0-9768 GCA_964369165.1 uncultured Desulfovibrionaceae bacterium | reverse complement strand
GGGGGAAAACCACGTTTTTTTTGATAAAAACGAGGTTTTCCCCCTCAAACTCCCCTTTTCCTTAAAAAAACAATTTTTAATTATTAAATTTAGCCGTACTCTGTTTTACGATAAGCAGTTTAGTCTTCTAACTGATTGTCTTCATTTTCATTTGCATTTAAGCGTGCTTGTCTGGCAGCTTCTTGTTTTCTTTCTCTTGTGCCCAATTTTAAAGAAGAATCCCAGACTTGCGTTCTTTTTTGATGACGAGTAAACACTAAGAAACCCGTATGGGCTGACATTCTATCCGCTGGTCTTAATCTATCAGGAACTGGCTTCCATGGGCGAACTAAAATTTCGCACACTTCTGTTTCTTCAAATTCTTTTTTCTCTAAAGCAAATAATAAAGTGGAAACTTGATCAACAGTAGGCAATAAAAAAGCTATGGGTGCGCCTGGCTTTAAAGCCTCAAGCGCATGGTCAAGATAGTCTTGCGGCGTGCGAACATCTAAAAAGAGCGCGTCTGCTTTTTCGCCATTTAAGATATTTGGATCGTCAAGTCCAAAGCCATTGGCAATATCTCTGTGATGAAAAGTGACATTCTCGCCAAAACCTGCCCATGCAACATTTCTTTTTGCCAATTTATGAAATTCTTCGCGCGCTTCAAAGCTATGGATTTTACCTGTTTTTCCAGAAGCATTTGATAAAGCAATAGTAAAACCACCAGAGCCAGAGCCAGCTTCAAGTATAGTTCTTCCCTCGCCTGCTGAAAGCTTCATCAATATATAAGCCATATCTTTTGGATACATAATCTGCGTTTGACGCTTTATGCCCATAATCAAATCATAGAGCTGTGGCTTTTGAATACGAAAAGGATAGCCCAAATTTGTATAGACTTCATCGCCAAAATCAGCATTTAATAAGTCGTCTGACAAAATATAGCCGTCTTGACTTTCGTGACGTTTGCCCTCTTCCAGGCGAAACATTTTACGCTTACCGCGAGGAGACAAAAGGATTATTAATTCATTATATTTTAGCATGTTAGCCTCTTCTTTTTATAAAAGATGTTCAAAAAATAAATTATATTTTGCTCTGAATATCAGTGCGAGTTTTAGAGCATAAGCCTTTGTTTTATTATCATCAAATTCAGCAAATGAAAGAAGATGTTTTGCAATAATTGTAAAATCATCGAAGCCTTTTTCTCTCAACTTCTCAAAATAATACTGCGCATATTCCACAATATAGTTCTTGTCCTTTGCAGGCCAGAACCATTCCTCAGATAGAAATTTTGCATAGATTTCTTCATGCCTATCCGGGAAGGAACGCGTAAGAGCAAAACGCCATAAAGCAAGATAAAAAGCCTTAAGTTCTCTGAGAATATTTGCTTTTTTATTCCACTCAAAAAAGCCAAATGCTAAGACCTTGAGCTCTTCATGAAAGTCAAGATCTTTAAGCATAGCCCTGCCATTTTGAGTGACAGTATCAAGAAGTTCGCAAATTTCTTCGCTTGATTCTATTTGCATTATTTCCCTTTTTTAGAACGTGGGCGAGGAGCTTTTTTAAATTTCTTTCTTGCACCATCGTCGTCTTTTTTATCTGCGCCAAAGTAAGATTTTCTTTCTTTTGAACGAAGTGGAGTCATAAAGCCATCGTCTTCAAATTTAGTGAAAGAGCCTTCTTCATCTCTTCTTTTAGGAAGAAATGATTTTTTTTCAAAAGAGTCGTTATTGTCACGATCTCTGCCAAAAGGCCTTCTTTCGCCACCATCTCTGTCTTTTTGCATAAATGGTCTGCGGCCGCCTTCACGATTTCTGTCGCCGAAGTTTCTGTCGCGTCCATTTCTATTTTCACGATTTCTGTCGCCAAAGCCTCTGTCTTCACGATTGCTTCTTGGTGATCTATTCGAACTTTCTGATAAAAATTCGTAAAAACCGCCATTTGAAGAGGCTTTTTTAGGCGCAAATTCATTTGTATAATTGTCAGAATCTCTAAAGACATCGTCGTCATTAAAGCTTTGTTTTTTCACTCTATCACGACCAAAAGGCTTTCTTTCGTATCTTTGCCCTCTGTCTTCTCTATTATTTCTTTCAAATCTTTCACGTGGCTGAAATTCATTTCTTTCGCCATTTCTTTCACCATTTCTTTCACGTGGCTGAAATTCATTTCTTTCACCACTTCTTTCACGTGGCTGAAATTCATTATTTCTGTCACGAGATCTGAACGAATCTCTTTCAAAATTTCTTTCGCGTGGCTTATAGTCGCCTCTGCCTCCACGATCTTCACGTCCTTCACGGCCTTCTCTGCGGAAAGAACCTCTATTATCGTCACGATCTCTTCTTGATCCATAATTATCTTGCTTATGTTTCCAAGGAGCATTTCTATCCCCTCTTTGGCGGCCGTATTTAGATCTCATTTCGCCTTGAAAAGCGTCGCGCAAAGAATCGAGGGTATCGGAACTATCTAGTGGTTTTTCTTCCATTTCTCTTTTTGATTTTGGATAATTTCTGCGAGGATCACGCCCTTTACCTGTTGCATTTTCTGGCATAGGATTGAGAGATTTTTGATAGACTTGATCTAAAAGCATAGCCATAAAGACAACATTTTCATTGTCTTCGCCTTCAGTTTGCATAAATTCTTTTGCTAAAGCTTTGAAGCGTTCAACTCTTTCTTTTTGAAGGCCATTTAACGCACGTTGCTCTTGAGCTAAAAGAGCTGTTACTCTTTGCGAAACCACTCTTGCCACTTCATCATCGCTAGGGGCTGGAAATTCTAAAAGTTCAATTTCATAAAAATCGGCAATGCCATTCAATTCTCTTTTTTCATAAGCATCAACTAAAGAAATAACTGTACCAGCAGCATTTGCTCTTGCTGTTCTGCCAGCTCTGTGTATATAGCTTTCTCTATCTTCTGGCGGTTCGTATAAAAAGACGTGTGAAAGCATAGGGATATCAATACCTCTAGCCGCAACGTCCGTCGCAACAACAAAACGAGTTTCGCCTCTACGTAATCTTTGTAAAACATTTTCACGCTTTGATTGAGAAAGTTCTGAAGAAAGCTCTTCAGCACTATAGCCAAAACCTTTCAAAACTTGCGCAACATAGTGCACTGTAGCCTTTGTATTACAGAATATAATAGAAGAAGAAGGATTTTCAGTTTCTAAAAGACGCATAAGTATACGATCTTTATCCATTTTTGTGCATGACGTAAAGCTGTGCTGCATAGTGGCTATATGCACTTGCCCTTGAGAAAGTGATAAAAGTTCAGGATTATTCAAAAATTGCTTTGCCAATTCCAAAACTTTGTGAGGATAAGTGGCTGAAAATAATGTAACAAGCATATTTTCTTTTTCTGGAAGATATTCTTGCAAGGCTTTCATATCAGGATAAAAACCGATAGAGAGCATTCTGTCTGCTTCGTCAAAAATAAGAGCAGAAAGAGTGTGCAATTTCAAAGTGCCTCTTTGTAAATGATCTAAAATTCTGCCAGGAGTACCTATGACAAGTTGAACGCCTTTATTCAATGCGTCTAATTGTTTATAGTAAGGCACACCGCCATAAAGAGTAAGAGTTGTGAGGCTTTGGCCAAATAAATTTTTTGCTTCTTTTTCCACTTGGATAGCAAGTTCACGAGTTGGAACAAGCACAAGAGCCTGAGTTTGTTTTTTATCGGCATCAATTTTTTCAAGCAAAGGCACAAGGTATGCGCCAGTTTTGCCACTTCCTGTGCGTGATTGCACCATCATGTGTCTGCCTGCTAATAAATAAGGCAAAGCGTGCGCTTGCACAGGCATGATTTCAGCCCAGCCAGCTCTTTCATAGGCAGCTTTGATAACATCTGAAACTTCGTCTAAAGTGACGGGCTCGAGTGGATTTTCTAAAGGTTTATTGATGATTGCTGCTTGTTCGTCTGAATGTTTTCTTGTGGACGCAGAGCGAGAGAAATTTTGATTTCTTCTTTTAAAAGCCATGGTTTTTTTCCTTGATGAAGTGCTCTTTACAAGTCAATTTCTTGCTTTTCTCGCAAATAAATGCTTGCACGCACTTTAATAATGCACATAGCTCTTTCTTCCCTTAACGCCAAAACTTGAAAAACTAGCTATATTCTGATTACGGGCTAAGTAAATGCCCCAAATTTCGAGTGATTTTGCTTTCTTTTCTAGCAAAAACCTCATTCGCAATTTGTGCGAAATTAAACTTTAAAGCTTTCGCACATAAACTACCGATTACTTCATAAGAACTATTTATTTTTAAATAGTTTTTTCATCTTGGTAGTGATTTTACTGTCGTGCTGTTTTTCAAGCTTCTCGTATTTGAGCAAAAGTTCTTCTTGCTCTTTTGAAATATCCCTAGGGATCTTCACATGGATAGGCAATAATAAGTCGCCGTATCTGTTTTCATTAGGGTAAGGCAAACCCTTTCCTTTGATACTCAAAACTGTGCCAGTTTGCGTACCAGCAGGAATTTCAAATTCGATTTCTTCTTCCTTTTCGTCAAGCGTAGGCACTTTAATTTTCGCACCTAATGTTGCGTGCACAAAGGAAATATCCACTTTGTAGATAAGATTTTGATCTTGACGATCGAAAACTTTATCGTCCTCAACCGTAATAACGACATATAAATCGCCATTAGGTCCGCCGTTAGAGCCGCTATCGCCTTCACCGCGAAGGCGCATTCTTGCACCTGTAAAAACACCGGCAGGAATTTTCACATCAAGCGCGCGTTCTTCTTCAATCTGCCCGTGCCCTTTACATTTAGGACAAGGTTTAGAAATCACTTTACCACGGCCTCCGCAAGCATTACAAGGAGTGCTTACCTGGAAAAAGCCAGCGGATTGACGAATTTGCCCTGCACCTTGACAGCGTGAGCAAGTGACAGGTTCAGAGCCTGGCGCGGCTCCAGTTCCATCACATTCATTACATGAAGCTGTGCGCGGAATACGCAAAGTTGTGCTCATTCCTTTTGCCGCTTCTCTAAAAGTCATAGTCAAATTATAGCGTAGATCCGAGCCTTGGCGTGGGCGATTAGTTGCGCCAGCTCTTCCGCTAAAGCCAAATAAATCACCAAAGATATCGCCAAAGCTTGAGAAAATATCATCGGTGGAATTAAAGCCGTTAAAGCCGCCATTACCGAAAGGATCGGCTGAGCCATATTTATCGTAGTTTGCTCTTTTTGTGGCATTGCCTAAAACTTCATAAGCTTCGGCAGCTTCTTTAAATTTTTCTTCTGCTTCGTTATCACCAGGATTTCTGTCTGGGTGAAACTTGAGAGCTTTAGCCCTATAGGCCTTCTTGATTTCTTCTTCGGTTGCGTCTTGAGCAACTTCTAAAACTTCATAAAAACTGCGTTTACTCATGTTCTTTAAATAAGTATATTCTCCATGTGAATTTGAGCTCTTTTATTGTAGAAACAACAATGCAAAAACCTAAACACAGAGAATATGGGTAAAAATTTAGCGTGCTTCTTCTTCAGAAGGAGTGTAATAGCTCATATCTTCAGGAAAAATTTTTCCTTGGGCGATTTCGCGTAAAGCAGTGACGGCCTCTTTGTTGCGTGTTTCGATTAAAGGTTCGTAGCCTTCGCGGTATTGTTTCACGCGTTTGATAGCCATCTGCACCAATAAAAAGCGATTATTTACACGTTGTTGACAGTCTTCTACTGTTATTCTTGCCATGATAACCTCATAAATTATGGTTAAAAAATAGAGAACTTCCTAAAAAGTTTGTCGCTCAATATATGCACTTTTTATGCGCTTGTCAAGTTTAACAGCATAGAGTTAAAGGATTTTTTTTCAAAGCTTAAAGACTTGCAAAAAAACTGTAATTCTTGTATATTTCACAAATTCCGCAATTAAAAGAGAGGAGCAATGATGAAAAAATTATTTTTTCTTAGTTTAAATTTCATTCTGCTTACCGCTTGCGCAAGTAAATCAGACGTGAGTAATATACAAATAGAAGTTGAAAATCTGCAAAGCGCAGTTTTAGAAAACAGCCTAAGAATAAACAATCTTGAAAATGGCACTGTTTCCACTTACGAATCTGACCTTACTATTCCTAGTGGGCAAGCAAGTATACAGGCAAACTCTCAAGAAATTGTCATTCCACATAAAGAAGTAGAATATGCTGGTGCGCAAACCCCAGAGGACGACATTCCACTCTCTCCTGCACCTGTGAACATTGCGCCAACTAATACTCAAGCTGTTACGCAAGCTCCTCAAAACCAGCAAGCACTCGCAAATCAACAAATTGAAAACCAGCACAATGCTGATATACCTCTTGCCCCAAGTGCGAGTGAAGAATTAGCCCTGATTTTACCAACACATAATCAGCAAGAGCCACTAGCAGGGCAAAGTCAAACAAATACGCACACTCAAAATGTGCAAACACCGCCTAAAAAAGCCCCTACACCTACAACAATTGCTGGCCTCACCCAAAATGAAGCCTATCAAGCCGCACTAAATCTTTATAGAACAAGAAGATATGCCGATGCTCTAAAAGCCTTTGACCTCTTCTTAAAAACTTATCCTTCTTCTTCCTATGTGGCAAACGCAATCTACTGGAAAGGCGAATGTTATTATGCAGAAGAAAATTTCTCGGAAGCTATTTTGGCTTTTAAAGACGTTTTGGCAAGATTTCCACAATCTTCAAAATCTGCGGATTCACTTTTAAAAATCGCCCTCACCTACGCACGTCTTGGCGATTATCCAAATTCATCCTTACACACCACTGTTCTTTATGAAGATTGGCCAAATTCAGAAGCCGCTAAAAAAGCTCAGCAGCTCAAACTTCAACCTCTCTAGGTCTATTTAATGAAACAAATCATCGGCATACAATCACACCAATACGGGCAAATCATTCCTTGCATTTACGAAAGCGAAACTCCAATAGTTTATAATACTCTTGTTCTGGCTAAAACAGCAGAAGAGAGTTATTACGCGCGTGTTTCTTGGCAAAGACCTTATTGTGATGAAGTTCTTCCCCCTTCAAGCCCAACAGTTTCGCTCCCTTCTGAAACGGAAGAATCCTACGCGCTTGAAAATGAAGACACTGTCAACAAGTCAAAGAAATTCTGCACAAAATGCATAAGAGAGCGTGAGCTTGATATGAAGATTGTTGACGTGGCTCTTTTGTCTGACAGATCTAAGCTTGTATTTTATTTTACTGCGCCAAATCGTATAGACTTTCGTGAATTAGTCAAAGACTTAGTTCGTGAATACAGAACAAGAATTGAACTGCGCCAAATTGGCGTAAGGCATGAAACGCAGATGGTTGGCTCACTTGGCAACTGCGGCATGATTTGCTGTTGTAGGCGTTATCTCACAACTTTTGCGCCTGTTACAATCAAGATGGCAAAAGAGCAAAATCTCTTTTTGAATCCAACTAAGATTTCAGGCATTTGTTCTCGTCTTTTATGTTGCCTATCTTTTGAGCAAGATGTCTACGAAAGTTTTCACAAAACTTGCCCAAAACTTGGCAAAAGATACAATACTGATCGCGGGCATATGCGTGTTTTGCGTGCGAATATGTTTAGAAATAGCATTGCCTTATTAACAGAAACAGAAGGCGAAATCGAAATGACTTTAGAGGAATGGGAAAGCATTAATCCGCAAAGACCTGAAAGTCAACCAAACCCTAATCAACAAGCGCCGCAGCAAAAAAATCATCAACCCTACAAACCCGAACCCTATATGAATTATTCTGTCGACCAAGATATGATTGATAAAGACCCAGACTTGCATATCTTTGACGAAGAATTTGCAGAAAATTAGAAGATTAAAGGTAGATAAATGAACAGTTATTCACTCACAACCCCAATTTATTATGTCAACGCAAAGCCGCATTTAGGCCATGCCTACACTACTTTTATGGCAGATATGCAAAAACGCTTCCACACAATGCTTGGTGAAAAGACTTTCTTTTTAACAGGCACAGACGAGCACGGCGATAAAATTGTCAAAGCAGCCGCACAAAACAATATGCCTGCACAAGAATTTACGGATTCAATCTCCATTCTTTTTTCTCAGATGTGGAAAGAGTTTGACATCAATAACGATGCCTTTATAAGAACTTCTTCCCCTGAACACAAAGAAGTGGTTCAATCTATCTTGCAAAAAGTTTATGACAAAGGCGACATCTACTTTGCAGAATACGGCGGACATTATTGCTTTGGTTGCGAAAGATTTTATACTGAAAAAGAGCTTGAAGAAGGCCTTTGCCCTCAGCACCAAACAAAGCCTGAATATATTGCTGAAAAGAACTATTTCTTCAAAATGACAAAATATCAGGATTGGCTCAAGCAATATATTATTGATAATCCAGATTTTATTCGCCCTGAACGCTATAGAAATGAAACTCTTGCCATGCTTGAAGCAAATGTTTTAGAAGATTTATGTATTTCACGCCCAAAAACTCGTTTAGATTGGGGTGTTGAGCTTCCTTTTGATAAAGATTATGTTTGCTATGTTTGGTTTGATGCGCTTTCAAGCTATCTTACAGGCATGGGTTATAGTGCCGATGAAAATGCGCCTAGCATGAAAGATTTTGAAGAAAGATGGTCTGGCGTTGAGCATATGATTGCTAAAGATATTTTAAAACCACACGGCATTTTCTGGCCTACTATGTTAAAGTCTGCCGAAATTCCACTTTTCAAGCATTTAAATGTACACGGCTATTGGTTAGTGAAAGACACTAAGATGTCAAAATCACTCGGCAATGTTGTAGACCCTTACTATGTCTGCAAGGAATTTGGAATCGATCAATTCCGCTACTTCCTTATGCGTGAAATGAATTTTGGCTCTGACGCTTCTTTCACCGACGAAGCTTTTATCACTCGTATCAATTCTGATTTAGCCAATGATTTAGGCAATCTCTTTTCTCGTGTACTTTCTATGACAAAGCAGTATTTTGAATCTAAAATACCTCTAGTGACAGAATTGCAAGAAGACGATAAAGCACTTTGCGAACTAACTGTAGACGCTTGCCATAATTATATTAACCTCTTCAAAGAAATTCGTTTTTCTCAAGGCCTTGATGCCTTATGGGAAAGTGTGCGAGCCATGAATAAATATGTGGACACTCAAGCACCTTGGGCTTTGAAAAAAGAAGGAAATACTGCGCGTTTACAAACGGTTATGCGTGTGCTTTTAGAAAATATGTATAAAGTGGCTTATATGCTTTATCCTGTTATGCCAAAAGCTTCAATGGCATTACAAGAGCAACTCAATAAGCCTTCAGAAGAAGTTTTTACAGCTGACACTCTTGAAAATATTATTGTAGCGCATCAAAATCTAATTGACGATGCTACAATTGCAGCTTCATCAAATCTTTTCCCACGTCAAGAAGTGGCGAAAAAAGAGCCAGTAAAAAAAGAAGCTAAAGAATCTAAAAAAGAAAAGAAAGAAGAAGCAAAAAATGATTTCCTTGATTTTGCTGACTTCCAAAAAGTTGAAATGAAGGTGGGCACAGTTTTAGTTGCTGAACAGCACCCGAATGCTGACAAACTTTTGCGCCTTGAAATTGATCTTGGCGAAGAAAAGCCTCGTCAAATATGTTCTGGCATTGCCGAGCACGTAAAACCGGAAGATTTAATCGGCAAACAACTTATAGTAGTTGCAAACCTTGCGCCAAGAAAAATCCGTGGTTTAGAATCGCAAGGCATGATCCTCACAGGCGGTGATGATAATAATTTAGCCCTCCTCACTACATTAAAGAATGTAGAGAAGGGATCTAAGGTATCTTAAATTATTGAGGGGGAAGAACCAAACTTTGAAAAGTTATGGTTCTTCCCCCTCAAA
>CAYJFE010000088.1:0-9829 GCA_964369165.1 uncultured Desulfovibrionaceae bacterium | reverse complement strand
GCAATATTTTAAAGCGGGAATTTTACACTTGCCCCATTCTTTGAGGAAGAGCCACATATTCTAAGACATGCTCTTGATTTGTAAAAAGAGATTTTTACATACTCAAGTCTGTATAAAATAATGGACTAGAGGGTATGTTTTGTATAAGATACTATAAAATTATAAAACAAACCCCATTTCTTAGAGAAAGAAATGGGGTATTTTATTATCTTCAAAAAACTATTTTTTTTCTTCATCTTGCATCAATTGAGTAATTTTCGTACCAAGCTCTCTGTAATGCTCCATCACTGCTTCTTCAACTAAGGCGGCATTTCTTGTTTTTACAACGTTAAAAAGCTCTAAATGCCTATCATAAAACCTTTCAGCAGAAGAAACTTTTTGCCAGTAGCAAATCAAAAGAAATTTTGAAAGATTTCTTGGAAGCTGGCGTGAAAGATTAACTAAAACCTTATTCTGTTCATATTTCAAAAGTAAGGTATGAAACTTTTCATCAATGACAAGATGTTCATTTTCTTGAACCATTTCAGGAGTTATTGAAGAAAAGGAGTCTTCTAATTCTTGCAAGTCCTTATCTGTAAATAAGTGGCAAGTGCTTGAAACACTTTTTGCTTCAAGAATAGCACCTGTAAGATAGGTATCACTCGCTTCTTTTGCTGTAAGCTTACGTATATATTTACCTTTTTGCGTTGCTACTGCAATGCCTTCACGTTCAAGCAAGCACAAGGCTTCACGAATAGGGGCTCTACTTACTCCAAGCTGTGCAGAAAGTTGAGCTTCATTAATTTTATCACCAGGAAATAAATTTCCGTTAAGCAATTTATTTTTAATCAAATCATGAATTTGCGTACTATAAAGCTTTTTTTGAATTATCATCTTTTCTTCTATCCCTTTCATACTGAAAAACTATTTTTCAGTATATATCTAAAGAAAGTACAAGTCAAGAATATCTAAATATACACAGAAAACAAAATAATTATACTATAATATCTCTATTTTACAACAGCAATAGCTTCTACTTCCACCAAAACATTTTTAGGCAAAGTTTTCACGGCAACACAAGAGCGTGCAGGAAAATCTTTAGTAAAATATTTACTGTATACAGCATTGATGTCTGCAAAATCTGCCATATCAGCGATGAATACTGTTGTTTTTACAACATCATCAAAACTTACCTTTGCTTCTTCCAAAACAGCACCCAAATTTTTCAAAACTTGCTCGGCTTGTTCTGCAGCTGTTGCGCCAACTACTTCGCCAGTTTCAGGGTCAAGTGGAATTGCGCCTGAAGTAAATAAAAGATTTCCCAATAAAACAGCTTGTGAGTACGGACCTATAGCTTTTGGTGCTTTTGCTGAAGCAATAATTTGTTTTTGCATATTATTTCCTTTTAAATGAGATTAAATTGTTGTTAACTTTTCAGGGTATGTAGCCATAATTAAAGCTCGTGCTTGGATAATAAGAGGATCAAAGCAAGCTTTGTCAAAATAAGATTTTGAATTGAGGGCAAAAGATAGCTCAGAACAACCAAGCACAAAAACATCAATATTTTGTTCTAATAAATCTTTCATAACTATCCCTAATTGCTTATGAACAGTGTCTGTCACGGGATCAGAAAAAGCTTTAATTCCATATTCTTTATTGAAAACGCAATCCATAAAAAGTTCTTGAGCTTCTTTTCTAGGATACACGCAAGTAAAGGGTCCATTTTCCATATAGTCATCAAACAGTCTTGTTTCAATAGAGCCTGTTGTTGCCATTATGCCAAGGCGTAATTCTTCTTTATCGCCCAAATGAAGGGAGAGTTCCTTTTTAAGTTCGTCAACTATATGAATAAACAGAATTTTTGCATTATTTTTTTTAAGTTCTTGTTGCATCAAAGTCCAAATTGGCTCGGCATGCGCTGTATTACAAGGCACAGCTGCATGTGTAACGCCTGCATTTTCAAGCCATAGGGCTAAATCTGCCATATTTTTCCCAGGATTTATAGGCTGCATTTTTAATAAAAATTCAGGGCGGCCTGGCACTTCGTGTGGCAAAGAAGCAAGTATAATGGGTAAATGATCTTGATCTTTACCTGCTTTTGTATTTTGGAATACTTTTTTCAAAAAGTCCAAACCAGCATAAGGCCCCATGCCGCCTAAAATTCCAAGCATTGGATAATTTGCTTTAAACATAATTTACCTTTAATAAGGAGGGTAAGAATAATATTGTCTTAACTTATAAATAATATAAATCTATTAAGCTATTAAATCACTGTTTTTAAGGAAAGGGGTGTGGTCGAGAGGGGAAAAACTCGTTTTTTTCAAAAAAACATGTTTTCCCCTCTCGAAAAAAATTAAATTCCGCCGTCAGCGTAGAATTTTTCTTTGTAAGCGTAAAGTGCAGGTGAGCCACCAGTATGGAGGAAAACAACATTTGCGCCTTCTTTAAAGTAATCTTGACGGATAAGGCCGACCAAACCAGCAAAAGCTTTACCTGAATAAACAGGATCAAGCAAAATACCTTCTGTTTGAGCAAGCAATTTTACTGCTTCGAACATAGTTTCGTTTGGAAGCGAATAACCTGGAAGATAGTAGTCAGCATTACATTTTACAGCTTCACGTGGAATTTCGCCACAACCTATATGTGCAGCAGTTGCATTTGCAAGTTTATAAATATGCTCTTCTTGCACGTCTACTGGACGGCTTACGGTTACACCAAGCACAGGAATATTTGAATTTGAAGCATACGCACCAATTACCATACCTGCATGTGTTCCGCCTGAACCTGATGGGCAAACAATATTATCAATATCCAAGTGCATATCAAAAGCTTGTTGGAAAAGCTCTTGCGCACAAGCAACATATCCGCATGACCCTATAGCATCAGAAGCACAACCCGGAATAATATATGGTTTCTTCCCTTTTGCTTTTAATTCTTCTGCTGTTTTTTGCATTTCAGCCATCATG
Organism: uncultured Desulfovibrionaceae bacterium; assembly: GCA_964369165.1. Lineage (GTDB taxonomy): Bacteria > Desulfobacterota > Desulfovibrionia > Desulfovibrionales > Desulfovibrionaceae > CAYJAZ01. The sequence continues at coordinate 6,884 of CAYJFE010000088.1, read as the reverse complement.
TCAGTAGCACCCTCTACCGCACGTATGCTTGTTACGCCTAATAAACGGAATAAGAAATGGTTACCAGATGCATCGTAATTATATGAATCTTTTACTCTTTGTTCCATGATAAGATGACAATCCATCCCCTCTTTCACAGCCCAAGAAAGTGTTAAACGGCAGTGGTTTGACTGCACAGCACCGCAAGTAATAAGGGTATCTGCCCCTTTTGCAATAGCATCAGCAATAGAAAAATCCAACTTACGGGTTTTATTACCGCCTGAAGTGCCAGGTAAAAGATCGTCACGTTTTATATAAACATTAACCTTATTACCTAATGCTTTAGAAAAATTATCTAATTTTTCAAGTGGGGTTGGGCAATTTACATAGCCACGACGTGGAAATTGTGCTAAATTCATTCTATTTCTCCAATAGTATTAAATTGTTTATAATTGTAGCTCAGCGGCGACTTCTTTAATAATTTGCACTATGCAATCAACATCATCAGTATTGAAAGTTAATGGCAAACGAATATCGCACATTGTTGCTAAAATTCTTAAAGTATTTGGCAGTTCAAGATGTTCCAATTCATCATAATATCTCCAGCTTGTATAGGCTGAAGTAAAACCACGAGGCACAGAATCGCCAAACCATTTGATTGAAACACCTCTTTGGGCAGTTTTTGCTAAGAAATCTTTAAACTGCTCAAAGCTAGCGTTTGAAATATTAAATTGAATGGAGCTACCGACATAATATTCCTCTTTTGGGCGATGAGGACAGCAAAAGCCGTCAATTGCATTAATGCCTTTTTCAGCATGTTGATAAAGAACATTCCATCTTTTGCATTGCTCATCAAGAATTTCTAATTGAGGAAGCAAAATAGCTGCTCTCAAATTATCCATACGGCAAGAATAGTTTGGCGTAAGGTATTTAATTTCTTCAAAAGCAGGCATCTCTGGCCTTAATGTGTGCCCTTCATAGAGCATATAAGAGCCAGAATAGATTATTGCTTTTGCTATAACTTCAGGATCGTCGGTGACAAGTAAACCGCCCTCACCTGAATTCATATGCTTATAGGTTTGCGTGCTAAAACATGCCACATGACCAAAATTACCGCTTTTCTTACCATTCCAACTTGCACCCATAGTATGAGCACAATCTTCAATCATGGTAATGCCGTATTTTTTGCAAATGGCAGTCACTTTTTCCATATCTACCAAGTGCCCACGCATATGAGAAATAAGAAGATATTTTGCCTTGCTTGCAACAGCTTTTTTTTCTAAATCAACCAAGTCAATGGTATAATCTTCTGTAATCTCAACCAAAACTATTTCAGCACCTGCATTTTGAATGGCGCCTGGAACCGGGGCAAGTGTGAAAGCATTGCAAAGCACTTTATCACCTGCTTGAACGCCTACTGACTTTAATGCCAAATACATAGTGCTTCCGCAAGAAGCAGCTGAAAGACAATATTTTCTACCCATGTATTTTGCAAATGCTTCTTCAAGTTGATTTGCATAGGACTTTTCACCAGGTATTGTATTATAGCGGTGAATGCGCCCTGTTTGTAAAACTCCAAGAGCCAAATCAATCCCTTCTTGTGGGATAGGTTCTTGCAGTGTGAAATCTTTATTAAAAGTGAGCATGATTATCCTCGCAAGTGTTTAATACTTAGGGTGCCTGTATACATGAAAGTCAAATTCTTCATCACCAAAATATTTTGTCAAACGCCAATCACAAGCTCTTGCGTGTCCTTCCATACCTTCTACGCGTGAAAGTCTTGAAGCAGCCGCACCAACAGTTTTATTACCTTCCTTGCTTAATTCTTGGTAAGTATAAATTTTCAAGAATTTTTGAGCATTCAAACCACCACTGTTATACCCAGCTTTCTTTGTTGGCAAAATATGGTTAGGACCAGCACATTTATCACCATGAGGAACGGTTGAACCTTCGCCTATGAACATTGAACCATAGGAAGTGCTGTTTTCTTTCCACCAATCATTATTTTTTGTAAGAATTTGAATATGTTCAGAAGCATATTCATCTGAAACTTTAAGCATTTCTTCATCATTATCGAAAAGAAGAATTTCGCCATAATCTCTCCAAGCAGAAAGAGGAACATCAGGGTCAGGCATATCTGCACAGAGTTTAGGCACGAGAATTGCCACTTCCTCAGCAAGTTTTCTGCTTGTAGTGAAAAGCCACACTGGGGAGTTATACCCATGCTCTGCTTGAGAAACCAAGTCGATAGCAACTGTCATCGGGTCTGCTGTTTCATCTGCAATAATACCAGATTCGGTAGGGCCTGCAAACACATCGATAGCACATTTGCCTGTTCCGCTCAAAACTGCCTTTGCTTCGGCAACAAAGGCGTTGCCGGGGCCTACTATAATATTGGCAGCCTTATTGGTAAATAAACCATAAGCCATGGTTGCAATTGCCTGCACACCGCCCATTTCTAAAATAATATCAGCACCTGCCAAGTCCATGGCATAGCAAGTAGGGGCATCAATGCTATCACCACGCGGAGGGGTTGCGGCAACAATAAAGGGTACACCGGCTGCTTTTGCTGTAGCAACACTCATAAGAGCTGAGCACACATGAGCAAAACGACCACCAGGAACATAGCATCCTGCCACGTCCATAGGTACAACTTTTTGCCCAAGCTTAGCGCCTTCATCATCAACAATTTCAAAGTCTTTGATACTGTCCCTTTGCAATTTAGCAAATTCTGATATTCTTTTATGAGCATATTGTATATCTTTTTTAATATGTTCAGGTACTGATGCTATAAGTTTTTTCTTTTTTTCTTCTGATAAAATAAAACCTTGATCCCAGTTATCAAATTCTTTAGCAAGTTTAACAATTTCAGCCTCGCCATTTTTTTCTACATTTGCTAAGATTTCAATAACTTTTTCGCGCGCTGCATTGCTGTTTTCTTCAGCTGATTTTTCAGCCTTTTTAATATACTGCATAAATAATTTCCTTATTTTTTATTTTACTTCCCTACTTTCCTAACGAAGGTAGCCAGAGAATAAGTTGGGGGAATGAAGCAATAAGAATAATTGTAACAATATTCATAAACACAAAAGGTAACACTTTATAAGACAATCTTTCTAAAGAAACACCTGTAATACCAGAAGTTACAAATAAATTCTCGCCTAAAGGTGGGGTTGAAAAACCGATGGCACAGCAACAAATAAGCACCACACCAAAGTGAATTGGATCAACTCCGATGCTTACCATAATAGGAAGCAAAACAGGTGTTACAAGCATAACCATGGCAAGTGTTTCCATAAACATACCTAAGAAAAGCAAGAAAGTTAATACCATTGCCCAAATCAAGATAGGATTTGTTGTGAGCGAAAGCATTTGTCCTGCTATTGCATCAGGAATACGGTATTGCGTAAGCACGCGGCCAAAAGCATAGGCGGCAAACATGATAATGAGCACACGCCCTGTCATCCAAGTGGTTGACTCTAAGGAAGACAAAAATCCTTTCCAAGTCAATTCTCTATAGACGAAAGTGCCTACAAACAATGTATAGAATATAGCCACAATAGCTGCTTCTGTTGGAGTGAACAGGCCTGAATAAATTCCGCCTAAAATTACTGTTGGAGCAAGCAAAGCCCAAAAACCTCTTTTTATTTCCAATAAAAGATTCTTAAAAGAAAAACTTGGCAAGCCCTCGGTAAGATTTTTACCTCTGCACAAATATAAGTGTGCTAAAATAAGTGAGATACCAAACATAAGCCCCGGTACAACACCGCCTGCAAACATATCTGAAATAGAAACTTGTGCCACAACGCCATAGATAACCATTGAAATACTTGGCGGAATAATAATACCTATACCGCCTGCGGAGGCTATGCTTGCGCCTGCATAGTCATCATCATAACCTCTTTTAATCATTGAAGGAATGATAAGCATACCAACAGCCGCTGTTGTTGCAGGACCTGAGCCTGAAATAGCACCGAAGAAAATACAAGCCAATACGCCAGTAATGGCGAGCCCGCCGTTTAATTTACCCACCATAGCTTCTGCTACGTGCACAATTCTTCGTGAAATCCCTGCACTTTCCATTAAAGCGCCTGCCAAAACAAAGGCAGGCAAAGCCATAATTGGAAAAGAGTTTACAGAAGAAAATGCTATCTGCACCAAGATGGTTAAATCCATGCCTAGGCTAATATATGTTGCTGTTGCAGCAAGTGCTAAAGCAAGAGTAATCGGTGCTCCCATAAGAAGCATAAGAATAAATGTTCCGAATAAAATAGTTGTAATTGACATATGCTCTCCCTTACTTTCTATCTTTTGGCTCTGCCAAAACCGAGTGCTCAGCTATATCTTCATAGGCTTCAGCCTCTACTTTATCCACATCTTTAATTTCCATTTTCAAAATATATTTCATAATATTCACTTGAACAATACGTATATTCATCAAAGTATAGGAAATAGGAAAGATCATATATACATATTGCATTGGAATCCCTAAGCCAGGAGATTTATAGGGATAAGTATAAAAGTCAAGGATAACAATATAACTCATATATATCATCAAGCAGTTGAAAATAAACCACAAAATATCAGTAATAAACATTGAGAAATTACCTAAAAATTTAGGCAGAAAGGAAAATTGGATAGTTACCCTATTGTGCGCTGATAAACGAGTTGCGTATGATGCCCCAAAAAAAACGAACCAAACAAAGGCAAAACGCGACAGCTCTTCACTCCAAGGCAAAACAATAGCAAAAAGGTTTCTGAGAACAATTTGTGTAAAAACAAGAGTACAAAAAAATACTAGTAAAATTTGGCTGATATAGGTTTCAATCCTATCAATGTGGTATAAAAATCTTTTAGCAGTCATAAAAGCTCCCTTTTATAGAGCGAAACAAAGGGGAGAGAGGGGGTTTTACTCTCCCCTTTGTTCATATACTATTAGTTTTTGAGTTCAGTAAGTATCATATCAATAACTTCTTTACCGCCAACAAATTCATACATTGTAGGCCATACAACATCTATAGCTTTTTGTCTCCAAGCTGCTTCATCTTCAAGAGTTGAAACTTCAACACCTGCATCCATCATACCTTTTTTAGCAAGAGAGCTGTTTTCATTTTCCCAATCAAGGATAAACATTTGAGCTTCCATAGCTGCTTCAATAAAGATTTTTTGAATTTCAGGTGAGAATGATCCAAATTTCTTTTCGCCTATAAATAAAGGTTGCAAAGAATATTGATAGTGAACTTCAGTAACATAATCTTGAACTTCTTGGAATTTCATTGTGTAGTTCACTACGTATGGATTATCTTGACCGTCAACAACGCCTTGTTGAAGAGCTGTAAAGGTTTCATTCCATCCCATTGGCACAGGGTTTGCGTCCCAAGCTTTATAGGTGGCTATAAAAACTTCATTATTTGGCACACGAATTTTCAGTCCTTTTACATCATTCAAGTTTTTAACAGGACGTTTTGAGTTTGTTAAAAATCTGTAATTTGTATAAACATAACCTAAAGTTCTAAAGCCGCCGGTTTTAATTGTTTGTTCGTTGAAATAATCAAACAATTCACCTGTTGTTGCTTTCACAACAGCTTCTTCTGTGTCAAGTAAATAAGGGAAAGTTAAAGCAGCTAAGGTTGGAACCATAGGAACAGCATTACCAATTCCTACAATACACATATCAAGGCTGCCACGGCGGGTGTTTTGAAGCATTTCAGCTTCATCACCCAAGGCACCGCTTGGGAAAAGATCGATTGTGATTTCGCCATTAGTTTTGGCTTCAACCAATTCTTTAAACTTCACACCATACTGCCCTGCACCCGAATCCAAAGGATCGCCTATACCAATTCTTAATGCTTGAGCTTGTGCTTGAGAAATATTCACGCCAACAGTTGCAAAGGCTGTTACCAGTAAACATGCAAAGAACTTTTTAAACATTGTAAACTCCTTAATTTTAAGTGAAATACACGCTTTGATGGTTATAAGAAAAATGGAAAGAATATAGATATTAAGTAAAACCTACAGCCCCTCCAAACCAAAGTCCTAAAAATCAATACCGTATGCTGTCGACAGTAGTACGATTTACATAACTAACATCTACGATAAAAATTGAAATTTGTCAAGACTAAAAAGCAGACTTTTAGTTTTAAGAAAAAAAGACAAAAAATTTATTTCAATTATTATAATTAGTTATAGAATTTTTCTATTTTCTAAAAATGCTGTCGACAGTCGTCAATAGCTAAGAAAAAGCTTTATAATTCAACTCCATATAGGAGAAATAAAAAAAGCTATGATATTTTTTTCACAAATCTAAAAATAACGATTTTCTTCTCAATTTTAACCTAAAAAAGGACATCTCTCTGCTAAAAAATATGCCCTCTTTCTCGTTATTTTTTGTAACATTCTAAATTTATTAGAAATAAAATAATATATCTCTTATTTTGCTTTTCCTCTAACAGGTACAAAAGTTCTTTTTTTTCTTTTATTTAAGAATTTATTTGAATTCAAACACCTTGTTTGTGAATTTTATTACAATATCTTATCTTTTTATTATAGAAGAAATTGATGATTAATTATGCTAGAATTACAAATCAGCAAGGATATATCATTACTAACACTTTTTTTTGGAGTTTACCATCACACCTACTAACATTTCTAAAATGTTCCCAATCTATTCCTAGGAAAAAAAATGAAAATGTGATTACCTTTATTTACCTTGACAGGCTGTATTGTCTGAAATATTATTGTTTTCTATTAGAGTATATTTCAAACTCATTCTTTTCTGCTTTTTCAGGCAAAAAATTGATTTTTTACTCAGTTTATGTATGTTTTTGATGACACTGTTTGTGTGAAAACCTTTAGGAGAATAAGCATGAATGAAGGCATGAAACTTTATTTCGATTACACCCTTT
>CAYJFE010000087.1:0-9863 GCA_964369165.1 uncultured Desulfovibrionaceae bacterium | reverse complement strand
TGCTAAAATTTTGATTATCTTTGATTTTTCTTGACAAAAGCCATTATTTCAATTATTTTAAATTTGTTTATTATACTAAAATAAGGATGTATTGCTATGAATATACTTTACAAGAAAACATCAAAAGCTTCACTTGCGCTCTTACTAGCGAATCTTTTACTGCTTCCTGCATCTTTTGATAAAGCACAAGCTGCTGAAACCATTGATGTAATGCAAAGCTTACAAAATGCCTATAGTTATAGTCCACATCTCAAAAGCGTTCTGCAAGGGCAAGAAAAATCTCAAAAGCAAATACGCCAAGCTGAAGCAGAACACTATCCTACTATCACTTTCTGGGGCGGTGCTGGTGCTGCGCAAAATATGTCACACGATTCAAAAATCAATGAAACTTTTGATAGAGAAATCGCCACAGCAGAAATCGGCCTTAATTTCAGCCTTCTTCTCTATGCAGGCGGAAGAGTCACAGCTAATGTCAAAGGTAGAGAATATGCCTATGAAACAGCTACTTTTACAGCCTTAGATGCTTCAAATAATTTGGCAGCTGAAACCATTGCGGCACATATAGACATTATTCGTCGTGCACAGCTTGTGAAGCTTGCTGAAAAACACATTAAAGACCATCAGCGCATTCTTTCTTTATTGAGAAGTAGGGTTGAGCAAGGCTTGTCAACACAAGGTGAAGTAGATCAAGTGCTTGGACGTTTAAATTCAGCAAAAGCCACAAAACTTGCCTACGAAGAAGCTTATGAAGCAGCAAGATATAGCTATAAAAAACTTACAGGCACTTACCCACAAGGCGAGCTACTTCCTGTAAACATGCCAAATCAAATGTATAAAAACTTTGAAGAGGTACGTGAGCTTGCTTTAAGAGATAATTATCAAGTACGCGCTTTGCTTGCTCAAGTAAATGAAGTCAATCAAAATGTAGATGCAGCAAAAAGTGCCTACTTACCGCAAATCACCTTTGATGCTGGTCCATCATACACTTCAGAAGACACTTCAGGCGATAAAGACATTAAAGCCTGGGATGCTATGATAAACTTTAGCTGGAATCTTTATAATGGCGGTGCAGATAAAGCTAATGTAGAAGCTACAGAAGCTGGCTATAGAGAAGCAAAATACTTGCTTGTAACTACAAAAGATGCACTTGCTGAGCAAGTAAAGCTTATTTATAAACGCTATGAAACAGCAATAGAGCAAAACGAATACCACAAAAAAGCTCTTCGTGCTAATAATAGAGCAAGGGATAATTTCACTGCGCAATTTGAAGTAGGTAAGAAAGATCTTTTAAGTGTATTAGATGCTGAAACAGCCTCCTTTGCTTCAAGTGTTGAAGAAGTTATCACTGCTGGCGATGCTATTATTTCACAATATCAATTGCACGCTATAGCGGCTACTCTCTTCACAGAATTAAGCATAGATCCACAAGTTAAAATGTAATAACAAAATTTAGATACAATTAGCAAAATGTGTTCTATGGTATTTCATAGGGCACATTTTATTTTATACAAAGTATATACATTCTGTATTCTTTCTTGATAAGGAGAAAGGCTTGACTCAAGAACATAATTATGATCCACACAAAAAACACTGGTTTTGGGCAATCATTCGGCATTTTGCTCCTTTATATATTCATGTAGGAGTGGCTTCTTTTCTTGTAAATATTTTTGCACTTGCCATGCCATTATTTGTGATGAATGTTTATGACAGAATTGTGCCTAATAATGCTTTTGAAAGCCTTTGGGCCTTGAGTTTTGGTATTATTATTGTGATGATTTTAGACTTTATTCTCAAATCAACACGAGCTTATTTTGTTGATACTGCCGGCAGAAATACTGACATTATTATGCTTGGCAAATTTATGGATGTATTGTCCGACGTGCGCCTTGACTCTATGCCCACGCAGTCCGTCGGCTCCTTACTTGCAAAAATGCGTGAATTTGAATATATTCGCGATTTTATGGGCTCAACCACTCTTATAGCCCTTGTCGATTTCCCCTTTATTCTTCTTTATTTAGCGCTTATCACTCTTTTGGGTGGCTGGCTTGTGATAGTGCCCTTATGCGCTATTCCAATTCTTTTATGCTTCACATTTCTCGCGCAATATTCCTTTAGGCAAGCAACAAAGGAACAATTATCTCTTAGTGTGAAGAAAAATGCTCTTCTTGGTGAAATTGCGGCTGGCTTTGAAACTATGCGCTCATCTCGCCTTGACAAAGCTCTTTCAAAACGTTGGGATAATATTATTGATGTCACAAGTGATAGCGTAGTCAAAACAAAACTTTTAGGCGTTGGCATGGCAAATATCAATGTATTTGTCAATTCGCTTGCCTCTGTTTCTCTTGTGATTGTTGGTGTATACCTTATTGCAGCGGGACAAATGAGCATGGGTGCGCTTATTGCTTGCGTTATTTTGCTCGGTAGATGCACAGCCCCTTTAACCTCTCTTGTTGGGGTGATAGGCAATATACACAAAGCAAAAATTGGCCTTGAAACCTTAGATACTTTACTTAAGCTTCCACGCGAAAGCATAGGGCAAAAAGAAATAGAGGAAAATCCTCTTATAAATTTTGAAAAAGAAGAAGACAATCAAGAAGTGCAAAAAAGAGGTCTACTTGTCGACATAATCTTTGAAGATGTGAGTTTTAAATACCCTTCAACTTCCACAATGCAAACAACTTCCTTCTCGCTTTCAGGCATTAATCTAAAAATTGCAAAAGGCGAACATATTGCTTTAATAGGCAAAACTGGCTCAGGAAAATCTACCCTCACACGCCTTGCCGCTGGCCTCTATCTTCCAACCACAGGCAGAACTTTTTTTGGCACAGTTGAAGCAAGTATCGCGCCTATGCGTACAATACGCAAAAACATAGGTGTGTTACCGCAAAATGTTGTCCTTTTTAGCGGAACAATACGCTCAAATATCTGCGATGCTTGGCCTGATGACGTACCACTTACAGAAGAAGCTTTATTAGAATTGGCCACACTTTGCGGTGTTATGGATTTTGCTTCAAAGCACCCACTTGGTCTTGATATGCCTATTGGCGAACATTCTTTAGGCCTTTCTGGTGGGCAAATTCAAAGCGTTGGCCTTGCAAGAGCATTAGCTGGAAATCCTGAAATCATCATACTTGACGAACCCTCAAGCAATCTTGACACACAAAGCGAACAAATGCTTATCCAAAGACTTGAACCTTATCTCAAAGGCAAAACCCTTATTCTCTCCACGCATAGGCATTCCATGCTCGCTTTAGCTGATAAAGCGATATCTCTTGAAGATGGAAGAATTGAAAAGATATTGCCTATTAAAAAAGTTGCCCAACAGCCACAAGAGGTTGCATCGAAATGAAAAAAGGCATAGACAATATAATTCACAAACTTATGAAAGTTAAAGAAGACGATTTAGGCCTAAATCCAAGGCAAAAAGCTATGCAACGCTCTTTGTCCATTGGTTCAATCCGCCTTGTATGGCTGGCATTTTTCTCTATAGCTCTTCTCCTTATTTGGGCAGCCTTAGCACAGATTGATGTTGTTGTACGCGGGCAAGGGCAAGTTGTGCCCTCACAAAGAATTCAGCTTATTCAAAATCTTGAAGGCGGTATTTTACAAGAAATCTTTGTGAAAGAAGGTGAGATTGTCGATCAAAATCAAGCCCTTGCTAGAATCGACAACACAAGTGCTGGCGCGCAATATCGCGAAGCTTTATTCCGATCTCTTGAGCATATGGCAACAATAGCTAGGCTCAAAGCTCTGATTGAAGGCACAAATCCTGATTATCCAAAAGAAGTTTTGGAATATCCTGAACTAGTTGCAAGGCATAATAATATCTTCACAGCCATGCATGAAGAAGATCAAGCAGAACTTGATGTCCTTATCTTGCAAGCAGAGGCTGAAACAAAAAGAAGCGAAGAATTAAAAGCCAAGAAAATTGATGTGCAAAAAAGCCTAGAACTTGCCACAAAGCAAAGAGATTTGGCTGCCACAGCCTTTAAGCGTGGTGCATTTCCTGAAATTGACTTTCTTGGTTTAGAGCAAAATGTGCAAGATTTGAAAGCAGAAATTGTTTCATTAGAGCATTCTATACCGCGCATAGAGCTTGAAGTGCAAGAAATGCATAAGAAAATTGATGGTTTTCATGCAAAGGCAGACTTGCGCTATAATGAAGAAATTGGTGAAGAAGAAGCAGCACTTGTTTCTTTACAAGAACTACTCAAGGCTGGTAGTGACAAAGTTTTGCGCACTGAATTGAAAAGTCCTTTAAGGGGCACGGTGAAAAGAATTTACAAGACCACACTGGGCGGAGTTTTACAACCTGCTGAAACTCTTATGGATATTGTTCCTCTTGACGATAGTCTTATTATTGAAGCACGCTTTAGCCCTGCCGACATTGCCTTTTTATCGCCTGGCCTTCCTGCCATTGTGCGCTTTTCGGCCTATGATTTTTCCGTCTATGGTTCAATGAATGCCACGGTCGACACTATTAGCGCAGATACCTTGCAAGACAGTTCAACAGGTATGATTTTCTATATAGTCAAACTCAAAACTGCCGACACAGTCTTCCACTCACAAGGCAGAGATTTGCCAATTTTAGCAGGCATGCAAGCTGAAATTGATATTGTCACAGGCAAGAAAAGCATTTTAGATTATCTCACAAAGCCCTTGCTAAAGGTCAAAAATAGAGCATTTACAGAACAATAATTTGCACAAAATCTTTCAAATAAAAAGAATGGGGAGATGGGTATGATACAAAAACTTTTTACAAGTCAAAAATTTATCATTCTTAGCGTTGGCTTTTTTGTCAGCCTTTTGGTTGTAGGCTTATATCTTTTTCAGCCTTATACCTTGCGTCAGCTCGATCGCACAGTCTATGATCTCTATCTAAGAAATGCTGTTGCAGACAAAGTTTCACCAACTCCTGCCATTGTTGATATCGACGAAGCAAGCCTTGAAGCCTATGGGCAATGGCCTTGGCCTCGTCACCTTTTAGCAAGTCTTTTAAAAATTCTCACCGAAAGCGGTGCCGCTTCTATCGGCTTCGATATTATGTTTGCAGAACCAGATAGGTCTTCACCTGTGGTTTTGCAAGAGTCATTGAAAGATGCCTTCGATGTTGACATGACCTTTGAAGGATTGCCACAATATCTTGAAGATAACGACAGATTATTTGCTTCCATTCTTCGCCAAACTCCTGCTGTATTAGGGGCTTATGCGCAATTTACAGCTGGGCAAGAGCTCGCAGAAGCAAACAGCCTTGTTTCAGATAAGGGCATAAATCTTATTCCTAAAGATTTGCCACGTTTTGAAGGCATTATGGATCGTACTCCTCCCGATGCCGTTCCCCCTTTTGACACTATAACACAAGGTGCAGGAGCAGTCTTACCCTTGCCTGTTCTGCGCACGCAAGCCCCTCTCGCTTCTTTGAATGTTGCCCCTGATCCTGACGGTATTGTGCGCGCTATTCCTCTTGTTATAAAGGTTGACGACAGGATATTTATTTCTTTAGGCCTTCGTTCACTTATGCGAGCCTTAGGCACAAAAAACCTTGTACTTGAAGGTGGATCTTATGGCTTAAAAAACCTCTATTTCGGTGATTATAAAGTACCTGTCGCCCCAAATGGACTATTTCAAATTCCTTTTCAAGGCCCACGTGGAACTTACCCCTACTTTAGCGCGAAGGATATTTTAGAAGGTAAAATTCCGCCCGAAGAAATCCAAGGCAGAGTTTTACTTGTAGGAACTTCGGCCTCAGGCCTTTTGGATATTCGTGCCACACCTTTTGACGCTATCTATCCAGGTGTAGAAAGCCATGCCGCCGTTATTGATGCTATCTTATCAGACAGAAGTATAAGCCTACCGCGCTGGACGCCTTTTGCGCAACTTCTTTCAATTCTTGCATTAGGCTTTATTTCCACACTTATATTTGGCTTTACATCAGCTTTTCTCTATATTCCTTCGCTTATTGTGCTTATTGGCGGTAGTGTGGGATCAACTTGGTATCTTTTTATAAATAAAATATTTATTTCACCAACTTACGCTCTTTTGACAATAGTAATTCTTATGGTATCCTTGCTTGGTGTGCGCTTTATCTATGAGGTTCGCCAAAGAAGGCAATTGAGAAAAGCATTTAGCAGATATGTATCGCCTGAAATGGTAAGCCGTATTGCCGACAGAGGCGAAGCCGTTCTTGCCGGTGAAGAGCGTGAAGTTACTCTTATCTTTACAGATATTCGTGGCTTTACCTCCCTTTCTGAACAGCTTGCACCTGGCGAAATCGTGGGCGTTTTGAATAGATATTTCACCCCAATGACAGGACTTATCAGAGGCAGTGAAGGCACAGTTGATAAATTCATCGGTGATGCCATTATGGCTTTTTGGAACGCACCTCTAGACGTGCAAGGGCACGAATTAAAAGGCGTTCGCACCGCACTTGATATGCAAAAAGAATTAGCCATCTTGAATGCCGAACTTATGGAGCAATACGGTGTATCGCTTCGAATGGGCGCAGGTGTTCACTCTGGTAAAGTTTATGTAGGAAACATGGGAACGGAAGAACTTCTTGACTATACCTGCATCGGCGATAGCGTAAACCTTACCTCAAGGCTTGAGGGTATGTGTTCGCACTATGGCGTTGTGAACGTGATAAGTTCCGTCACAGTTGAAAGATGTCAAAATCTTATGAAAGAAGAGATGCTTCGCTCAAATCCAGCCCTTGCTGACATTCAAGAAAAAGATTTGCCGATTCACTTCATGTCGCTTGACTCTATCCAAGTGAAAGGTAAGGAAGAGCCTGTCGATATTTACGTGCCTTTCTATAAGGAAGAAGCAGAAGAAAGAAGCGAAGAGCTTTCAACTTTTGCAAAAATCCGCGATTATTATGTCAAAGGCGATTTTCTTGCCGCAATTCCTCTTCTCAAAAAACTTGTCGAAGATTTTGCAGAAACAAAATACTATCAAATCTATCTTGAAAGATGTGAAGAAATGCAGGGCAATATTCCTGAAAACTGGAATGGTGTCTGGCGATTTACTAAGAAATAATTTTTTTGGGGAGAGGGAAAACCAAACTTTGAAAAGTGAGTTTTTTCCTCTCCCCAAACCCCTCACCCTTTCCTTACAAACTTTTCAATTTATAAACTTAGTCTGTTTCTGAGTTTTTTTATAAGCACAAAGTTTAGAGAAATCGTATAAAAATTCCCCTAAAATTGAAAACTTGCGTATAGTTTAATTTTGCGTTATAAGTGTTTCTTACAAATAAATTTGACTAAAAGATTTTATAATAAATGTGAGGACTACAAAATGGCTCAAAATGCTATGCATGATTTATGTACAAAACAAGAAGGAACTACAGAAGTTCTTCAAGGAAATATCGCCTTTGCAGCTGGTTGCGTTCGCGCAGGTATCCACGCGGCTGATGGTTATCCTGGCACTCCAAGCACGGAAGTAATCGACAAAGGCCTATCGCAAGTTCAAGATTTAATTACTGTTGGATGGTCCGTCAACGAAGCTGTTGCCCTTGGTGTTGGTGTCGGCCACAACTTCGCAGGCTCTGATTGCGTAATCACCATGAAAATACCTGGACTTTTTCAAGCGGCTGATATGTTTACCTCTTATTCACAATTCACAGCTAAGCGTGGCGGACTTCTCCTCTTTATTGCCAGTGACTTTACTCCAAGCTCAACTCAGCACGTTATCGATCCGCACTATCTTTATAAATCTTCCTTTGTACCAGTCTTTGAGCCAAGAAATCATCAAGAAATGCTTGAAGCACCTAGTATTGCAGTAGAAATTGCCAGACAATTCAACACACTCACCGTTATTCACGCACACGGTCTTTTGTGCCACAGTGAAGGTCTTGTTCGCCTAAACCCTATCCAAAAAAGAGATAGAGTTGAAATCGAAACATTACGCGGACTTATGACTTTACCAAATGCAGCTAAAGCAAATTATGATAAAGTTATACTCGAAAGAATACCCGCATTACAAGAATATGTGGAAAATTCTCCATTAAATAAACACATTAAAGGTAAGGGCAAAAAAGGTGTTATCACCTATAGTGCGCCTTCCATGCTTGTTGAAGATTATCGTGCAAATTTCGAGCAAGACCTTGATATTCTTGAACTTGCTTTCACTAACCCTCTTCCAATGAAGAAAATTAAAGAATTTTGCGATAGTATTGATGGCGATGTTTATATTGTTGAAGACGGTTTCCACTATCTTGAAGACGAATGCCGTGCGCATGGTATCAAAGTTATTTCAAAGCCTTATGACAAGCCAAACACTGAATGGAATCCTGAAGGTGTACACGCATTTTTAGCTGGCACAACAATCGAACCAAAAACTCCTTCACTTTCTTTGCCGCGTCCACCAATGATTTGCGCTGGTTGCCCTTATAGAGCGACAGCCGAAGTAATTTCACGCTTGAAAAAGAAGAAAGACATTCACACAGTCTTTGGTGACATTGGTTGTAACACCTTATTATTCTTCTTAAATGCTGTTGACACAGGTCTTGGTATGGGCGCAAGTGAAAGCATTCGTACAGGCTTTATACTTTCAAAACCAGAAGAAAGAAATAAATGTTTCAGCCTCATAGGCGACGGCACTGAATGTCACTCAGGCCTTGACGCAACAAGAAATGCAATCTTCAGAAAAGCTCCTGGCGTTAAAATTATCCTTGACAACCAATGGGTTGCAATGACAGGCGGTCAACACTCCCCTGCTTCACCAGAAAACCTTGCCGGCGATTCTACCTCTTTCTCGCTTGAAGCTGTTCTAAAAGCAGAAGGTGCTGAAATATTAAAAGTTAACGCCTATGACTTCAAAGCCGTGCAAAAAACTTTGAAAGATGCCTTGAAAAAAGCAGAAGACAATGAATTTGTGATTGTCATTATTTCAGGCACTTGCGTTCGTAAAGTTCCTGCTGCAAATTGGGCTTATAAGCCACAAGTTGACACAGACAAATGCGTGAATTGTGGCTGTTGTGGAATTTGTTCTGGTGTAGAATTTGACGAAAATAAAAGTCCAAGCTGGAATAACCTTTGCAACGGTTGCGTTATGCAAACACCAGTCTGTATGCAAATGTGCCCAGCTAATGCCATTTCAATCAATACAAATCCTGCAGAAATCAAAGTAGAAAAAGAAGAAAAACTCGCTCTGCCTACAGCACCTGAAAATCTTCAAATTGAGAAAGTAGCAAACAAACCTGAAAAATTGAACCTTGCTATACGCGGAATTGGCGGTCAAGGCAATCTCTTCTTCGGTAAAGCTCTTGCTCAAATGGCCTTTATTGCTGGTTATGCAGAAGAAAATATCCTCAAAGGCGAAACTCACGGTATGGCTCAAATGGGCGGTCCTGTTATTTCAACCTTCAATTGCGGTGATGTCTATTCTCCAATCTTGCCTCCAAAAGCTGCCATGTGCCTTATTGCCATGGAAGAAAGCGAAATTTTCCGTGATAATTTCCTAGAGCTTCTTGCGCCAAATGGTACGCTTATCTTAGCGCAAACCAAGATTATGCCACAAGGCACTAATCAGCCATATCCAACTGATGAAGCCATAAATGAAGCTCTCAAAGGTATAAATGTTATACGTGTAAACGTGCTCGATATCGCTCTTTCACTTGGCGATCCAAGAGGAAAATGCGCAAACGTAGTTATGCTTGGTGTGCTTTCAAAGCTGGCACCATTCAATAAAATCCCGCAGAATGTGTGGCTTCAAGCTATCAAAAATCTTAGCAAAAAGCAGCCAATTTGGGATCTCAACTATGCCGCATTCAATGCCGGTTATAATTTAAAGTAAAAACATTCTTGAAGGGGGAAAACCAAACTTTGAAAAGTTAGGTTTTCCCCCTTCAAACTTCCCCCTTTCCT
>CAYJFE010000086.1:3190-10426 GCA_964369165.1 uncultured Desulfovibrionaceae bacterium | reverse complement strand
CCTCTTGAATGCCATTCAAGCGCTCTCCCAACTGAGCTACAACCCCAAAGAGATTACTTAATATATAAAAACAGAGCCTTTGTCAAATTATTTTTTTCAGAATAGAAATATTTGTAAGATACTGATTTTATATGAATGATTTCATGTTGTTAAATTAATTTTTTAATTGTCCAATTATTTGCTTTTGCATACTTTTCTGTATCAGCTCCGCCAAGTGAAATACATTTTGCTTCTTTCAATGCTTGTGAAAGCGGTTGAGCAAAATTTTGGAAGTCAGATAATTTTGTTGACAAAACTTCTTCGCGAATTTGTTGTCGGATTTCTTTTGTGTCGCCTGTTAAATCGCGCCATAGAGCAGTTGAACCCATTGCATCAGGCAAGAGATAGCCGTCTAAGTCGCCTATAGTTCCAATAATAGCGCAGCTCAAATCTCTTGGACTCATGTGTAAGTTGCCTAGGAATTCTGGTGCGTTGAGGTACACAGTGAGTGATTTTTCTACTTGTGGGTCGCGGTAAGACACAAAAGCAAAAGATCCTGTAATTCTAGAATATTGCACAAAGCAACCGTAAGCACCGCCAAGAACTCGAATTCTATCCCAAAGATAGCCCATCCTCAAGAATCTTGAAATAACAAGCGCTGATCCATGAAATTCGTAGCCATGCTTGTGCAAGTTTGTACTCATGCCGACATAGTTCACTCTTGCTGGAACGATAAGAGCTTCATTTCCTTGTAATATATTAATATTCCATGAATTTTTAGAGGGCGAATAATCTCTTTTTTGAATATTTTCTAAAAGTGGCTGGAAACATTTTTCTGCTTTTTGTAAGAGCTCATTATTTGCAGTCATATCAAGAAGAGCATTGTCACGACTAAATATATGTGTATGAATTGTTTGAAGTTTTTCCAAAATACCTGGCCAATTACTTTCAAGATTTTTAGCTAAGTCTTTAAGGAAATCAAAATAGGATATTCCTTGAGTATATTCATTGATTGCGCCTAGTTGCGATTGAGTTGCTCCAAGTCTATTCAATACAAAAGAGTGGCCAGCTGGAACAAAGGCTTGTTCAAGCCTTGCTTTTTCTTCAAGCACCATTTGAATGAATCGCTCTTTATTGTCAAATTGAGGATTAAAAATAATTTCTTCCATGATATTAACAAGTTTCTCAATTTTATCAGATGTTGCTTTGCCTGAAAGCACAAAGGAATTAAGTGTTTCTGTGCTGTTTACTTTTGATTGGAAGAGAGAATATGCCCCGACCCCGCCAGTAGTTGCCTCAATTTCAAGACCAAGTTCGATAAAGTTATAATTTTTTGTGCCTAGCTCTGTAAGTGCTCGGGAATATAGAGAAAGTAAAGGAAGCAAGTCATAAGGTAAACTATCCAAAGAGAAAACTAGGCGAGAGTATACTATGCCTGTTGTTTCAATAGGATGTGTGATAATTGGCAAGATATTTTCTTTTTTCTCAATAGGTAAGACTTTGTTTTCTTTGGCTAAATCGTCGAGAGTAAGCACTGGGATTGTAGCAAGTGCTTCTTCTGAATCTTCTTTTGCCTGCACTTCTTGCAAACGAGCGCTTTCAGCCTCAACAAAATCACGCTCTTCTTCGCTCATGCTATCGTATTTCGCCTGCATTATGCTCTCGTCAGCTTCTTGCTTAGATTCGGCAAGACCAACCAGAGGCATAAGCACGACAAGCGAACGATGATTGTTTTCAAGCAAATATTCAGTGATAAGATTTTCAAATATTTTTTCTTTATTTTCAATAGCTTGTTTGATTTTTGCTAAAGGTGTTTCCCATTTAAAAGCATTTAAAGGATCTTTATCGTAGAGCCAGTGCGTGAGGCATTGAGTCATATTCACTAAACCTCTAGGATATCTGCCAGTATTTGCTTCTCTCAGGTGAAACTCTGTTGCGTTTATCGCTGCTTCAATGGCTTTAGCAGGAATACCTTCTTCAACCAAATCTGCAAGTGTATCGAGAATGAGGGCTTCCATTGTATCAGCATTTTCGGTTTGAATTGATCGTAAGCCTACGGAATAATACATTTGTATCAAGTCTTCTTCCAAATGTCCCGTAATGTCTTCGCCAAGACCAGAGTCAATTAAAGCTTTGCGCAGTGGTGAGCCAGGAAGAGCCGTAAGGATATGGTCGAGCATATTAAAAAGTATATTTTTTTCAAGGTCATAAGTTTCGCACAAAAGCCAGTTTACAGTTGCATGGCCACGTAAGTCGCTCTCATCACTTTCCTTTGGCGCATCAAAGCTCACTTCAATTTTACTTGTATTTTCAAGCCTTTTTTGTAAAGGAATGCTTGAGGCAATTTTATCAGCATCAAGTTTATCGAAACGTGAAATAACTTCATTGACTTTTTTGAGTCTTATTTCTTCTTGTTCAATGCCATCATCACCCCAAAAAAAGAAGCGGGCATTTGAAGGGTGATAGTAGATTTTATGAAATTCTTCAAATTCTTCATAGGTCAATTCTGGAATGACATCAGGATTACCGCCAGAGTCCAAACTATACAAAGTGTCTGGAAAAACAGCGTGTTGAGATTGTTCACCCAAGAGTGAATCAGGTGAAGAATAGACGCCCTTCATTTCATTATAAACGACACCTTTGAATTGCCACTTACCCTTTGTGCCGTCATCATTTGGTGTTGTGTCGATATGCCAGCCTTCTTGGGCTAAAATATCTTTTCCTTCTTCTGTGCGAACACGCGGAAAGAAAACAGCATCCATGTAAACGTCCATAAGGTTGTATAAATCTTGAATATTTGTACTTGCAACAGGATAGCAAGTCTTATCAGGATAGGTCATCGCATTCAAAAATGTTTGCAAAGATGATTTTAAAAGCTCAACAAATGGTTCTTTTGTGGGATATTTTTCAGAGCCGCAAAGAACAGAATGTTCTAAAATATGTGCCACACCAGTAGAGTTTTTGGGTGGAGTGCGAAAATTTACGCCAAAACATTTATTTGTATCATCATTTGTTATAGAAAGCAATTCAGCGCCTGTTTTATCGTGCTTGAAAAGTTTTGCTATACCGTTTATTTCTTTGATATTTTCCTCTTTAATGAGTGTAAATCCGTGAAGCTTTGTTGAATTCATAATATTTCCTTTTATTTTTTATGCCTTTCCTTGATTTTTATGCTTCATCAAGGATAAATAGAGCTTTTTTGTTTTTTTGATAGAGATAATAGCCTAAAATTGTTGCAATAAGAAGAAGTATTGCAGAAAGTATGATTTGCGTTTTTGCATGAATCTTTATACCTGAACCAAGCATAGCAAATATAAAATTTTGAGGAACATAGCCAATGCATGAAGCTAGAAAAAAATTTGAAGGATTAATTTTAGTAAGACCTGTGAGCATATTTGTAGCAAGATTATTCCCAAGTGGCAAGAAGCGAATAATCAGAGTCATAGAAAATATATTTCTGCTCAAAAAGTTTTCCATCTTGTCAATTTTATTGCCGAATTTTTTTTGTACAAAGGATTGTCCTACTAGGCGTGCAAAATAAAATGAGAGCACACAGCCAAAAGATACGCCTAAAGTCGCAAAAATTGTGCCTTGCGCAATTCCGAATGTGTAGCCCGCAACAAAAGAAATCAGCTGCCTTGGAACAGCAAAACAAATAAGCAGAGCAGAGAGCAGCATAAAGAGAATAATAGAATAATTACCATATATAAGAAGGTGATTTTCAATAAAATTTGTATAGCCTTCATGGCTTGGTGTGATGGCTTGTAAAAGGTACGCCCCAAAACCAAGAAATAAGAAGATTGCAAAAAGTTTTATGAATGCTTTTGTCATTATCTTTTCTCTTTGATCTGATACTTTTTTAATCTTCTAAAAAACCAGTTCACAGCTAAAAGATCTTGTGAAGCTTGAATTCCTCGTCCCCAAATATTGTATTTTGAAGTTCCGCTAAACCTCTCTCTATGGTTGACAGGAATTTCTGAAATTTTTGCTCCTTCCATTTGCATAAGGCTGACAAGAAATCTGTGCATCCCTTTGAATTGTAAAGGTAATTTCTTAGCCATGGAAGAGCGCATAATCTTGAGAGAACAGCCAGTATCCTTGACCTTATCTCTGGTAAGCTTTCGACGCACGCTATTGGCAATTTTCGAAGCAAATTTCTTTGAATTTGTGTCTTGCCTATTCTGTCTCCAGCCTATAACCATGTCGTATCCTTGATTATATTCTTCGATAAGACGTGAAAAGTCTTTGGGATCATTTTGCATATCAGCATCAAGAGTGATAATAGCTTCATGTTTAGCGCTTTGAAAACCAGCATGAAAAGCGGCTGATTGACCACAGTTTTCTACAAATTCAATAAGGAAGACATTGTCGAATTTTGAAGTCAAGCTTTTGATTTCATACACAGAATTATCTGTGCTCGCATCGTCTACATAAAGAATTTCATAAGTATAGGGCAAAGCATCAAGGTTTGCTTTGATTTCTTCAAAAAGAGGAAGAATATTGCCTGCTTCGTTATAGACAGGTAGAACTATACTGAGAGATAATGACATAATTAATTGATATATTTATTTTATATTAAAGTTTGGGCAGCCAAGTCCTGTGCCAGCAGCATAGGATTGTCTGAGAGCTTTATTTAAATACTCTTGAGCTTTTTTTACTGCAATTTCAACAGGAAAACCGTGCCCAAGATAGCTTGCGATTGCAGCAGAAAGCGTGCAACCTGTGCCATGCGTGTTCTTTGTATCTATTCGAGGCTGATGAAGCTCTTTCACGCCTTCTTTAGTGAAAAGCCAATCAGTCATCATAATAGATTGCTCTTCAAAATGACCACCCTTTATAAGCACATTTTGTGCGCCCATTTGTCTAAGTTTTTCGCCTACAATAAGTAAATTTTCCTTAGAGCTTATCTTGATGCCAGCAAGGCGCTCGGCTTCAGGTTTGTTAGGTGTCAGCAAGTAAGCTAATGGAATAATACGAGAAATCAAGCTTTCAATAGCATCGTCTTCTAAAAGCGCGTGCCCTGAAGTGCTTACGCAGACAGGGTCAACAACCAAAGGAAAACTTTCTTTGCTTGCAAAGTAAAATTCTAATTCATTTGCAGTAATTTCAATAAGTTCGCGTGATAAGAGCATACCTGTTTTTGCAGCTTGTGGTTTAAATCCTGCAAAAAGAGTTTGGATTTGCATTTGTAAAAAATCAGCGCTAGAGGGGAAAATACCATCAACTCCAAGGCCATTTTGCGCTGTAAGAGCTGTGATAGCAGAAATCCCAAAGCCATCTAGGCAAGTGATAGTTTTTAAATCAGCCTGAATACCAGCACCGCCGCCAGAATCAGAGCCCGCTATAGTCAAAATAATAGGGTGATTAGTTGTCATTGTAAGCCTTTTTAGGTTTTATTCTTCATCAGTTACTTTGAAATTGACTTTGATTTTATACAATTTTGTTGCAGGAAGATTTAAGACTTCCACATTTGTTTTTGCCGTGATTTCAGCCAAAATTTCAACAAGCCTTTCCCAAGAAGGAGCAATTAATGTGAACCATATGTTAAAATCATGTTTTCTTAGATAGTTATGCGTGGTGTTTGGATAAGCATTTACTGTTTCAATAAAGAAATTAAGCTTCTCCTCAGGCACTTTTGCTGCACAAAGACTTGAACGAAAACCAAGTTTTGCTGATTGAAAATTTGCACCAAGTCTGCGTATAAGTTTATCTTTTTTGAGTTTTTTGACAATTTTCAAAGCCTCTTCTTCGCCTATGCCTAAACTATCGCCAAGTTCTTTGTAGGGGCGAGGAGAGATTGGGAAGTTTGTTTGAATGATATCAAGTAGTTGTTTTTCTTTTTGCATTAAAGACATAGGTATGATCCTTTATTCACTTCTTTCATGATTTTGACTTTATTTTATACGTTTCGGCATACTTATGCACGAAACCTCTCTCACAAGAGGCGTGACTCTTGTTTCGTTCGCTAAAGCTTTTATTCACTTCGTTCATGATTTTGACTTTATTTTATACGTTTTGGCATACTTATGCACGAAACCTCTCTCACAAGAGGCGTGACTCTTGTTTCGTTCGCTAAAGCTTTTATTCACTTCGTTCATGATTTTGTCTTGCCATTTCATGAAGTCTTGCAATTCTCTCTTCAGTTGGTGGGTGGGTGGAGAAGAGAGAAGCCATTTTACTGCCTGCTAAGGGTGAAATGATAAACATATTTTCAGTTGCAGGATTTGCATTTTGCATAGGTATTTGTTTAGAATAGTTAGAAATTTTATGAAGTGCAGAAGCAAGTGCTAAGGGGTCTTGGCTATAGCTTGCGCCGCCTGCATCGGCATGGTATTCACGCGTTCTTGAAATAGCCATTTGAATTAGTCCAGCCGCCATAGGAGCGAGGATTGCAAGGACGATAGCTGCAAAGGGATTTCTATTTTCATTATTATTACTGCCTAAAATTGCGCCCCATTGAAGCCAAGATGCTATGGAAGTGATGGCAGAAGCAAGTACACCAGCAACTGTCTGCAATAAGATATCACGATGAGCTATGTGTGCGATTTCATGCGCTAAAACACCACGAAGTTCTTCTGGAGTGAGCATTTTCATAATGCCGTCTGTCACTGCAACAACACCGTGCTCTGGGTCGCGTCCTGTTGCAAAAGCATTGGGTGATTGTTCGGGTATATAATAAATTTTAGGTTTAGGAATATTGGCATTTTGCGCTAATTCTTCAACTATTTGATGTATATAAGGTGAATCAGTAGGGCTAATTTCCTGCGCTTTATACATTCGTAGCACGATTTTGTCAGAAAACCAATAAGAGGAAACATTCATCACTAGCGCAAAAGCAAAAGCTATAAGAATGCCAGTTCTGCCGCCAAGCATACCACCCATAACAATAATAATGCCCGATAAAAGGGCTAATAAAAAGAAAGTTTTAATCTTTGTTGTCATATTTTACCTAAGTATTTTGATATTTAGACTTTTCCAAACCATAAAAGGTTTGACTTACACGTCTAACTTATATATTAATACATATTATCAGGATTGACAAGTGCTGATAGATGACATTCTAAATTTGGTTGAAATCTCCGTATCAAAAAAGGTTTTACATGAGAGCAAAGCGAACAAAAGCTTTAGCGAACAAGCAAAAACCACGTTTTTTGCGCAGTGAGGTTTTTGTATACGAAGTATAGAAAACAAATATGAGTGGTCAAGTGCTGATAGATGACATTCTAAATTTGGTTGAAATCTCCGTATCAAAAAAGG
>CAYJFE010000086.1:0-3090 GCA_964369165.1 uncultured Desulfovibrionaceae bacterium | reverse complement strand
CAAGTGCTGATAGATGACATTCTAAATTTGGTTGAAATCTCCGTATCAAAAAAGGTTTTACATGAGAGCAAAGCGAACAAAAGCTTTAGCGAACAAGCAAAAACCACGTTTTTTGCGCAGTGAGGTTTTTGTATACGAAGTATAGAAAACAAATATGAGTGGTCAAGTGCTGATAGATGACATTCTAAATTTGGTTGAAATTTTTCTAATACACTAAAATATAAGGTAAAAATATGGAAGATTTTGTTTTTCCTCAATGGCTTGAACAGTATAGGCTTGATGATAATTTACGCGCCAAAGCATTTGAAAATGCTGATGTAAAGCACAAAGGACGAATTAAAACTGCAATAGCAATACATTTTGCAAAAGAAAAAGAAGTGCATAATTCTTTATATAAAATTGAAAAAAATGCTTTTCTTTTTGAGAAAAATATAAGTCCTTGTGATGTTACGCTTTTTTATGTTGACGAAGATTTTTCATCGCCTGCTTTATTTATTTCAGCACTCATGCCTGCTCTCTTTGCAAAATCCCCTCTAGGTGTAATTTTTAGAAAAGAGCCCTCTCAAAATATCTTGCTTGCTCTCGAGCTTTTAGGTTTAGAGCACGTTTTTCTTTTCAAAAAAGAAGAGGAAAAAGAATACAGTGTCGAAAGGCTTGTCTTGCAACTTTCTAAATTATATCAAAGCTTCACTCTTGCATTATTGAGCGATACTGACGAATTTGAAAATCTAATTGCGCAAGAAGGTATAAAAGTTTGTAAATTTTCAAAAAAAATTCGCTTGTTGATAGATAAAAAAGATGAGGAAGAAATGCTTGCCTATACAGCGGCTTATCCTCATGCGCAAATTTACACTTCTTATCTTGAAATGCCAGCTCATGCTTTTGTGGATATTGTTTCAGCTCAATGTGAAAATATTGATAAAATCAGGCGAGATACGCTTGTTTTAGGCAAGGATTGTGAATTTTATTTTCCACTGCTTTTTGCTATTGAAGATTTTCTTTCTATACAAGAAAGCATAGCTTATTTTGAGGAAAATATGGGGTGCGAAAATGAGTAATTCAATAGAAAAAATAAGAAATATTGGTGTGATAGCTCATATAGATGCAGGTAAAACCACTTTGACGGAACGTATGCTTTTTTATACGCAAAAAATTCATCGCATGGGTGAAGTGCATAATGGAACAGCCACAATGGATTATATGCCTGAAGAGCAAGAAAGAGGAATTACTATTACTGCAGCTTGCACTTCTTGTGAGTGGAAAGATTATAATTTCAATATCATAGATACTCCAGGGCACGTCGATTTCACAATTGAAGTTGAACGTTCCTTGCGTGTTCTTGATGGTGCAATCGCCGTTTTTTGCGCTGTTTCGGGTGTGGAAGCACAGTCTGAAACAGTTTGGCGACAATCAGAAAACTTTAAAGTACCGAAAATAATTTTTATCAATAAAATTGATAGAGTAGGCGCAGATTTTTCTCACTGCCTCAAAGATATTCAAGAGCGTCTACACAATAATGCGCAAGCCATTACATTTCCCTACTATAATGAAGAAGAAAATGTTTATTATCTTATTGATTTGATAGAAGAAAAAAAACTGTTTTTTCAAGAAGAAGATCAAGGAAGCACTGTTGAATATTTGGCAATAAATGCTGAGGAGCGCGAAGTTTTAGAAGCACACAGAGAGCATTTACTTGAAAAATTGGCAGAAGTTGATGAAGAATTCTTAGATATATATTTGGCTGAAGAATACACAAAGGAAGACATTTATAAAGCTCTTCGTAGAGCGACTTTGGCACGCACTCTCGTACCAGTTTTGGGTGGAACTGCCTTGAAAAATATAGGCGTTCAGCCACTTTTAGACGCCATTTGTGCCCTTTTACCCTCGCCTTTAGAAAGAGAAATTCTTGCGCACGATAAAGAGAGCGGAAAAAAACTGACTATAAAATCTGACAAAGGTGAAGAATTTTGCGCCCTTGTTTTTAAAGTTCTTATGCAAGACAATAGAAAGCTTGCATTTTTGCGTATATATTCTGGTGCCTTAGAAGATTCTGATACTCTTTATAATGTCCATAGCGCAGAAAAGGACAGAGTACAGCATATGTATAAACTGCATGCTGATAAGCAAGAGCAAGTAAAAAGCGCTTATGCTGGTGATATTGTTGCTGTTTTAGGTTTAAAGAATGCGCAAACAGGGCAAAGTTATACTAAAGGTGCAAAAATTTATCTTGAAGATTTAAATGTTTATCAGCCTGTTTTGACAATAGCTTTAGAAGCAAGAAATAGCGAAGAAAGTCAGGGTATTGAAAATGCTCTGAAAAGATATTGCGAGGAAGATCCCACGCTTCAATATAGCATTGATGAAGTGACAGGGCATTATATTGTTTCAGGCATGGGCGAATTACACATTGAGGTTTTGCTTGAGCGATTAAAAAGAGAATACAAACTTATGCCACGCTCTGGGCAACCACAGGTTATCTATAAGGAATATATTACTAAAAAAGCAAATGCTCAGGCAATATTTGAGAGGGAATTAGGCGATATAATGCACTATGGCGAAGTTTCGCTTTCAATCTCACCTTATAAAGACAGTGATGGGCATTTAGAAGAGTCAAATAATTCTAATGAGATACGTTTTGTCTTTGACACTTCATCACTTTCACAAACAATTTTAGATAATGCCTTAGAATCTGCGCAAGCAGCCTTACAAAGTTCGGAAAATGGTTATGCTTTGCAAAACATTTTAGTTGAAATTGAAGATATAGCCAAAAAGGAAAATACTTCGCCAGCAGGCATTCAAATGGCGGTGAACCAAGCCATACGAGAAGCACTTTCAAAAGCTGGATTAAAGCGTATCGAGCCAATTATGTATGTGGAGATTATTGCGCCTGAAGAATTTGTAGGAAATAGTATTTCTGCTTTTTCTCAAAGAAGTGGTAAGGTAGATAATCTTTTGGATATGTCTAGCCATAATATGAAGAAAATTCAAGGAAAAGCCCCGCTTTCTGCTCTTTTTGGCTTTGCGACAGATCTTCGCTCAGCAACCCAAGGCAGGGCAGGGCTAGTTATGAAGTTTGACGAATTTGGGAAG
>CAYJFE010000085.1:0-10431 GCA_964369165.1 uncultured Desulfovibrionaceae bacterium | reverse complement strand
CTTGACTTTGTGAGCTCTTTTCTTGACTTTGTGCAGAACTTTGTGAGCTTGCCATATCGGCATTATTTTTTTCAGAAAGTGAAGCAAGATATTCTTTTTCAGTCATAACTAAGCTGCATCCTTATCACTTTTTGTATTTTCATTTTGAGTTACTTCTGCTTCGTTCGTATTTTTTGTTTCAGAAGCTGTTGAAGCAGATGTTTCTTGTTTCTTTTTATCGCCAAAAAGCTCGTCTTCTGCTTCTTTTTTGCGTTGAGCGTGCTCTTCAAGCGCTATTTCTGTGTTTAGAGTACGTTGAAATTCGGTGGAAACTTTTCTGAATTCACCTAATGTTTTACCTATTGTTTTCGCAATCTTAGGTAAAGATTCTGGGCCTATGACAATAAGCGCAACAACAAGTATAACCAAAATTTCTGTCGTTCCAATCCCAAACATACTTACCTCCATAAGCAATATCTTTCTATTGTAACTACTCTTTGTCTGCAAGTCAAATTTTTTTAAATGCCTTTTACAGAGCAAGAAGTTTAGAGCCTGTGTTTTTTTATTTAAGGAAAAAACTATAAAAAAAGGCTTTTTGTTATTAACTAAAAGCCTATTTTATTTATTAATTAAGCAAATAAATTATATTTTTACAATCCAATTGTGTGTGTCTTCCAATCTGCCGTATTGCATACCTGTAAGGCTATCGTAAAGTTTTTGCGCTAATTCACCTGTTTTTTCAGATATATTCATTATTAAATCATTGTATTTGAGTTTGCCTACAGGGGAAATAACAGCAGCAGTGCCTGTGCCAAAAACTTCTGTAAGTTTTCCGTCCTTATAAGCTTCAGCGATTTCGTCAATGCTGATTGTTTTTTCACTGACTGTATAGCCCCAATCTTTACACATGGTTATAACTGAATCTCTGGTGATGCCTGGTAAGATAGAGCCTTGCAAAGATGGAGTGATAACTTCATTTCCTATACGGAAGAAAATATTCATCGCGCCAACTTCTTCGATATATTTGCGCTCAATTCCGTCAAGCCAAAGCACTTGGGCATAGCCCTCTTCGTGAGCTTCTTCTTGAGCAAGCAAGGAAGCGGCATAATTTCCGCCTGTTTTTGCAAAGCCTGTGCCGCCTTTGACCGCGCGCACATAATTATTTTCAACATGAATCCCTACAGGATTTAGCCCCGTTTTATAGTAAGCTCCTGATGGTGAGAGAATAATCCCTAACATATAATGGTCGCTAGAATCAGTTCCGAGTGCGCCTTCTGTGCCAATAATGAATGGGCGTATATAGAGAGAAGTGCCGGCAAGGCTAGGCACCCAATCTTGCTCTATTTCTATAAGTTTTTTTAATGCGTGTACGCAAAATTCTTCATCGACTTGCGGAATAGCAATTCTTTTGTTTGAATAATTGAGTCTTTTAAAGTTTGCACGAGGGCGAAAAAGCTGAACATTTCCCTCGGCTGTTCTATAGGCTTTAAGCCCTTCAAAGACTTCTTGTCCGTAGTGAAGGCATTTTGCAGCAGGACTAAGCGAAATATCACCGTAAGGGACAATTCTTGCGTCATGCCAGCCTAAATCTCTGTCATAATTCATTAAAAACATATGGTCGGTGAAAATACTGCCAAAGCCTAAAGCATTTTCATCTTGTGGTTTTTCTTTTCTATTTGTAGATAATTGAATAGATATTTCTTGCACTTTAAACTCCAAAACTTGATTTCATGTGAAAAAGAAGCATACAATGACATTATATTTTTGTAAATAGAAAAAATTAGTCGCAATAAAAAAGAGTTTTTGGCGTGGAGTAGTGGTAATGGAAAAAAGCTACAATCTCTCATTTATTGACTTCTTTCTTTGGATAATTTAGATTAAAACTCCTTTGAGTAGGATAAGTTCAACTTTACTAAAAAGCTAAAAGACGGAGAATAAACTATGTATACGCAAATAAAAGAAGATTTTCGCTCTGTGCGCCCTCTGTGGAAATTTATATCTTTTGCGCTTTTGTCTGGCGGTTTTTATCCTATACATTGGATTATGCGCTTTTTAGAGGTTTTGAATGATAAGTACGATGTGAGTAAAGAACGAACAAAAATAGCGCTTTATTTTATATGGGCCAGCATAGTTTGCATCTATTTATTGACGCCTATAGCAGAAAATCTTTTTTATGATTCCCTGCTTTTTCATAATCATGCCTGGGCAATGCTTTTTTCAAATTTGACTGTGATTTTAGCTTTGCTCTCTTTTTTATTTGCTATGATTTTTGCCTTACTTGCAAAAAAAGTTTTAGAAGAAGTTTTTGAAAAAAGGCGAATTGACAGGCCTTTAAGCACTCTTTGGGCTTTGGTTTTTAATTATTTTTATTTCTATTATGTTTTGCATTCACTAGGAAAAAATAGACAAGGATAAAGCTATTATACTATGCCTTTACTTACTATAAAAAGGGGACTAAATTGACTAATTATCTAAAATATCTTGAAGAAAATATTCATTCTGTGATTTTGGCAAGCGTAGATGAAGAGCAAAATCCCGTCACTTGTGTGATTGATATGATGCTTTCAGATGATAATGCCCTTTATTTTCTTACAGCAAGAGGCAAATCTCTCTATCAAAGGTTAAAAAACAAAGAAAATATTTCAATTACAGGTCTTGAAGGTAAGGATACGCTTAGTGCAAAATCTATTTCTATACGTGCAAAAGCAAGGGAAATTGGCTCAGATTTGCTTTTAGAAATATTTGAGAAAAATCCTTATATGAAAGACATCTATCCAAGTGAAGAAAGCAGGAAAATACTCACAGTCTTTCAAGTTTATGAAGGCGAGGGGGAATTTTTTGATTTATCTGTGCGTCCCATTTTTCGGGAAAATTTCACTTTTGGTGAGAGAGAGCAGAAACAAAGAGGGTATTTTATTTCAAAAAGCTGCATACTTTGTGGAGAATGTGTTGATGTATGCCCCCAAAATTGCATAGTTTTAGAGAAAGATAAGTCATCTATTAAAAGTGAAAATTGCCTTTACTGTGGTCTTTGCTTTGCTATTTGCCCTGTTCAAGCCATAGAGAAATTTGAATAAGCATAAGATGGAGGCGACAGCTAATCCTGTAGATTTTTTATGAGATCAAATCGAATGAGAATGCTCAAAGCAACAAAAAAAGCACGTCAAAACGTGCTTTTTTTTTGAGGAGTAGACTATGGCTAATGCATTTTCCTGTATGAGAATGGAGAAAACTCATACTAGTGTTAAATGGACTTTGCAAATTGTAAAGAAATAGAGTGGACTAGGCTCTACATGAAAACTTTACAAAAACCTTTTGTCTTTTGACAATGCAATCTTAGAGAGGACTAATTTCTAAAAAGCATTGATATAAATTTTGTAAACTGTTAGCTATAACTAACTCGAAAGTGAAAAAAACATTTTCTCAAGCTCGAAGAGTTAGTTTTATCTAACTTTCTATTGCTTGTCAAGCTTTTTTATTTTTTTAATTAATTTTATTGAACTTGTTTTTATCAGCATTTTCTGGCTCTATTAGTGATGTTTGCCTCTGAGGGCAGCAATTTATTAGATAACTATTTACTACTCTTAGCTCTTTTTGCTGAATGCGCTGAAGAAATATAGACTGATGAAGAACTTGAAGCTATGCCTGAATAGACATAGCCAGTTGAAATATATGAAAGTGTTGATTCTTGTTCTTTATCCTAGGTATTATTTTTTATATTCTAAACCTAAAACCTTCATGCGGCTTCTCAGCGTTGCGGGATTTATACCAAGCATTTCAGCGGCACCGTTTTTCCCTTGAATTTTGCCTTTAGTAGTTTCCAAAGATGCCATAATTTCTTCTGCTGTAAACTCTTTTCCAGCTTTTTTCATTTGTGAACCAGTGTCTGGCAAAAAATTAAATTCTATTTCATTTTTTTCATCAGCAAGAGCTTCTAAAAGAGCTCTTTCAATTGCAGAACGCAATTGTCTTACGTTTCCTGCCCATTCCTGCTCGATAAGATTACGCACAGTTTTATAGCTTATAACAGGTGGATTTTCCAATTGAAATTTCTTTGTAAATAAAGTGTAATAATACTGCACCAACACAGGAATATCTTCTTTTCTCTGTTTTAGAGGAAGCACTTCTATAGGGAAGATTGCTAAGCGATAGTATAAATCTTCACGAAATTCTCCTTCTTGCACCATTTTCCATAGATCTCTGTGTGTTGCAGAAAGTATGCGTATATCTAAATTTATAATTCTTTCACTACCAATTCTTTGTATAGTTTTATTTTCAAGCACACGCAAAAGCCTTGTTTGAGCTGTTTTGGAAAGCTCACCTATTTCATCAAGATAGATTGTTCCTCCGTCTGCTTGCTCAAAATAACCTTTTCGCATTTGAGTAGCCCCTGTGAATGAGCCCTTTTCAAAGCCAAATAATTCACTTTCTATAAGAGATTCAGGAATAGCACCACAATTTATCTTTACAAAAGGCTTTGTTTTTCTTGGCGAATTAGAATGAATGACTTCTGCGACTAGTTCTTTACCACAACCTGATGGTCCATTTATTAAAACAGTAGAATCAAATTTTGAAACTGTATCTACTTTCTTCATCACATCATTCATGCCAGGGCAGCTGCGTAATTGCTCCTCAAAACTTGAGGGCAGAGTGCCTACATCAGCTAAATAAATATAAGGTTGTGTATTATCTAAAAAAAGTTCTAATAAAATTTTTTCCAAAGTGGGGCGAACAGTTTTCACCAATTCCACATCTTCTTGCGAAAAAGCATTTTCTTTTGAAGAATAAAAACCCAAGAGCATATATTTTGTTTTCTTATCATCAACATAAAGCGAAAAAGCTATATAAGAGCCAACAGCATAGGGTAATTCTTTGATAAATGTTGGCACTACTGATTGATTCTTACCCTCTACTATATTCATATGGTCGTCACCAAGCATCTTTTCAAGCGCTGACAAAGGCAAAAGCTCATCTATATAGTACGAATGCAAGGGTACTCTTTCACTAAAGGAATATTCAATAAATGTAGTGAGTAAACGAGTTTTTCTTTCTATAGAATGGCAAGCAATTCTTTCAAAAGGAATAACTTGCTTTAAAAATTCAAAAATTTTGAATAATACATCTTGGTTTGGCTCGCTTTCAATGAGGTAGTCTGTCAACAATTTATAGAGTTTGTCCATTTTGCTTCACCTTTTTGCTTGTGCTTATTTTGTCATGATTTTTTGTATATACAATAAAGCCTCATAAATAGCAATAGTAAGAGAAATTGTGTCTATAGATTTAATCAATTATTTTTTTCACGCTTTATTATTTTTTTTCACGGATTATAAAATTCATTGTATATCAAGCATTTTCTACAATTTTGAATTTATTTTCTTGTTTACAGATTTTTTTTCTCACAGCTTGAATATTTAAACTATTGTTTTTTATAAAGTTTTTTTTGGCACAAGTGTTGCACTAGGAAAAGTAGAATTTATAAAAGGAGACTAACTCAATGATTAAAAATGCTATTGTGCTCATGTTTGACACACTACAATTCAACTATCTTGGTTGCTATGGTAATGACTGGATTAAAACACCTAATATGGACAGACTTGCTCGCGAAGGTGTACTTTTTGAAAACTCTTACACTGAAGGTGTGCCTACAATTCCTTGTCGTCGTGCTATGCATACAGGGCGCTATACACTTCCTTATGCTGGTTGGACTCCTATGACTGCTGAAGATACATCTATTGCAGATCTTTGCTGGGGTAGACCAATAGACACAGCTCTTATTTTTGACTGCCCAATGTACAGACTTCCAAAATTCGGCTACACTCGCGGATTTGATAAAGTATGGTTCACACACGGGCATGAAGGCGATGCTGATTATTATGCAAAAGATCCTATTTTCCACCTCAATATGGAAGATTATTTTGACGAAAAAACAAGCGCAGCTTACCTTGAAAGACACAATCCTGCGGTAGCTAACGCAACTTTCGGCGAAATGAAAAAATATTTAGCGCAACGTCAATTTGGCGGTGAAAAAGAAGAAAACCGTTATGTAGCTAAAACAATAGATAAAGCTATTGAATATTTAGAACAAGTTGACAGACAAAAACAATTCTATCTTTGGATCGACTCATTTGATCCACACGAGCCATGGGATCCACCATCAGTTTGGGATCCTGAAAAGAAATGTATGTATGACCCTGACTATGAAGGAAAAGACGAATTCTTGCCTTTCCCTGACGTAGTTGAAGGTTTATATACAGAACCACAACTCCACCATATCCGTATGCTTTATGCTGAAATGGTAACACTTTGCGATAAATATCTTGGCAAACTTCTTGATGCTCTTAAAAGAATGGGCTTTGAAGAAAACACCTTGTTTATGATGGTTTCTGATCACGGCCAACCTTTAGGTAATGGCGAGCACGGTCACGGCCTCTTGCGTAAAATGCGCCCATGGCCTTATGAAGAATTAGTGCACACACCACTTCTTTTACGTGCTCCTGGCATTAAAGCTGGTCAACGCATCAAAGGTTTTGTTCAATCATGCGACGTTGCTCCAACAGTTTGCGACTGGCTTGGAATTGGTGTTCACCCTGATATGCAAGGCCACAGCCTTCTTAAATTGGCTTCTGGTGAAGTTGAAAAAGTTCGTGACTTTGCAATCGCTGGTTACTATTCCTTCTCATGGGCTATTTACACAGAAGAATATTCATATATTCACTGGGTAAAAAATGCTGAATCAACCGGCGACATGATCAAAAACTTCTATAATACTGACACAGATAGCTCTCACCTTGAAGCTACTGGAGCAACAGGTTTTGGTGATGACTTTGTTGGCGACGATGTTCCTGCGCATAATGACGATGTTCAAGCGCAATACAAAAAAGAAGCAACTATTGACGGTAAAGATCAATGGACTTGCACACCTGCAAGCTCAAGTGAAGTACCTGAAAAAGATGAACTTTACGACAGAATCAACGATCCATTCCAACTCAATAACATTATTGACAAAGAACCTGAAATCGCAAGAAAATTGTACGATCAATTACGTGAATACATCACTGAATTACAAGTTCTCTAATAATAACAAGCTCTTCCTGTAAATCAGCAAGCCTAAACTTGTTGATTTACAGAAAAAAGCAAGCTTTACAAGAGTAAAAATATATTATAAAACTCAATTTGTGAATTTTTATACAAAGGACTATACCATGAAATTAAAGTCAATTATTTGTGCTTCTTTAGTAAGCCTTTTTCTAGCCCAGCCAATGAGTGCTCAAGCAGTTGAAAAAACTAATCTCGAAATTCTTACTCTTCCTTTTGGTACATCAGCCTACGCAATGGATATGGCGATGGAATCATTATTCAAGGAATTTGAAAGCCCTGTTTCTTTGTTGCTAAAGCAAACTCCAGGCATGATGTTTGTCTATCGTTATCGTTTTGAAAACAATAATAAAATGCAAGACGGTAAAATGCCTTTCTATCTTTATAACACAGTATTACCAGTTGTAAAATACGCAGCACAAGGCCTTACACCTTATGAAGATTATCCAGATCCAGATTCACGCATTATTGCAATTGTAAATGGTGCTGTAACTCCCTACATCACTTTTGAAGATGACATTACTACTCTTCAAGAAATGGAAGGAAGAAAAGTTGGTGTAGCAGAAAAAGCTCGTCCTAATCAATCAATTCTTCCTAATAAACCACTTTTTGACAAAGTTTTAGGCGATTTTGAAAAAGTTGACTGGCAATATCTTGGCGCTATGAACTCAAAAGATGCTATATTAAACGGCAGTATTGACGTGCACATGGGTACAGCTCTTTGCCAATTACTCACAGACGAAAATGGCAATTACTACACAACAAAAATCACTCCAGATCCAGCTACAATGGAAGTTATAAGCTCAGGTAATGCATACACAATTATCAATGAAGATCCTGAAGTTATCAAAGCTGCCTATGATCCAACGAAAGATCTTGTGCAATCACCAATCCTGCTTAAAGCTGGTTCAGCACCTGGCATTGAGAAAGATGTGTGGGTAAAAGGCTTTGCAGTTGGCTATCTTACACACAAAGACGTATCTGACGAAGTTGTAGAAGAAATCGTTTACACAATGTATAAAAACAAAGCAAGACTTGCTGAATACTACGAAGGTTTCTCATACATGACAGATTCTCCTTATCTTCCAGGCACAGATGTTGCTCTTTACCACCCTGGCGTATTCAAGGCTATGAAAAGATTAGGCTTGCCTTTACCTGAAGGTGTAACAGTTGACTAAAACTATTGTGGTGGATTATATATAATAGTCCACCACTTTTTAAGGATAAAGTATGGATACTCCAACCAATAAAAACAATTACATTTTAGATAAAGTGCTTACCTTGGTAGCTATAGTAATGGTTTTATATCATGCTGTTTATCTATTCGTTCCCTTTGTAAATGCCTTATTGCATCAAAATATACATTTAGCACTTGCTTTTACAGTCATATGCTTAATGGGTATTCGTGCGGCTAAAAACAATTTTCTCAAAATATTTTGGGCTGTTACTTTAGTTATTTCTCTTGCCACCTGTCTATTTATTCATATTGAATACGAAAGACTGCATATGTGGGCAGGTTTTCCAGAATTTGTCGACATGATTGTAGGCATAACTCTTGTAGTTCTTGTTATGTTTATGACATACCTTTACTGGGGATTGGTTTTCCCAATTCTTACAGGTGTTGCAGTTTTATACGCATTTTTCGGCCACCTGATTCCAGGCCCATTAGGGCATCCATACCTTGATCCTAAACTTGTTTTGTCAAACATGGGTATCGGCTTTGAAGGTGTGTATGGAATGATGCTTAACACTTCTGCAAATGTTATGTTTTTCTTTATTATATTTGGTTCATTGTTTGAAAGCGTAGGTATAACAAGGTTCTTCCAAGCTATTGGCCGCTATATTGGTGGCAAGATGCGTGGCGGTTCTGCTATAGGTTCTGTTATGTCCTCTTCACTTCTTGGTATGTGTACTGGTGGTGCTATGGTAAACGTAGCTCTTGCTGGCTCTTTTACACTTCCAATGATGACAGAAGCAAAGTTTAAGCCTACTATTGCTGGTGGTATTGAAGCCTGTTCATCAACAGGTGGCGGCCTTACTCCTCCTGTTATGGGTATTGCGATCTTTATTATGGCAAGTTTTTTAAATATGTCCTATGTTGATTTAGTTCCAGCAACCATTATTCCAGCAGCCGTCTATTATTTTGGCCTATTCTTAGGTGTTATTCTTATTATCAAACGTGATAACATCCCGCTTTGCTTTGTGAGCTATGAACCAAGCGCTATCCGCTTAGGTTTCCCTGTATTTCTTATTCCAATTACAATTCTTTGCTACCTTCTATTCAGCAGATATTCCCCCGCATTCTCAGCTTTTTGGACAACTATCACTCTTATTGTTGTGGCAATGGCAAGAGCGCAAACAAGATTCAGCTTCAAAAGCTTGCTTGAAGGTTTTGTAAAAGGCTGTGAACAAATGGCAACTTTAGCTTTAGTTCTTGCAATGATTGGAATATTTATCTCTATGATAAATCTTACAAATGCTGGCCCAAAACTTTCAGCAATTATCCAAATTCTTTCAGGTGGTTATATGCTTCCTTCATTGTTCTTCACAATGATACTTTGCATATTGCTTGGCTGTGCGCTTCCTCCACCAGTTGCTTACATGGTTGTAGCCTTGGTTGTTGCGCCTAGCATGAAAGATTTAGGTGTTTCTATTGTTGCAACACATCTATTCTGCTTCTATTTCTCATTCCTCTCAAACATCACACCGCCAATCGCTGGTTCTTCAATGGTTGCGGCACGTATGCTGAAAGTTTCCTTCATGGAAACCAGTTGGGAATCATTAAAGTTTGCACTTCCATTCTTTATCGTGCCTTATTTTGCTATCTTCAATCCTATCGTTACTTTAGAAGCACAAGCTCCTTTAGAAGCAATCGTAGCTCTTACTATGCTTGTTATTTCAGCTGCTTCAATAGCTATCGCAACATGGGGTTATTGGAGAGGAAAGCTCAATACTATTGAGCGCACCCTTATGCTTATCAGTGCAGTAATCTGTACAATAAGTGGCCTTGAATCTGGCACAACTTCAATAATGCTTGGTTGTGCAGGTATAGCAATCTTTGTAATCATGTATTTAGTACGATTAAAAAAAGGTGTTGCAAACCCACTCTTCCTAAAAACAAAACCTGAAGAATTAGAATGTGTTGTTGAATAAACTAAACTCTACTGCAAAAAGCAGTACATGATAATACCTCCAGTAGTGAAAATAGACAATCACTGCTGGAGGGCAATATCAACTAAGTGTAAAATTAAAAGGAATAAATTATGTTAGACGGAATTAAAAATATCACTACTGCAGATGCAGACGATTATGTAGCAAATAACGATGGTATCATCATTTTTCATAAAACCCTTTGCC
>CAYJFE010000084.1:9280-10463 GCA_964369165.1 uncultured Desulfovibrionaceae bacterium | reverse complement strand
ATGCTGCTGGCCCTTATTGGGACGCAAATGAAGTGTGGCTTATCACCGCTGGCGGTGTGACATTTGCTGCATTTCCAACTACTTATGCCGTTATGTTCTCAGCTCTTTACGCGCCACTTCTCCTGCTTTTATTCGCGCTTATCTTTAGAGCTGTAGCCTTTGAATTCCGCTCAAAAATTGAATCGTCAACTTGGCGCAAAGCTTGGGATCTTGCACTCTTTTTAGGCAATTTCCTTCCTGCGCTCCTTCTTGGTGTATTCTTCTCAAACCTCTTTAAAGGCATACCCATTGACGTTGACGGCGTTTATCACGGCAATTTATTAAAGCTCTTAAATCCATTCGGCCTTGTTGGCGGCCTCTTGTTTGTGTCCATCTTTGTGATACACGGCGGTATTTGGCTTGCTCTCAAATCAAGTGGAGATATACATAAAAGAGCGATCAATGCGGCTCAAAAAATGTGGGGAATAACTCTCTTGCTCACAATTATATACCTCGGCCTTTCTATGGTGCAAACACCTATTTGGCAAGGCGCAAACCAAAGGCCTTATGCCTATGCTTTATTACTTGCGGCAGTAGCTTTGTTTGTACTCCTACGTTTATTCTTGAAGCAAGAGAAATTGATTGCAGCTTTTGCGGCTTCCGCTGGCTTTATCTTCTTCTTTGTCTTCTTTGCAATGACTGGAATGTTCCCTGTGATGCTCTTGTCTAATATGGATCCTGCGGCAACGCTCACAGCATTCAATTCGGCCTCAAGCGAGCTCACACTCAAACTTATGCTTGGTGCTGTAATCTGTGCTGTGCCTGTTGTAATAGCCTATCAAATTTGGGCTTTCTACACCTTTGGGCATAAGGTAACGCAAGAGGATTTGGATTCTGACCATTCTTATTAAGATAAATTAGAATACATAAATTAATACAAAATAAAAGGGAGGAGGCTTTTGCCTTCTCCCCTTTTTTATACTAATTATTAAAATCCAATTCTATGCTCTTTATGCTTTTTCATTCTTAATATGTATATCTGTTTGCGGAAATGGAATTTCAATAGCATTTTCTCTAAAAATCTTGTCTATGGCTATATGAAGATCGCTTTGCATTTCTAAACCGTCGTCTATATTTCTCACCCAAAAGCGCAATTCAAAATTTATTGAGGAAGCATCAAAAAGCACTATAATAGCTACTGGCT
>CAYJFE010000084.1:7766-9180 GCA_964369165.1 uncultured Desulfovibrionaceae bacterium | reverse complement strand
TGGCGAATAGTTTCACTTCTTGCTATAAGTATGGGGAAATCACTTGCAAATCTTGTAGAAAATTCTTCTGTTTCCGCAGTAAATTGGTTAAGTGTTCGCCTATGACTATCTAAAAGAGAAGCTAAAACTGTGTTTATAGCAGAATCATTCTTCTTATCTTCTTGTATAATTTCATATGTTTTTGCTTCTATCACTTCTTTGGCTGGAGCTTCTATTTCTATTTCTTCAGGAAAAGAGAAAGAGTTTTGCAAAGTACTTAAAGCAATTCTTTTCATAAGAAAAGCAAAAAAAAAGCCCTGACTAAAATAGCCAGAGCTTCAAAATCTTATAAATAGATTCTTACTCAGCAGAAACTGTAGGAAGTTCGTATGTTGTAAGTTCGATAAGAGCCATAGGAGCGTTATCGCCTTTACGCATATCCGCAAGTTTCATAATTCTTGTAAAGCCACCATTTACTTCTTTGAATTGTGGAGCGATTTCATCAAAAAGTTTTTTAACTAATTGGTGATCACCAAGCATATCAAATGCTTGACGACGTGCGTGCAAATCGTCACGTTTAGCCAAAGCGATAAGTGGTTCAACTACTGTACGCAAAACTTTTGCTTTTGTTTCAGTAGTTTTAATACGGCCATAAGTAAGCAAAGCTTTAGCCATATTTTTATATAATGCTTTACGGTGTGAAGGATTACGACCGAGTTTTTTTCCGAAATTACTATGCCTCATAGTTTTGCTTCCTCTTCCATTCTTGGTATTTCTTTTCAAAAGAGTCAATCTTCATGCCGAAATCTAAACCCATTTCAATCAAGACTTCTCTGATTTCATCTAAAGATTTTTTACCAAAGTTCTTTGTTTTAAGCATTTCATTTTCTGATTTTTGAACCAATTCGCCAACTGTTGCAACATTTGCTGAACGTAGGCAGTTCGTAGCACGAACACTTAATTCTAAATCATCGATATTCTTAAACAAGTTCTCATTCAAATCGCCAGCTTCGCTTGTGCCTAAGCCAACAGCATTTGTTGATTGCTCATCAAAATTGATAAATACAGAGATTTGCTCTTTGATGATTTTTGAACTGTAAGCCAAAGCTTCATCAGGTGAAACTGAACCGTCACTCCAAAGATCAAGAATCAATTTATCAAACTTAGTCATTTGAAAAACAAGAGATTGTTAAATCACGTAAGAAACTTTACGGATTGGTGAAAACGAAGCATCAAGCTTAATAAGCCCAATTTCATCGTCTAAACCTTCGTGCTGATCTGCTGGTACATAGCCTTTGCCCATGCGAACTTCAAATTCCATTTCCAAATCAACGTCTTCTGTTAAAGTTGCTATGTGTTGTTCAGGATTCAAAACTTCAACGTGTTGATTTGTGATGATGTCAGCAGGAGTTACCGAGCCTTTTTTCTGAACGTG
>CAYJFE010000084.1:0-7756 GCA_964369165.1 uncultured Desulfovibrionaceae bacterium | reverse complement strand
CTGATACAATGGCAGCACCTTGCAATGAGCTATGAAGCACACGGCGAAGTGAGTTACCTATAGTTGTACCAAAACCGCGTTCAAGTGGTTCACAAACAAATTTGCCGTACATCATATCATCGGCTTGGCTCACGCGCTGGATTTGATCTGGTTTCACCAAAACAGCCCAGTTGCGAGCATTAATGAGTTTGCTTGATGGTTTTTGCATGATAATACCTATCGACCTTTTAATATCTCAAAAGAAATATACTCATTATTTAGAGTACAATTCAACAATGAGAGATTCATTTATTGGGAATTGAATATCATCACGTTGAGGTAAAGCTTTAATTTCAGCTTTGAAGTCAGCTGCAGTTACTTCTAACCATGCTGGACTACCTCTACGAGCAACAACTTCTTGCGCTTCCAAAATTACAGGAATTTTTCTGTTCTTTTCTGGCACTGAGATGATGTCGCCAATGCTTACTTGTAAGCTTGGAATATCAACTTTTTTACCATTCAAAGTAAAGATACCGTGACGAACTAATTGGCGTGCTTGGCTTCTGGAGTTTGCAAAACCCATACGGTAAATTACGTTGTCTAAGCGGCGTTCGAGTGTTGCTAAGAGGTTATCACCTGTAACACCTTTTGCCATATCAGCTTTTACAAAGTAGCCGTGGAATTGTTTTTCCAAAACGCCGTAAACGCGACGCACTTTTTGTTTTTCACGAAGTTGAAGGGCATAGTCGCTTGCTTTTTTGCGAGCACGACCGTGCTGCCCTGGAGCATACGGACGTCTGTCGTATGCACATTTATCACCAAAACATCTGTCGCCTTTCAAGAAGAGCTTTGTGCCTTCTCTACGACAAAGTCTACACTTTGCTTCATTATATTTAGCCAAGACTTTAGTCCTCCGCTATTATTTCAATTACGCTACCCAAAAAGGATAGTATTATACACGTCTGCGTTTAGGCGGACGGCAACCGTTATGTGGAATTGGGGTAACATCACGAATGAAAGCTACTTTAAAACCGGCAGTGTTGATAGCACGCATTGCTGCTTCTCTACCTGTGCCCGGACCCTTCACATAAACACCAACAGTACGCATACCATTTTCTTGAGCTTTTTTTGCTGCTGTTTCAGCCGCAATTTGAGCTGCAAAAGGTGTTGACTTACGAGAACCTTTAAATCCGCTTTGTCCTGCTGAAGCCCAGCTTACCGCGTTTCCGCGAGTATCCGTAAATGTTATAATTGTGTTATTAAAAGAGGCTTGAATATAGGCTAGGCCTAAAGGAATATTCTTTTTTTCTCTTTTTTTAACAGCACGTTTGGCTCTTGCCATAACATTATTCCTTCTACTGTTTTACAATATTTGAAAAAGCATAATAAAATTATGCCAAAACCTATTTCTTCTTACCAACCGCTCCACGACGTGGACCTTTACGAGTACGCGCATTTGTGTGCGTACGTTGGCCTCTACATGGAAGACCGCGGCGGTGACGTAGACCACGATAGCAGCCAGCATCCATTAAACGCTTAATGTTTGCTGCAACTTCACGGCGAAGATCACCTTCAACTTTGTAATTTGCTTCGAGCTCTTTACGAATTTCGTTAATTTCGTCAGCAGTTAAATCATCGATGTTACGATCCCAAGCAATACCAGTTGCTTCTAAAATCTTCAATGATGTTACATTACCAACACCAAAAATATACGTAAGTGCGATATCCGCACGCTTGCCACGAGGCAATTCTACACCAGCAATACGAGCCACTTTATACTCCTGCTTTCTTTGTGCAATTAATTTTCTCACATCAATTTAGTTAGCATAGCAAACTAAACTTCTGCACTCTGTCTGTTCCAAACTACCAACAATGCCAATTAACCTTGACGTTGTTTATGACGTGGGTTTTCGCAGATAACGCGTAAAACACCTTTACGGCGAATAACCTTACATTTTGGGCAGATTGTCTTGACGGATGGTCTGACTTTCATCTTTTCACTCCGTTATACATATTTGTTAATAATCCTTGCCAACTTGGCAAGAACTGATACAATTACCTTTTTAACCCGCTTTTGTCAAGCAGAACATGAAATTTTTAAATTCATGTTATATCTATCTGAAATTCTTATTTTAAATCGCCTTTTTGCCCGCGATAGTTTGCCGAATCACTTAAAATTCGTGGACCATCAGAGGTAATGGCAATTGTATGTTCCCAGTGGGCAGAAAGTTTTCTATCTTTAGTCACTGCTGTCCAACCGTCTTTAAGAATTTCTACATCGTAAGTACCTTCAGTAAGCATTGGCTCTATTGATAAAACCATTCCAGCTTTCAAAGGTATGGGAGATATTTCATTAGTAATAAAACACGGCACTTCTGGTTTCTCGTGCGGTTTTGTACCAATCCCATGGCCAACAAAGCGTCTTACAACGCCATAGCCAGCCCCTTCTGCAGTGTTTTGAATTGCAGAAGAAATGTCGCGCAAATTATTTCCAGGTCTAGACACAGAAATTGCTTTATCTAAGCATTCACGAGTGGTCACCACTAATCGATCAGCTTCTTCGGATACCGTACCAACATAAGCAGTACGTGCCGCGTCCCCGTAGAAACCTTTATAGCAAACACCAACGTCAAAACTTACAATGTCCCCTTCTTTCAATATAACATCGTTTGAAGGGAAACCATGCACAATCACATCATTGACGGATATGCAAGTAGCAAATGGAAAACCATACAAACCTAAGAATGCAGGTCTCACATTAAATTGCTGACACATTTTTACGACAATCTCTTCATAAAACATAGTAGAACGACCGGCTTTCACTTGGCTCATCAACTCATCTAATATGCATGAAACCATGCCATTAGCAACTGCCATTATCTCGATTTCATTCTCATTTTTTAAAAAGACACCGCGAAATT
Source organism: uncultured Desulfovibrionaceae bacterium (assembly GCA_964369165.1). Taxonomy (GTDB): domain Bacteria; phylum Desulfobacterota; class Desulfovibrionia; order Desulfovibrionales; family Desulfovibrionaceae; genus CAYJAZ01. The sequence continues at coordinate 4,856 of CAYJFE010000084.1, read as the reverse complement.
TTTTCAAAATATACTTCCTTGCCATAAATGGCAAAAATATTTTTATCATACTCACTAAGGGGAAGAATCAATCTTCCCCCTAGAGAATTATTTTCTTTTCTTATTACCTTTGTCCATCAATCCCTCGTATTGTTGAGAGATCATGGAAGACTCAACTTGTCCCATAAAGTCAATGGCAACGCCCACTAAGATAAGTAAGCTTGTTCCACCAAAATAGAATGGTACATTGAATTGAGCTATCAAAAGCATAGGAAGAATGGATATAATTGATATGTAAACACCACCCCACAAAGTGAGTCTTGATAGGACTGTGTCTAAATATTCTTGTGTTTTTTCGCCAGGACGAATACCTGGAACAAAGCCGCCCGCTTTTTTCAAGTTTTCAGAAATTTCTTTAGGATCAAAGATGATCGCTGTATAGAAATAACAGAAGAAGAAAATAAGGCCGATAAACACAATATTATAGACAATAGATGTTGGTTGAAACCAAGATACTACTGTTTGTAACCAAGCCGCTTGCGAAAAGCCTGCTAATGTTGCAGGGAACAAAAGCAAAGATTGCGCAAAGATAGGAGGAATAACACCAGCAGTGTTGATTCTTAAAGGCATATGTGTTGATTGGCCACCATACATCTTACGACCTACTTGACGCTTTGCGTATTGAATAGGAACACGGCGCTGAGCCCTTTCCATAAATACAATACCAATAAGCACACCAAGCATCATAATAACAACAAATAATGCAAGAATGATATTCATATCACCTGCGCTAATAAGTTGGAATGAGCGGAAGATAGCTGATGGAATGCCAACAACGATACCTGAAAAGATAATCAATGAAATGCCGTTACCAATGCCACGCGAAGTGATTTGTTCACCAATCCACATAAGCAAAGTTGTGCCTGTAACTAATGTTAAAATAGTGACTAAACGGAAAGTCCAGCCAGGATCAGACACGACTAATGCGCCTTCTGGTGAGCGCATTCCTTCAAGAAGAGTCGCTATACCAAAACCTTGGATTATAGTGATAAACACAGTCAAATAACGTGTATATTGCGTTATTTTTCTTTTTCCAGCTTGTCCTTCCTCTTTTGCCATACGCTTCACATCAGGTGAAACTACTTGCAAGAGTTGGAAGATAATCGAAGCTGAGATATAAGGCATAATACCGAGTGCAAAGACAGATACGTTACTAAGACCACCGCCTGAGAACATATCTAAAAGTGCGAACATAGAACCTTCGATGCTTTCAAAGAAATGCGCCAAAGCGTTAACATCTATGCCGGGAACCGGAACATGAACTCCTAATCTGTAACAACAAAGAAACAGAAAAGTCCACATTATTTTCACACGCAATTCAGGTACGAGTGCCATTTTTTCTACACCGCTTGCCACTGTACTACCTATTCCTTAGTTATTCGGCAGCTTTCGCGGACAATTCGTTCGCTTTACCGCCAGCTTTTTCGATTTTTTCTACTGCAGCACGGCTGAATTTGTGAGCTTCAATAGTCATAGCTTTTGAAATTTCACCATCAGAAAGAACTTTAATAGCTGCGCCATTTTTGCAAAGGCCACGACCATAAATGTCTTCTAAAGTGATTTCAGCTTTTTCAGCGAAAACTTCAGCCAATTTACCAATGCTAATTACATCGTAAGTAACTTTGAATGGGAAGTTTTTAAAGCCGTGTTTAGGCAAACGACGTTGCAAAGGCATTTGACCTCCTTCAAAACCAGGGCGTACACCGCCGCCAGCACGTGCGTTTTGACCTTTGTTACCTTTACCTGCTGTACAACCTTGACCAGTAGCTGAACCACGACCAATACGTTTGCGGTTCTTGCGTTCTTCTTGGAACGGATACAATGTATCTAATCTCATATTAGTTTACCTCTACCAAGTGCGCTACTTTGGCAATCATGCCGCGAGTTGCAGGATTATCTTTATGTACACGTACTGATTCGCGTTTTCTAAGGCCTAAAGCGTCAAGAACAGCTTTTTGCTTAGGATTACAACCAATGCGTGAACGAATAAGTTTTATTTGTAATTCTTTCATATTCATAACCTCATTATGTGTAAAATTTTGAAGCTTTGTGTGGGCTTATAACCCACACAATAGTCAATAAAATTTATTTACGCGGAGCTTCTAATTTTTTACCACGAATTTGAGAAACTTCTTCGGCACTGCGCAAGCTTTTCAAACCTTCAACTGTTGCACGAAGTACGTTGTGTGGGTTGTTTGTGCCAATAGCTTTAGCCAAAACATCAGTCACACCAACTGCTTCCATAACCGCACGAACAGCACCACCAGCGATGATACCTGTACCACGTGAAGCAGGCTTAAGCATAACGCGGCCTGCGCCAAAACGTCCAAGAACTTCATAAGGTAATGTGCCTTCAACAAGGTTTACTTTTACCATTGATTTTCTTGCGCCTTCAGATGCTTTTCTAAGTGCTTCAGGTACTTCTTGTGCTTTACCAAGGCCAAAGCCAATGCTGCCATTGCCATCGCCGACAACAACTAAAGCACTAAAGCTAAAGCGACGTCCGCCTTTTACAACTTTTGCAACACGATTAAGGCTTACAACTTTTTCAATAAAGCCTGAATCTTGAGGGATATTTTCTTGTTTTTCTTTACGATCGCTCATGTTTGCTCCTAGAATTCTAAACCGTTTTCACGTGCGCTTTCAGCCAAAGCTTGAACGCGACCGTGGTATAAATAACCGTTTCTGTCGAACACTACATTTTTAATGTTCTTTTCAAGTGCCAAACGAGCAATCTCTTTGCCTACTTTTGCTGCGCCTTCTTTATTGCATTTGCCATCGATTTTCAATGTGCTAGCTGCTGCTAAAGTAACGCCTGCTAAGTCGTCAACTATTTGAGCGTATACATTTGTGTTAGAACGGTATACGACAAGACGAGGACGGTCGGCTGTGCCAGTAATTTTTTTGCGAATACGAATCTTGCGATGTTTACGCGCATCATTTTTAGAAATTTGCATACTATATCCTCGCTACTTCTTACCACCGGATTTACCGGCTTTACGACGAATAACTTCGCCTTCGTATTTGATACCTTTACCTTTATAAGGTTCAGGCTTACGAAGTTTACGAATATTTGCTGCTGTTTCACCAACTAAAGCTTTATCAATACCAGAAAGTGTTAGTTTAATACCTTCAACTTTTGCATCAATACCTTTAGGAAGTTCGATGATTACTGGATGTGAAAACCCAAGTGCCATCTCAAGCAAATTGCCTTTCACCGCAACTTTATAACCGATACCGTTGACTTCTAAAGTTTTAGAAAATCCTTTGGTTACACCTTCAACACAGTTTGCTACCAATGTACGGCGAAGACCATGTTGTGCTGATGCCTGACGGCTTTCTTCTTTACGTGTAATTACGAGGCTGTTATTTTCTAATTTATAGTCTAACAATGGGCAAACCGGAGTTGTTAAAGTTCCTTTAGGTCCTTTAATTTCAACGGCTTCAGCTCCCACTTTAACTTCTACTCCGCTAGGAATAGAAATGGGTTGTTTACCTATACGTGACATGATTTTCCCCTATTTACTACCAAACTTCACAGAGAAGTTCGCCGCCTGTTTTTGCGTTCTTTGCACTATCACCAGCTAAAACACCTTTAGATGTTGATAAGATACAAATTCCCAAGCCATTTTGTACTCTAGGAATTGCGTCGCTTGGAACATACATACGACGGCCAGGTTTAGAGATACGTTTTAATCCGCTGATGGCAGGGCGGTTTTTGTAGTATTTTAGTTGAATCTTGATATCACGATCATTGTTATCAAGAGCATAATCTTCTACATAACCTTCCTGCTTCAAAATTGAAGCAATAGCTTCTTTCATTTTGGAGCGCGGAACACTCACTTCCTTATGCAGGGCCAAGTGTGCGTTGCGGATACGTGTTAACATATCTGCAATTGGGTCGGTTAACATACTGTACTCCGAAATTTTAGAATTTTCATTATTATCTTACTAACTTAGTTGTTAGAAAGAAACCTTATACAAAAAAGCAAGTTATGGCGTTAGACGCCATAACCTACATTTTACCAAGAGGACTTACGAACACCAGGTAATTCGCCTCTAAGAGCCATTTGTCTGAAGCAAATACGGCAAAGACCGAATTTACGGATAAATGCTTTAGGACGTCCACACAATGGGCAACGATTATAGCCTTGTGTAGAAAACTTAGGGGTTCTTTTTGCTTTTACTGCTAATGAAGTACGTGACATATTTTACTCCTTACTTCCTGAAAGGCATACCAAGCTTATCAAGCAAGAATTTGCCTTCCTTGTCCGTGGTAGCAGTTGTAACTATAGTTATATTCATACCTTTTGGATTCTCAACCCTATCGACTTCGAGTTCAGGGAATATGGTATGTTCTTTGATACCCAATGTGAAGTTTCCTCTTCCATCGAATCCTTTATCCGCGATACCACGGAAGTCGCGTACGCGAGGGAGAGCAAAATTCATAAGTTTATCTAAGAAGTCCCACATTCTGTCACCACGAAGGGTAACACGGGTACCAATAGGCATGCCTTCACGTAATTTGAAGGCTGCAATTGACTTCTTTGCGCGAGTTACAACAGCTTTTTGGCCAGCAATTGTTGATAATTCAACTCTTGCTTCTTCCATAATTTTGTTGTTTTGGCTCGCTGATCCAAGACCGATATTAAGCGAAACTTTTTCGATTCTAGGGATTTGCATTACGGATTTGTAACCAAATTCTTTATGCAATTCAGAAACGATTTTTTCGCGATAGATGGCTTCCAAACGTGTCATTGCCGTACCTCTACAGGGTTTCGTTACATTTTTTGCAGAAGCGTTGCTTCTTGCCTTCT
>CAYJFE010000083.1:0-10474 GCA_964369165.1 uncultured Desulfovibrionaceae bacterium | reverse complement strand
AATCCTCACTGCTCTCTACAATTTTGGCAAGTGTCGACTTTTTCTTTACAAATGTGAAAATTCGTACTATCCTAGTAAAAATTCACATTAAGGAAAAGCTATGAGTCTTATATATAAAAATCGTTCTTCACGTTCATTAGTTCTGGAAAATAGAGAAAATCCCGAATTATATCGCGATCTTTTCCCATATACAAAAATCGGCAGAGTTGAATTTAATGGCGCACTACAAGCTCCATTGCCAGCAGAAAAAATGTATATTACCGACACAACTTTTCGTGACGGCCAACAGGCTCGCCCCCCTTACACAGTGAAACAAATAGCTAGAATGTTTGATCTTTTACATAAACTCGGAGGAAAATCAGGGCTGATTAATGCGACTGAATTTTTTATGTATTCTGAAAAAGACAGAAAAGCTATTGACGTGTGCAGATCACGTGGCTATCGCTTCCCTCGCATTACTGGCTGGATTCGCGCCACAAAAGACGATTTGAAAATAGCTCATGACATGGAATTTCCTGAAGTTGGTATGCTCACTTCTGTTTCAGATTATCATATCTATTTGAAATTAAAAAAGAATCGTGAGCAAGCCATGAATGACTATCTTGCCTTGGTCGCTCAAGCTTTAGAATGGGGCATTGTGCCACGTTGCCATTTTGAAGACATCACAAGAGCTGATATTTATGGTTTCTGCTTACCATTTGCCAAAAAATTGATGGAATTATCTGAACAAGCCTCTATGCCTGTTAAAATCAGGCTTTGCGACACAATGGGCTTTGCTGTGCCTTATCCTGGCGCATCTTTGCCACGATCAGTTCAAGGCATTGTGCGCGCCTTTATTGACGAAGCTGGTGTTCCTGGCGAATGGCTTGAATGGCATGGGCACAACGACTTCCATAAATCGCTCATCAATGGTTCTATGGCTTGGCTTTATGGCTGTGGAAGCGTAAATGGAGCTTTGCTTGGCTTTGGCGAACGCACAGGAAATACTCCTGTCGAAGCCTTGGTGGTGGAATATATTTCGCTCACAGGCGATGATGAAGTGGCGGACACTTCAGTAATTACTGAAATTGCTAACTTTTTTGCAAATGATTTAGAATATACCATCCCGCCAAACTATCCTTTTGTGGGGCAAGACTTCAATGCCACAAGTGCGGGTGTACACGTCGATGGCCTTGCAAAAAATGAAGAAATTTATAATATTTTTGATACAACAGCAATCCTCGGAAAATCTGTTCCAATCATCATTACAGACAAATCAGGAAGAGCTGGCGTTTCTTATTGGATAAATCAAAACCTCAATGCTCTGGAAGGCACAGAAATCACAAAAAAACACCCTGCTGTTGGGAAAATTTATGATGACATTATGAAGGCTTACGAAGCTGGTCGCAACACTTCCTTCTCAAACAAAGAAATGGAAATTCTTGCTCGCCGTTACTTGCCTGAACTCTTCCCATCTGAGCTTGAAAGAATTCAAAAAATCGCTGGAAAACTGGCTTCAAACCTCATCAAAAGCCTTGCAAATGATATGTCAAAAACTGAAGACAGATGCCTCACACCTATTTGCAATCTGCTTGAGAAGTCAATCATAGAATATCCTTTTATTCAATACCTTTACGCAACAGATACGCAAGGTATTTTACAAAAATCAGCCTATACACAGCAAGAGCCATACCATGCGCAATATGCTGCAATTCCAGCCGATTTTAATTATTCTGACCGTGAATGGTTCAAAAAACCAATGAAATCAGGATCTTTGCATATCACTTCTGTCTATCAATCTAACTTTACTGCAGAATTGATTTTGACAGTATCTTGTGCAATTACTGATGACAATGATAATATTATCGGTGTCTTAGGCGGTGATATACAAATTGATCAAATCCTTCGCCGTGCAAGCATACTTGAAGAAAAAAATGAGAGTGACGATTAATAATGCTTGTTTTAGGGATTGAAACTTCTTGCGATGAAACAGGGCTTGCTTTAGTTGACGAAAATGGCATAAAAGCCCGTGTTTTATCGACGCAAATCGATTTGCACGCTCTTTTTGGCGGCGTTGTGCCTGAACTTGCCTCTCGTGAACACGCAAAACTTCTGCCACTTTTGTTCGATGATCTACTCAAGCAGGCAAATATAAATGCTCATCAAATCGATGGGATAGCTGTAGCGAATGGTCCGGGATTGCTTGGTGCTTTGCTTGTTGGTGTTGGCTTTGCAAAGGGTCTTGCCCTTGGACTTAATGTGCCAATTGTGGGTGTCAATCATCTCAATGCGCATCTTGCCGCTGTTGGACTTGAAAAAGATGTGGAATTTCCTGCCCTTGGCGTTTTAGTTTCTGGCGGTCATACTCATCTTTATGAAATTAAAAACTTCCACACTTTCAAAGTTTTAGGAAAAACCCTTGACGATGCCGCGGGTGAAGCTTGCGATAAGTTTGCGAAAATGCTTACTCTTCCCTACCCTGGTGGCGCTTTACTTGATATGCTTGGTTCACGCGGAAATGTTGATAAGAAGCTCTTTCCTCGCCCTTATATAAAAAATGACAATCTTGATTTTTCATTCAGCGGATTAAAAACGGCTGCTTCTTTATTTTTGCAAAATAATCCAAGTGCTTGCCTTCCACCTTCAAAAAGCAATAATGGTATAGCAAGCATTGAAGATCATAAAAAAAGAATAATGCAAGCACCTGAAATTCTATGTGATGCTGCTGCTTCCTATATGTACGCTATCGCGGATACTCTTGCTATCAAGGCCCAAAGAAGCCTCAAGCATTTTGAAAATCGTCCAAAATCTCTCATACTTGCAGGCGGAGTTGCGGCAAATTCTTTTGTAAGAGCGCGCCTTTGCGAGCTTGCAGAAGAAGAAAATTTACAAATTCACTACCCTAGCATGAAACTTTGCACGGATAATGGTGATATGATTGCCTATCTTGGACGACATCTGCTCCTTAATGGTTTTGAAGATGAACTGTCCTTCCCTGCTTACCCTCGCGGAAGTGTAATGTATTAATTCACTGTAAATTCAAATATTTATCTTTTATTTTGAAGCTAAAGCCATAATCAATTTGATTCTATTGATTTGATTTGTTTCGCTGGTTGAGGCATCATAATCGACAGCTGTGATATGCGCTTGTGGAAATCTTCGCTTAATTTCTTTGATCACGCCGCGGCCTGTGATGTGGTTTGGCAAGCAACCAAAGGGCTGCATACACAAGATATTATTGACTTTTGACTCGATCAATTCTACCATTTCTGCGGTGAGAAGCCAACCTTCGCCAGCTTGTTGCCCTAAGGAAACGATATCATAAGTTTTTTTCTGCAAAGTCAAATAAGAAAGTGGCGCACCAAATTTCTTCTTTTTCGCTTTTAACATATAATAAATAGGCAGGCGCAGAGTAAGAAGAAGTAAAAGAATTCCACGACTTGCCATAGCTGCCTTGCGTGAGCCACCAAGTTTTAGATATTGAAAAACGCTGTCAAAGGAAGTGTAGAGGAAGAAATCATAAAGATCTGGGATAGTAACCTCTCCACCTTCTGCTTCTATCAGCTCAACCGCTCGATTGTTCGCATCTGGGTGAAATTTCAACAGAATTTCACCAACAATTCCCACTCTCGGTTTTCTTTCAACATTTTTAAGTTTAAGAGTATTAAAATCTTTAATAATCTCGTAAATATTTTTATAACATTGCCAAAAAGAAGCTTTCGAAATACTTGCATTAATCTTTTTATTCCAATGCGTTAAAAGATTTTCTGTCGCTCCTTTTACACTTTCGTAAGGCCTTGTGCGGCACGAAAGACGCATAAGCACATCACCATATAAAACAGACTGGATAAGTTTAGAAAATAGCTTCCAATCCACCACAAAACCAGGATTTTCGCTTTTTTGAGAAATATTAAAGGTAATAATAGGAATATGAGATAAACCAGCGGAAAGTAAAGCTTTTTTTAAAAATCCCACATAATTAGTCGCCCTACACGAACCACCTGTTTGACTAATCAGAAGAGCAACCTTGTCTGTATCAATATTTTGCGTTTGAATGGCTTCCATAAGCTGACCAATAACCGTTATCGCAGGATAGCACGCGTCATTATTGACATATTTAAGCCCATATTCAATAGCATTACGTGAAACTTCTGGCAATAGTTTTGCTTTATAACCGCTTGTATTTAAAGCTTCTTCTAAAAAATTGAAATGCAAGGGTGCCATCTGCGGAATAAGTATGGTATGGCTTTCTTTCATTTCTTTAGTGAAAGAAGGCGTCGTATATTCTACGTCCTTATAGTTTGGAATAATTGAAGAATCTATCACATTTTCTCTTTCACGCAAAACTGCCAATAAGGAGCGTATGCGTATTCTTGCTGCTCCAAGATTAAAGCCTTCGTCAATTTTAATTTGCGTGTAAAGGTCTTCTTTTTTTAGTAAAATTTCTTCCACCTGCTCTGCTGTGATAGCATCTAAACCGCAACCAAATGAAACGAGCTGTATAAAGGCCAAATCTTTTTGCTTAGCTACAAAATGCGCGGCTCTATACAATCTTGCATGATAAGTCCATTGGTCAATAAAAGATAAATCTTCAATATCTTCGCCTAGATGCGCAATACTATCCTCTGTCAGCACCACAATTCCCATGCTGCTTATAAGTTCAGGTATGCCGTGATGAATTTCTGGATCAAGATGGTAAGGATGTCCAGCAAGAACAATGCCTTTTTTATTATTATCATGAATATAAGACAAATATTCTAGTGCCTTATCTCTAATATCCAGCTTATATTTTTCTTGCACCTTAAAGGCTTTTTCTGCTGAAGCTTTTATTTGTGAAATTGAAAATCCTTTCATAAAATCGAGCTTCGACATTTCTTTGCATAAAGAATCTTGCTTAAAGGAGAGAAAAGGTGAATAGAAATTGATTTTTTTCTCTCGCAAGACGCTGATATTATTTAGCAACAACTCAGGATATCCTGCAACAATTGGGCAATTATAATTATTATCTTGATTATGAAAATCTTGGGTTTCGAATAAGATGCAAGGATAAAAAATATAATCCACATTTTTCTGAATCAAATCAAGCAGATGCCCATGCGCAAGTTTTGCAGGATAACACAAAGCCTGCGACGGAATTGTGCTAATCCCTTTATTATACAAAGATTTTGAAGACTCTGCCGACAATTCAACCCTAAAGCCTAATTCATGAAAAAAGGAGAACCAAAAAGGATAATTTTCATACATATTAAGCGTTCGCGGAATGCCCACCGTACCTACAGATGACTGAGAATGCGGCACATAATATTCAAAAAGCCTTTGGTATTTATAATGAAACATATTTGGAACAGGCTCTTTATGGAGTGTATCGCCAAGACCTTTATCACATCTATTACCTGAAATAAGATTTTTGCCGCTTTGAAGTTTCACAATAGTGAGCAAACAATGATTTGTACATTTTTTACAACGACTTGTCTTTGTTTCGACTTTAAAATTTTGCATTTCTTCTTTTGAAAGAAGTTTTGATGTTTCATTTGTATTTTCAAAATGTTCTTTAGCGATTAAAGCCGCACCAAATGCGCCCATCAATCCAGAAATTGACATACGAGTGACTTTTTTACCCAATACAATTTCTAAAGCCCGCAGTAAAGCTACATTATAAAAAGCACCGCCTTGCACCATCACTTCATCGCCCAAATCTTCAGGCCCTGAAATGCGAATAACCTTATAAAGTGCATTTTTAATTACAGAATAGGAAAGACCAGCGGCTATATCTTCAAGAGTATAACCCTCTTTTTGAGCCTGCTTAACCTTTGAATTCATAAAAACTGTGCAACGTGTGCCTAAATCGACAGGCTTATGCGCGTTCGAAGCCGCAGCTATAAATTCTTCAAGAGAAATATTCAATGATTTCGCAAAGTTTTCAATAAATGAACCACAGCCAGCCGAGCAAGCTTCATTCAATTTTATACTTTGCACCATCGAGTTTTGAATCTGCATACATTTGATATCTTGTCCACCAATATCCAATATATACGACACATTAGGCAAGAAAAAGCGTGCAGCCTTAAAGTGTGCCATCGTTTCAACTTCATCAAGGCTAAGACCGAATGCTGTTTTGATTAGATGCGCACCGTAGCCAGTTGCGCCGCTTGCAACTATAGAAACATTGTTTGGAAGCTTGGCATAAATTTCTTTCATTAATTCATAAGCAAAATCAAGAGGTTCACCCGTGTGTGAAGCATAATATGAATATACAATTTCAAAATCTTGCGTGAATAAAACTGCCTTCACTGTCGTTGAACCCGCATCTATTCCAAGATAGAGAGGAATATGTTCATTTTTTGCTCTCTCGTTCAATATATCAAAGTCAATTTCCTTGACAATATTTTCTTCCTTAGTCTTTTTGATATAATTTTCTTTCTCTTCTTCATCTATAAAGAGAGGAGGAAGTAAACTATTGACATTATGAACTTTTACTTCTAGCAGTTGAGCACTAAAGCTTTGAATTTCTTCTTTCGTGTATGTAGAAATGTCTTCTCTATTTTTTCTCTGACAATGTTCAAGGCTATGTAAAGCTGCACCAAGCGCAACATAATATTGCGAATTTTCAGGAAAAATTACTTCATCTTCTGTCAATTTTAAGGATATTGCAAAACGTTCCCTCAGCATAGACAAAAAGGTGAGTGGACCGCCCAAAAATGCGATTTTTCCTTTTACTTCACGCCCACACGCAAGGCCACCTATCACTTGATCGACCACAGCTTGAAAAATGGAAAGAGCAATATTTTCTTTGGCTGTGCCTTCATTCAAAAGAGGAAGTATATCGGTTTTTGCAAAGACACCGCAACGCGAAGCAATAGGGTATATAGTATTGGAATTTTTTGCTAATTCATTCAAACCAAGAGCATCTGTATGTAAAAATTCCGCCATTTGATCTATAAATGCACCTGTCCCACCAGCGCAGGCTTCGTTCATTCTTTGCTCAATCCCGTCTTTAAGGAATATAATTTTTGCGTCTTCTCCGCCTAATTCGATGCAAACATCAGTCTGTGGAATCATCGCTTGTATAGCAGAGGTTGAGGCAATCACCTCTTGCACAAAATCTATATTCAATTCCTCAGCTAAGGCTATGGCTCCAGAACCGCTCAAACTCAATGTAAATCGTGTAGCTGTTTCAAATATATTATGATTTTCTTCTTCTATCTTAGAAAGTGCGTCTTGTAAAATTTGCGCCACCGCATTTCTTGTTTGCGAATAATGACGACGGTAATCACGAAAAATCACTTGAGAATTTGTATGCAAGCCTAGAGAGTTTTCTTTTTTTTCTTCCAAGAAAACTGTTTTGACTGTTGTAGAGCCAATATCAAGTCCAATGTGAATCAAATGCATACTATATCCGAGAGTTATAATGGATAATTTTATACAATAAATAAAAAAAAATCAAGCTTTGAAATAGGGAGCTAGCGAAAAAATAATAATTATAGCTCTATCTAAATTGATTTATTAAAGCTATTAAAACTTGCTAAAAGTGAAGAATTGATATATTTTCTTTCATAGAAAAGTGATTAATGAGAGTAAATGAAGATATGGAAACACAAGTACTTATTATAGGGGCAGGAGCCACAGGCGCGGGAATTTTACGCGATCTTACACTGCGAGGCATATCAGCCATCTTGATAGATCAAAAAGATGCCGCAGCAGGTGCGACTGGCGGAAACCATGGCCTCTTGCACTCTGGCGCGCGTTATGCCGTGAAAGATTCGCATTCCGCAGCTGAATGTATAGAAGAAAATGAAATTTTGAAAAAAACTTTCGGTCATTGCATAGATCCTTGCGGCGGATATTTTGTTGCAGTTGAAGGCGATGACGAAAAATATATTGCTGATTTTCCTCTTGCTTGCGAAAAAGCTGGTATTCACGCGCAAAAAGTCGATACTAAAGACGCAATAGAAGATGAGCCCGCTCTTGCAAAAAATCTGATTGCCGCCTACAAAGTTCCAGATGCTTCTATCGATCCCTTCATGCTCACATTAGAAAATATAGCCTCTGCCCTTGAACACAAAACTTCAAATGCACAATTTTTACGCAGGCATAAAGTAGTAGGTTTTGTAAAAAATAAAAATAAAATAGTTTCAGCTCAAGTATTGAATACGCAAAACAATGAAATTATTGAAATTTTAGCCGATCAATTTGTCAACGCTGGCGGAGCATGGGCTGCGCAGATAGCTTCACTTGCTGGCTGTAATGTGGGCATGACTCTTTCAAAAGGCACATTACTCATCACACAATCTCGCCTTACTACCAAAGTTATCAATAGATTACGCTCTCCTGGCGACGGTGATATTTTAGTGCCTGGCGGTTCAATTTCAATTTTAGGCACAACTTCAGTAACAGTGCAAAGCCCTGACGATCACTATCCTACCATTCCTGAAGTAGACAAAAATTTAAAAGAAGGCATTCCTATGGTGCCCGAACTTGCAACAACTCTCTTTATGCGCGCCTATGCAGGCATTCGCCCTCTTTTGAAATCAAGTAATGATTTAGACGGCAGGGGTGCAAGCCGTGGTTTTGCGCTTTTGAGCCATGAAGAAAATAATCTTTCAAATTTCACTACAATCACAGGAGGAAAGCTCACGACTTATAGATTGATGGCTGAAAAAACTAGTGATTTCATTTGTCAGCGTCTTGGGCTTGATCTTGATAAACATTGTTGCACAACGGCTACAACTGTTGTCACTCCTTCTCGTATGGCTGAATGGACTGATCCTGGCCTCACGCACAAGTACGCATGGTGGAATAAACACACACCGCACGACTTTTTATTGTGTGAATGCGAGGTTGTGCCAAAATCTGCAGTGGATAAAATCCTCTCTAATTGGAACGATAAAGGCCCTGGGCAAGCGCAGATGGCTTCAGTTGCAGCGCGTTCAAGAATTGGTAAGGGCCCATGTCAAGGCACTTTTTGCTCGGCAAGGGTTACGGCGCATCTTTATGATAATCTTGCAGTCAGCGACACTAAAGGCGTGCAGGGTTTGCGTGAATTTTTAAACGGCAGGTGGAAAGGTCAGCGTTATGTCATGTGGGGCAAGCAGTTCAGCCAAGCGGAATTGAAAGAAGCTCTTTATTTTGGCTTACTTGGCCTTGAAAGCGAGATTGAATAAAGGCTTTAACGAGCGAAACAAGAATCACACTTCTTGTGAGCGAGGTTTTGTGCATAGCATGCCAAAACGAAATACGATTAGTGAAAATTGAATAGATAAAGGGTTATTTTTATGTCAAATATATACGATTGTGAACTTTTTATTGCAGGTTCAGGCATTGCAGGGACAGCTGGGGCAATATTTGCCAGAGAGCAAGGCTTATCCGTCCTACAAGCCGGCAGTACAGCCGAAATTGTCTTCGCTAGTGGCTTATTAGATGTCTATGGCACGGACAAACCTTTTCTATCTATTGATACATTAAAGACCATCAAACCTTTGCACCCCTATGCAAAAATTGGGGCACATAATACACGTTTAGCAATGAATACTGTTTTGAAATGGTTAGGAAAAAGAGGAATGCCCTATAAACACAAAAGTGAATTTTCAAGTAAAATTATCACTCCAATGGGCGGCACAAAAACCACTTGGGCTGTGCCCGAATCTTTTTGGTTTGGCGTTGAAGCTTTAGAAAAAAAACTCCCTACCTTGCTTGTTGATTTTCACGGCTTGCGCGAATATTCAGCAAGACAAATTGCAGAAGTTGGCAATAAAAACGGCCTTGACTTCACGGCTATAAAAATTATGTTCCCTGCTGAAATCGAGCAACCTCTTTTGCCTGGATCTATGGCACAAGCACTTGAATTACCTTTGCATCTCGAAGCTTTAGCAAATACTATTAAGCCCCACCTCAAACAAATGAAACATATAGCTTGCGTTGGCTTACCTGCGATATTAGGTGTGCATAATTCACATCTTATCACAAAAAGATTGTCAAAATTAATAGGTTTACCTGTTTTTGAAATACCAACTTTACCTGCTTCTGTTCCAGGTTTTAGGCTGAAAAATATTTTTGATGAATACCTTGAAAAAGATAAAGTTGCCACAAGAAGACTTATGCGCGCAACAAGCGTGATAAAAAAAGATGAAGGCTATATTGTAAGGCTTAGTCAAATCGGACAGCCAGACATACAAGAAGAAATCTACACAAAATATATTATGCTTGCTACAGGCCGATTTATTGGCAATGGACTCTATGCTGACCCTATAAGGGGTATAGTGGAAAATGTGATGGATTTACCTATTCATCAGCCGCAATCGCGTGAATTATGGCATAATGAAAATCTTTTCCACAAAGACGGCCACCCTGTCAACTATGCTGGTGTTATGACAAATGATGAATTTATGCCCATAGATTTTAAAGGTCAAATCATCCACAAAAATATCTACGCCGTCGGCACCCTCCTCGCTCACCACGACTGGATGCGTGAAAAGTGCGGCACAGGCCTTGCTGTTGC
>CAYJFE010000082.1:8368-10702 GCA_964369165.1 uncultured Desulfovibrionaceae bacterium | reverse complement strand
AATGCAAAAAGGGGAAGATAAAATCTTCCCCTTATACTTTTAATTCTCTATACTAATAATTAGATATAGAAACGTACGCCTGTTTGATACATTTTGTCATTCAAAACAACTTTGATATCGTAAGCGCCTGGTTTGAAGCCGCGTTTTGAAAGGCTGTATTTCACAGTGTTTACTGATTCTTCTAAGAATGCGCCTGAACACATAGCAAGGAAGTTAACAGCAGCTGTGTTGATATAGTAGCCATGTTTTTCGCCATTGCCTTCAATAACATACATAGCAAGTGAACCACGAGCAAATTCGCCAGTAAGAACGAATTTATCTTCTTCTTCAGCTACAACTAATTGCATTGAAATTGGAACGATTTGGTTTACTTCTTCAACATCAGGGATTGTGCCGAATTCAGGGGTAATGTCTAATTCACCAAGAAGTTTGCCTTCGCCCAATGGAAGGTTGTTGCCGCTGTGGTATACAGGAAGACGTTCAGCACGGTAGAAGTTACCACCTGATACTTCAAGATAGTACATTACTACGCCGTCTTTTTCTTCTACAGTTTTTGAGCACATATAGATGTCTTTACCTGCTTTTTCTTCAGCTGGAAGTGTTGGCAAGAAAGCTGGAAGTTGATCTGAAGCATAACCATCGATATAACCGATACCACCTGAGTGGATAAGGTAATGCCCTTCAGCATAGTATTCTACGTTACAAATGTATGGTGAATAGAAGTCTTGACCCCATTCTTTACCGAATTGCCATACTTGTTCGATTTCCATTTTATCTGTGTCGATTCTGTAACGAACACCACGTGAATAGTTATCTCTGTTTTTGATATATTTATCTTTGTGTTTTGAACGGTATTGACCATTATCTAATACCATGATGTCGCCATCTGGGCAGATAACACAAGCGTGTTGCTCACGTTGCCATTCAAAGTTAGCAACATCGCCAACTGGTTTGAAGAAGTATTTTTGCATATCGTCAGCCCATGTTTCAGGATCGCCGATAATCCATTTCAATTCGCCTTTACCGCCATTTCCTTCATAATTGAAGCAAACAGTCGCATCTTGGTGACGGCCTGACAATACAATTTCTTTTTTGTCTTCGTCTACCCAAAGGGCGTTATTGTGGAACCAGTCATGAGCATCTTGTGAGCCAGAGCCACCTTGATCTTGTGGAAGAAAGTCTTTGAAATCCCAGTTACGAAGAACCATACCTGTTTCTCTGTCAAGCAAGCAAATCATATCTTCAACAGTTGACTTACCTTCAGAATAATCTTGAGTAAGAGCTAAGATATTGCCATCTCTCATTTCCCACTGATCGTGGTGATAGTTGCCTGGCATACGGTATTCTTTAATGATTTTGCCAGCCATTGTGTATTCGATAAGACCTGTTGCATTATAAGGCATACGGCTGTAACGTGAAGAACCAGTAAGGAGATTACCGTTTTTCAAGCGTTTGATATCAAACATTGTGTTTTCAGTAAGAAGCCAACGGATATCACCTTTATAGTCATAACCTGTAGGAAGGTTTTTGCCAGCAGGTGTAAGAAGCATAAAGTCAGTTCCAAAGTAATCCATGCTTGTCATGATATTTTCGCAACGGCAAATGTCAGCTGGAAGAGCTTCACCTTGAATCATAAATGTGTGTGATTCGCTGCCAGCTTCAACAGTAACTTTTGTTTCAATGCCTTCGTAAAGACCTACAACTGGCAAAACGTGGCTTGTTGCGCTTTCAAAAGTGTGAACAATGTCTTCACGGCTATTACGTTTACCATGAATTGTCAATTTAGGTGCGCAAGCAGAAGCTGTTTTGAACATAACAACTGCTGCTAATGGGTTGATAAGATAAGGGTTTACAACAACATGAGCTTCAGCTAATTTTGGTGCTGCTTTTTCAAAAGCTGCTAAGAATTTAGCTTCTGCATTGTTTTGACGTGTTATTAAATGTTCTTCATAAGTGTGTTTTACAAAATAAGCCATAAGATTATCCTCTTAATGCAGTTTGGCAGTTAGCCGTTAATTTTTTCAACTTCAGCAATAATAGCAGGTTTTTGTTTCAAACCTTCTAATCTGCTGACTTCCTTACCGTCTTTCATGAAAAGCATGGTAGGAAAACCTTTAACACCAAAACTATCTTTCAAAGCTTCATTTTCATTGAAGTCAATTGTGTAGATAGGGAAATCTGGATTTGCTTTGTCTATGTCTTTCAATACAAAGCTAAGCATTTTGCAAGGACCGCAAGTTTTAGAATAGAATTCTAAAAGCATTGGTACTGATTGATCCATAGCATTGTATTCATCTTGTGTAAGTTCTTTAATCATTGTTTTAATTCCTTTTT
>CAYJFE010000082.1:0-8268 GCA_964369165.1 uncultured Desulfovibrionaceae bacterium | reverse complement strand
TTTAGCCTTTTAAGCTTTCTACATATTTAGAAGCAGAGTTAGCAGCAATAGCACCGTCAGAACAAGCTGTGATAACTTGACGGAGGAATTTGCTTGTGATATCGCCAGCAGCATAAAGACCTTTAATAGAAGTTTCCATGCTGTGATTTGTTTCAATAAAACCGTGTGCATTCAAAATGCCAAGTGGTTCAACAAATTTTGCTGTTGGTTCTAAACCAATATATTCAAAGATACCATCGCAAGAAACTGTACGTTCAGTAGCGTCTTCTTTAGTTGATTTGAAGCGAATACCTTCAAGTTTTTCTGTGCCCAAAAATTCAATAATATCTTGGAATGGATATACAGTTACGTTTGGCATAGCGCGTAATTTATCGCAAGCTTTTGGATCAGCTGTAAGATCAAACATAGTTACTACTGTAAGTTTATTTACAATGCCAGCAAGGTAGATTGATTCTTCAACAGCAGAGTTACCGCCGCCAATAACAACAACATCTTTACCTTTGTATTGTGCGCCATCACAGATTGCACACCAGCTAAGGCCAGCGCCTGCGTGTTCTTCTTCACCAGGAACATTCAAGCGACGTGGACGTGTGCCTGTAGCGATGATAACAGCTGATGCTTCATACACCATATTATCTTCTTCGCACACAACTTTTTTCACTTCTTTGTCAGCGTCTTTAATTTCAAGAACAGTTCTGTAATCAAATTCTGCGCCTAAGTCTGAAACGTGTTCAAACATTTTAATAGCAAGTTCTGCGCCGTTGATTTGGCCAACACCAGGATAGTTTTCGATTTCATTTGTATTAATAATTTGACCACCAGGAGCCAATTTATCAAGAATCAAAGTTTTCATGTTTGCACGCACAGCATAAATAGCAGCTGTTAAACCTGCAGGGCCACCACCAACAATAATTACATCGTATTTACTCACTCTAAAACTCCTTAGTAAGATAAAAATGTAGGTTAATAAAATTTATTATAATTACACAAGCTTTACTCATGTGATTTTTATTTCTAGCATAAATCTATAATTTTATGTCAAAAAACTTTTTTTGCTTCAAATGAGTCATTTAGTCGCCTAAGTCAGTTGCCACACACATAGTTGATTCACCGAAATAGCCCTTGGTACCCTTGACTGGAGTTGCTTGCTTTATGCCTAAAGGTGCAGCACCTGGAACTCTAAAGGATTGTAAATCTATGGGTGCTATAGCAGTTTCAACTGGTTTATCTAATTGAGGAATCCATTCATAAGGCAGACGATATGCTCTATATACCATATTCATATTCATCTTTTCCCCTTTATAAGGATTTACAAATTCCCATACTATTTCGTGCTCATTCGTCACTTCAAAAACACGCCCATTAGATCCCTCGCAAATAAGAGTATTCCCATTTGGCAATCTTTGCATTCCACTGATAAAGCCAGAATAGAAGCGTTGTGCATCAAGGGGTACTAAGAAGCCAGCTTCTTTTGGTGTGTATTGCCACACAATTTTATAAGTGGTTGGATCAATTTCAAGCACACGAGAATAATCACGAAGTGCGTATTTTTGCCCTTGTGGCGAACCTGGATTTGGCGCACCATATCCAGCCCAGCCGCCATTATCAAAAATCAGAATATTGCCTTCACCTGGTAAGCCTCTAGGAATCATATGCACATGATGCTGACCTATAATCCAGCCTAATTCTTTCATTTCTTTTGAAGTGTCATAATAAGGACCGAGCTTCCAAGTGAAATTGCCATTTTTCTTGTCAATAATGGCAGAGAAATTTAAATCACGGCAATCAATAATAATATTATCAGGGTGAAAGCGTTCATCGCCTTGATCGTACCATCTATTTGGTCCAAGAGTTGACATTGAGTTGACATGAGCCCAATCGCCGTATTGAATAGCGCCATCAGCTCCTAAAGTGTTTTTATTTGGATTACGAGCTAAAGCATTTAATGATTCTTCATTAAGGCCAATTTCATCGAAATGATCGCTCATAAGCCATTCCCAAAGAATATCGCCTTCATCGTCAACTTCGACAATCAAATCATCAAGAAGATGGTGTGCGGATATTTCAGGTTTAAACACATTTTTATGCGCTAAAATGAGAGTATTACCACCCTCTACTTTAGCTTCCATATTTGGAACATAATAACCAACAGGATTGCCTTCTCTTTGATAATCATGGTGTTGACGAGCCATCCATTGCGGTTCTTCACCTGGATCTTCAATATATTCTAATTTATCAAACTTCCAAACGACATTTCCGTCCCAATCAACTTGCACCAAATCAGTTTGATCTTGATGTCCGTATTTAGGATTGCGCTCACCAAGGCTACCCATAAGGTAACCACCTGGAAGAATTTTGTTTGGAAAACCGTGAACATCTTGCCAGAGTTTCACCTCTGTGCCATTCATATCTATTAACATTGCACCGATATCGGGTGCTTGAAAGACAGTGTAGCCACTCCAGCATTTTTCTGGATTATAAATTGTAACACCTGTGGGGTATATGGTCGCACTCATAACATAATCCTTCTTCAATATAAAATTAAACAAAATTTTTATCTGTATGAATAGTTATAAGGCAAAATAAGAATTTTAGTTAAAAAAACTTTTTTTGCTTCTTTTGACACTTTTTTCATTAGCTCAAAGAAATTTAGAAATAAGCTGTCTAGAAGCCAATAATCACAGTGAGTAATCTATTATTATTTTACTATGTGAAATAATGTGCAAAATTTTATTGTCTTTATTCTTAGTAAGTTAGAACAAAATCATCTATAGTTTACGCTATAGAGCCTTAATATTGAGAAAAAAATAACAAAGCAATGAGGGAACCAAGCTGCTAAAATTGGGTGTAAGGCTCCGCTTTCGCCTAAAGTTTGCCCTATCATGATAGAAACAAAGAATAAAAAAGCGATAATCATGCCAATTGAAAGACAGATATAGACATTCTCTTTCCAAGAAATAAGTGCAAAAGCAACAAAACAAAGGGCAAGCACAGAAGCCGCATAAGCATATTTCATATGAAAGGCTGTTTGAAGGCTTTCAACATTTGAGCCAGCTAACACAAGCTCATCTATTGCAGTGTCTAAATGTTGTAGAGGAAGATTTTGCGGATTTGTTGAGCTATCAGCAATAAAGAAAAGAGTATAATCTCTTTCAATAGGAAGTGTAGCAGAAGTAAATTTTTCTACTTGAAAGCTTTTAGGTATACTTTGTTCACCATCATATACAGTCCAAACTTTTTCTTTAATTTCTAAAGATTTTGCGCTCACAATTTCTAAAACTTCTTCGTTATTTTCTGATAATTTATAAGCTGTGAGATTTTTGCCCCTACCCTCTTGATCAAGGCTTTGCAAATGCACAATATATTCGTCATCTACAAACCAGACATTATCTAGAATAATTTCTTTTATCTCTCTATTTTTCACTTGATGCAACCATATAAAGTCCGCATTTTTAGTTGCTTCTATAGCCACATATTGAGAAAAAAACAATTGAGCAATAGCCCAAATTATCGAAAGTGAAAGAAGATATTTCAATAAAACTAATGGCTTCACTCCTCCAGCTTGCAAGGCTGTAAGTTCGCGAGATTTCGCCATATTACATAAGAATATTATAGCTGCCAAAAAAAAGACTGCAGGCAAAATAAGAGCTATCATACCTGGAGTTCTATAGAAAAAATATTCTAATAAAAGAAAAAGTGACGAGCCTGCTCTATTAAATCTTTCAAGTTTTTCAAAAATTTCTGCAAGAAAATAGACAACTAAACCTAGCAGCATTATAATTGCAGCTAAAAATGAATGAGAGGAAAAAGCATAACGAAGAAGCATAGATAAGCCTTTATTTTATCGCGTGAGTATAATGTCTTATCATAAAGATAGACAATGCTAAAAACACTAGATTAGGCAACCACACGCCAAGAAGAGGATCAAGGGCGACATTTTTGCCAAAATTGATTCCCAAAGTAATGAGTCCATAATAAAGAATAAAGACAGAAAAGGCAATGGCAAGGCCTAATTGCTTTTTCACTCCTGAACAAGCACTCGCAAGTGGCACTGCAAGCAAAGAAAGCACAAAACACATAAAAGCAAAAACAAAACGACTATGTTTTTCAATCATAATTCTATTAGCAAAAAAAGAATCTTCCATGCGTGGATCAGTGGGCGAAATCTCGATAAGTTCTTGAAAACTCATTTCATTCGGGCTTACTTCACCTAAATCAAGCCCCTTAAATACTTCATTTAAAGGTATTCTTACAATATATTCTTCAAAAGAAAGAGTTGTAGATCTTTTGTCATCATTTGCATAAATATTACCATCTTTTAATAAAAAGAGTAATTCTCTATTTTCTCTATCAACTTCAAGCTGGCCTTCAGGGGCTAAGGTTGTAGTTGAAAATGGTAGTGAGTCAGAACTAGAGCTCTGCGTATTTCTCACTAAAACGCCACTCAAAGATCCGTTTAAAGGATCGACATTTTTTGCATACAAGACAAAACCAGGAATCTCTTTATTAAAAATACCAGGCTGAACAACAACTTTTGCTCTATTTGTGGCTACGTCCATAATGGAATCTCTAAAAGAATACATTCCCCATGAGATGCCGTAAATAGCAAGATAAAGAGTAGCTAAAGAAACCAAGAAAGCGAGAAGAATAGGTGCAGGCAAAAGTTGATAAAGAGAAATACCGCCAGCTTTTAATGCTGTCATTTCCCTATCTGTATCAAGTCTTAAAAAGACAATAAAAACTGAAATCATACAAGCAATTGGTGCAGCCATCTGTAAAAATGTGGGTGATAGATACACAAAAAGCATAAAAGTATCGATAAGCCCAAACTCTAGGCCAAACAACAAGTCCCTCAATTGCAAGGCTCTTCCTAATAATATTAGACAGAGAATGACAAATAAAGTGAGAAGAAATACTTGTGCTATTTCTATAAAAATTTTTCTATTTGCTAATGTCATAGAACAAACTAATTTTATAAGGTTTTGAAATAATGATATTTATTGCTTGCTTTCTTCATATTCTTCTTTAATGATAATAGTTTCGGTACATATGTACACGAAACCTCCCTCACAAGATATGTCAATCTTGTTTCGTTCGCTAAAGAATTTGTTCGCTTCGCTCTCAATGTTTTGCATATCATTGATTGTCTTCATATTCTTCTTTAAATATCCTTCCAAGGGAATTTACTTCGAGGGGTGAAAGATTAAAGCGAGCCCCAGCTTCATCGCATAAAGCCATAAAATTTCTTTGAGGATTTAATTTCAATTCTTCCATCATAAATTTCAATGCATTTTGCACTAAATGTGAATGATCCATAAAATATCCTTTTTAATATTCACGTGATTTATTAGGTTCTAAGACAAAATGTTCAGAATTTTTAGCATACTCTTTCATAGATAAAGCAAATTTATCAGTATTTTGTTCTATAACAGGGAAAGTTTTGTAATGTATAGGTAAGACTTTTTTTGCATTCAAATAATCGGCAGCTATTGCGGCTTGTTTGCCATCCATAGTAAATACATCACCAATAGGAAGCATAGCAAGATCAATGGAATGCAATTGGCCAATCATCTTCATATCTGAAAATAATCCTGTATCACCAGCATGATAGAAAGTAAAGCCAGAAGAAGTTTCAACAACAAAGCCAACAGGCACGCCATGCTTTGAAGTATGCTGCGATTGATACATAGTTATTTTATTATCATTATAATATACACTACCGCCTATATTGAAACCCATGCCAAAATTGAGAATATTATCACCACTCACGCCTAATTCGCGCAAATGTGTAGCTATTTCAAAAATACAAGCTACCTTGCAATGTGTTCTATTTATAATTTCAACTGCTTGCCCAATATGGTCATCATGATCGTGTGTTATCAGAAGCACATCAGGCTTTTCTAGTTTAGTATAATCACCTTGAAAAAGAGGATTACCTAAATAAAAGGGGTCGATCCAAAAAATTTCTTTATCTTTCACTCTGCACGTTGCGTGGCCATCGTAAAATATTGTAGGCATTTTTTCCTCCCTAAAAATTATCACTTCAACAGAAGTTCTCTTGATTAAATACATTCAATAATTCAGACTGTCAAGGACATATATATAATTGTTAAAGCAAGAAGAAAAAGAGCTAAAAAAATTTTAAAAATTCAAGATTTAGCTCTTGAGATTTTTTTATTTATTGTATAGAATAACTTGTCTAATTTATTTAGATAAACTTGGTTTATAATGTATTTATGCGGATTTAGCTTAAATACTTGTGTTGAGGTGTGCTTTCTCACTATTAAGTTATGGAGGCTTAGAGCTACATTTTCCTAGTTTGGGATAAATGTAACTTTGAGAAAGTATTTTTGATTAACTACCTAACAATAGGGGTAGAAGATGATTATCGCTCTTGGGGCAACCCTTGCACTATTCTTCCTTACTCTAGGACTAACAGCCATGGGAATGCAATCATTCCTTGGATTTGTTCTTCCTTTAGTAGCCGTGATAGTGTTCATCGTTGGTGTCATATGGAAGATGGTTTACTGGGCAAAATCACCTGTGCCATTCGCCATTCCAACAGTCGGCGGACAAGGCAAGTCGCTTGATTTTATCAAGCCAAATCGCTTGGATGCACCGACATCTAAAATTGCAGTAGTGGGCCGTATGGCCTTGGAAGTATTGTGTTTCCGTTCTTTATTCAGAAACACAAATGCCGTGCGCACCGAAATTGACGGTGTTCCACGTGTCACCTATTATTCTTCCAAGTTCTTGTGGCTTTTCGCTTTGATTTTCCACTACAGCTTTTTACTCATTTTGTTCCGTCATATGCGCTTCTTTTTAGAACCAGTACCATTTTGCGTGAATGCTTTAGAATTTGTTGACGGCATTTTCCAAATTGGTTCACCAAGATTTTATTTGACGAATGCCCTTATTGTGGCAGCGCTCTCTTTCTTGATTCTTCGCAGATTGATGAATCCAAAAACACGCTATATCTCACTTGCTAACGACTATTTCCCACTTTTCTTGATTTCGGGCGTAGTTTTGTCAGGCATTTGTATGCGTTATTTTGATAAAGTTGACATTGCGCAAGTAAAAGTATTCACCATGGGTCTTGTGACCTTGAATCCAGTTTCAGGTGAAGGCATTGGAAGCATTTTCTTTGTACACTTAGTATTTGTGTCAGTGCTCTTTATGTATTTTCCTTTCTCAAAGCTTATGCATGCTTTTGGCGTATTTTTCTCACCAACAAGAAATATGCTTTGCAATACAAGAGAATACCGTCATATCAATCCATGGAATCCACCTAAAAAATATCATACCTACGAAGCGTATGAAGACGATTTCCGTGAAGCAATGGCTGAGGCAGGCTTACCACTTGATAAACCATTGGAAGAATCTAAATAAGAAAATCCAATATTTTATCTCAACTGCTTGCTTTATATTTATAAAGCCAAACAAAATGGAGAAAATCTATGGCACAACTGCCTACGCCAAATGAGCTGCTTGCTCAAAGCCCTGACTTTCCTAGTGAAAGCTGGTTTGATACAAAACCGGAATTAAAGCCGGGCAATTTTTGCTATCCAGCGAAAGTTGATATTATGGAAAATTTAGGAATGCCCCACCCTCATCTTTGGAATCCTGAAGAAGAAGATTGGCATCTACCTGAAAACTGGGAAGAAATCATTTATAATGGACTCAAAACACGCCTTGAAAAACACCGTTCACTCAAAGTATTTTTAGATACTTGCGTACGTTGTGGCGCTTGTGCTGATAAATGCCACTTCTTCTTAGGCACAAATGATCCTAAAAATATGCCTGTTCTTCGCGCAGAACTTCTACGTTCCATCTATCGTCAAGACTTTACCTTAGCGGGTAAACTTCTTGGCCGTGTTGCTGGCGCAAGAAAATTAGATAAAGCCATTATTAAAGAATGGTTCAACTATGCTTACCAATGCACAGAGTGTCGTCGTTGTTCACTCTATTGCCCATACGGTATCGATACAGCTGAGATCACAGCCATTATTCGTGAACTTCTTTACGAATTGGGCCTTGGTATCAACTGGGTTATGGAACCTGTTTCAAACTGTAACCGTACAGGTAATCACCTTGGTATTCAACCACACGCTTTTAAAGAGATCGTTGAATTTTTATGCGATGATATCGAAGAAATCACAGGCATAAAAATTGATCCTCCTTTCAACGAAAAAGGCCACGAAATTCTCTTTATCGCTCCATCAGGTGACGTTTTTGCTGATCCTGGCATCTATACTTTCATGGGTTATT
>CAYJFE010000081.1:0-10804 GCA_964369165.1 uncultured Desulfovibrionaceae bacterium | reverse complement strand
CTACTCAAAAAGCCACTCTTAGCTCTATGCTTAAGAGTGGTTTTTTTATACTATTCAAATGACTTTTTTCAATCGATGGCACACTTGCCATTCAATTCTTTGTGTGTTATTTTTATAATTATTTAGTTAATTGGAAGGATTTATGTCAAAGATAGCATTTATTACTGGGGCAAGTAAGGGAATAGGTAAGGCTATTGCTCTTCATTTAGCAAAAGATAATTACGATATTTGGCTCAATTACAAGTCAGATACAAAGGGCGCAGAAGATACGAAGAAAGAAATCGAAGCTCTTGGAGTTAAATGCACTCTTTTACAATTTGATGTGTCAAATCCTCAAGAAGTAAATGCTAGCATCGAGCCTCTGCTGGAAACAGATGTTCCCTATATTTTGGTGAATAATGCAGGTTTTGCGCGTGACACCGTCTTTGGACTTATGGCTGAAGACGATTGGACGCAAGTCATGGACGTGCATTTAAATGGCTTTTTTCATGTGACTAGAAAGATTGTGCCTCATATGATGCGTAAAAGAAAGGGGCGTATTATTAATATCAGCTCCACTTCAGGGCAAACGGGCGTTGCAGGACAAGTGAATTATTGCACGGCAAAAGCTGGCCTTATAGGCGCAACAAAGGCTTTAGCTAGAGAATTAGCGAAAAGAAATATACTTGTCAATGCAGTTGCTCCAGGATTTATCGACACTGGTATGACTGAACACCTCCCCACTGAAGAATATATTAAAGCCATTCCGCTTGGAAGAGTGGGCAAGGTTGAAGAAGTGTCGTCTTGCGTGAGTTTCTTATGCTCTGATGCAGCTTCTTATATGACAGGCCAAGTGCTCGCAATCAATGGTGGCTTGTATATCTAAAATGAATTCTATGAAAAAAGTAGTAATCACAGGAGTTGGCGCAATATCCGTCTTAGGGCTTGACCATGCAAGCATCGCACACTCACTCTATCATGGCATAAGCGGCATTATTGAAGATAAAGAGCGCAAAGACTATGGCTATGCCTGCTCTTTAACTGGAAGCATTAAAAATTTTGATGCCACGCTTTATCTCAATCGTAAAGAAAGAAAAACTATGCCTGACTTTGTGCAGCAAGCCTATGTCGCCACTATGCAAGCTTTAGAACAGGCAAAGCTTTCAAAAGAAGACATAGCAAATGATGAAACAGGCATTATTTTCAGCAATGATTCTACGGTGAAATCTTGTTTTGAACTTATGCAAATCAAAGAAAATACTTTTGAAAACACTTCGCTTGGCAGTAATCATATGTTTAAAATCATGAATTCTACTATAAGCATGAATTTAGGAGTTTTACTTGGGATAAAGGGCGGTTCTTGGACTATTAGCTCGGCCTGCGCAGGCGGACTTATGGCTATTTCACAAGCAGCTGATGCCATTGCCCTTGGTAGACAAAAAATGATGATCTGTGGCGGCGCGCAAGAAATCAATAAAGAAGTAGTCTGCTCTTTTGATGGTCTTAATGCATTTTCAAAATCAAGTGATATAACAAGAGCTTCCTGCCCCTTTGATAAAGAAAGAAGTGGCCTTGTGCCTAGTGGCGGTGCGGCCGTGCTTATCTTAGAAGAAGAAGAACACGCAAAAAAAAGAGGCGCAAAAATCTTAGCGACTATACAAGGTTCAGGCTATTCATCTGACGGTGACGACTTGATAAACCCCACAAATTCCAGATCTTTTATCGCCATGCAAAAAGCTTTAGAGAGTGCTCACCTAAAAGCAAGTGCTATCACGCATATAAATGCTCACGCAACTTCCACACAAGCTGGCGACTTAGCCGAAGCTAAATCCCTATTGAAAGTATTTGGCGAAAAAATGCCGCCTGTTATGGCATTAAAAGCTTTAACAGGGCATGAATTTTGGATGGCGGGCGCGGCTCAAGTCGTCTATGCAACAATTATGGCGCAAAATTCCTTTAGTGCAGGAAGTCCCTCCTTTTTTGAAGGCGATGAAGTCACTTCTCAAATTCCTGTTCTACAAAAAAGCATATCTACTCCGCCGCAAATGCTTCTTTGCAATGCTTCAGGTTTTGGTGGCAGCAATGCCTCTGTGGTGGTAGAATATCATGTCTAATATTGTGATTGGCTCAGGTGTTGCTGGCATGAGCATAGCTCTATTGCTGGCTAAAGCTGGCAAAGAAGTTAAAATTATTGAAGCCCTGCCCTTTCCTGCGCCTCTTTTGAATGGTTTCAAAAGAAATGGAATATTTTACGACACTGGTTTTCACACAATTGGCGGCATATTCCCTGGTGAAGTATTACATAAATGGCTAAACAGTCTAGGTATATGGAAACATATAGGCGATGAAAATATACATTTAGTCGAGGAAGAATTTTATATTAATGATAAGAAATTTTCTTTTCCCTCACAAAGTCATACACTAGAAGAAAGTATTCAAGCGCAATTTCTTGAAAACAAAAATTTTAGAGCTGAAAACTTTCACGCATTTCTTTCACAAATGCAAGAAGAATTTGACAAATCGCCCTATGTAAACCCGAAGATCAAAGAACTTCCTAAGCAATTATTTGAGGAGGAAGAAAGCATAAGACAAGCTATTGAAAAATTTGAATTGCCCGCACATTTACAGCAAATGATTGAAGCGCGTTGCCTTCTTATTGGCATAGAACCCAAAAAAACTTCTTTCAAACATTATTCAGTATTATCAGAACCTTATTTTCGTTCCTGCGCTTCACTCAAAGGAGGCGGCAAAGCATTAAGAAATGCATTTCTCAAGGAATTAAAAATACATAATATTGAAATTATATGTAATAATCCAGTTACTTCCTTAGAAATTGAAAACAAGAAAATTATAGGCGTGCAACTTTTAAATGGCGAAAAAATAGCTTGCGAAAACTGCTTTTATACAGGACACCCAAAGAAATTAGAAAGCCTTGCCCCTGCGCAAACATTTCGCCCGGCATTTGTGAATCGCATTGCTCAAATGCAAGAAACTCCCATGCCTTTTATACTTTTTGGCAAAATAAAAAGCGATTATCTGCAAGATAAAGTCATCTATCTTCTTGATAAAAATGACAAAGACCATAGCGCAACTATTGATTCTGAAAAAGAGCTAGAACCTATCATTTATTTGAGCAGTGGTGAAGCTGTTGATGGCTATTATCCCTTATGCGCCATTGCAAAAATCAAAAAAAATCTTACACGAGATAAGAGTAGTTATCAAGATGACAAAGAGCTGTATGCGCAAAAAATTGTCAAAAGTATCGAAAAGCGCTTGCCACAACTAGGCAAGATAGAAATTGTTGAATGCTCTACTGAGCAGACTTTTAAAGACTGGATTTATGCCTCTACTGGCTCAATATATGGCATAGCTCAAGAAATTGATTCCATGCCACTTTTGCCTGTCACACGCATAGAAGGGCTTTTTATGGCAGGGCAAAACATTCTCTTACCGGGAATACTTGGGGCCATTGTCAGCGCTGCTGTCACCACAGGATTTTTATTGGGGCACGACAGCATCTTGGAGGATTTTAGAAAATGCAAATAAAACGAGTAGTTATCACGGGCATGGGCGCAGTTTCCCCCTTTGGTTCAGATGTTTCTGCACTTTGGAATGGTCTTGTTGAAAATAGATGCGCCATCACCAATCTCTCAGCCGAAGAAAGGAAAAATTCTCCTTTTAAAACAGCGGCTAAAGTACCTGAACTCGATGTTAAGCGCATTCCAAGAGAAGTCCGAAGAGCTATGTCACCCATGTCTATTTATGCTTGCTTTGCCGCTTTTGAAGCCTTAGAGCAAGCAGGCTTTAATTTGAGTGATATACCTAAAGATATAGGCATTTGTGCTTCTTCTACCATTGGCAGCACGCTCGCTCTTGAAGATTTTTTTCGTGAATATATCACTACTGGCGACATCGAAAGTGTGAGAAGCACAGTTTTTTTCAAGGTGATGAGCCATACTGTAGCAAGTAGTATTTCCATGGCTTGTGGCCTTAATTCTACGCTCTATTCCCCTGCTGCCGCTTGTGCGACAGGCCTTATGAGCATAGGCATGGCTTATGAGCGCATAGCATTTGGAAAAGAGAAATATATGCTTTGTGGCGGTGCTGACGAATACCATATCCTTACTTCTGCCACTTTTGACAAGCTAGGAGCGGCTTCTCATGAGGAAAATCCACTCATAGCCTCAAGGCCGTTTTCCTCAAAAAGAAAGGGCTTAGTTATAGGCGAAGGCGCAGGCATAGTGCTTTTGGAAAGTCTTGAAAGCGCATTAGAAAGAAATGCGACAATTTTAGCAGAAGTAACTGGGTTTTCAAGCATTTGTTCTTCAAAAAGCATAGCATTTCCTGACTCTGACGCTATAGCTTTATGTATGGAAAAAGCACTCGAATCAGCAAATCTCAAAACTTCGGAAATTGACTATGTTAATGCGCACGCAACCGGCACTATAGAAGGTGATAAAGCTGAAATCAAGGGCATTGCAAAAGTATTTGACAAAGATCTTTGTGTCAGTTCGCTTAAAGGCTATATGGGGCACACACTTGCCGCAAGTGGAGCACTTGAAAGCATTGCCGCTGTTCGTATGTTGCAAGAAAATACTCTTATTCCAAATTATAATCTTGAAGATATTGATCCTGCTTGTGCCTTAGTGAAGCTTGAAACAAAGACACAAAAACACGAATTAAAACATATACTTAAAAACGCTTTTGCTCTTGGTGGCGTCCATGCCTCATTAGTCTTATCCAAATGGGCGCAGGATTAAATCTTTTTCTTACTTTTTATGCGAACAAGAAGACAAAGAAAATAGATAATAAGCCCCATCAAAAGGCCTAAAACTGGGGCTAGAACTACACTTCCAAGTATCCACTCTAAAAATCTATGCCCAAATTGATGGTAGAGCGTTTCTGCATTGAAGGTGGTGAGCCACATTCCATTCCATACTCTATAGCCGACAAGTATGCATAAGGCTGGCAAAAAGGGTGGCCAAGACAGAGGAATAACCATAAGTGCACACAATCTATTGAGTTTTAATGTATTTATCGCAAGCAAAAGCAAGATACTTTGCAAACCCAAAAGAGGCAAGGTGCAGATAAAAAATGCCACAGTTGAGGCAAGAGCTAATTCCTTAGGTTTTGCATTTTTCATGAGTAATTTTAGCGAATTCAGCGGAGATAACAGGGAAACTTTTTCTTCTTCTAAATCTAAAACATGGTGAGAAAAAGGAATAGGCACAAGAGCACGCACAGTAAGGCGTGTATTCAAAAGAGTTATGCGCACATTATCTTTCAATTTATCAAAATGTGAAATGCGTTCATCACCTTCTTGATAATAGACTTGTATAGGAATTTCAATAATTTCAAAGCCAGACCACGCGGCCTTCACAATAACTTCAATCTCAAAAGAATAGCGGCTTTCAGAAAGTTTTAAGCATTTCATAGCTGAAAGAGGATAAGCCCTATACCCGCTTTGCATATCAGAAACCAAGACGCCTGTCTGCACAAACATCCAAAATTTTGAGAATTTTCTACCAAATTTTGACGATGCAGGAATATTATCAACACTAAAATCCCTTTTGCCTATAATAAAGGCATGAGGATTATCTATAATCTCTTGAATAAATTGAGGAAGATCCTCAGGAAAATGCTGAGCATCAGCATCAAGGCAAATCATGTGGCTATAGCCTTGTGCCAAAAGCGCGTCCATTGCCGTTAATAAAGCCGCCCCCTTACCCTTATTCACTTCATGCACAATGCTTTGAATTTCAAGCTCTTGCACAGCTTCAAGACTATTATCACTCGAGCCATCGTCAACGACAAGTATATCAACTGATGAAAGTGTACAAGGAGCAATTTTCATCACTTCTTCCGACTCAATACAGGCAATAGTGCGTGTAACAACCTCTCTCAGGGTGTTTTTATGATTATAAACAGGCACAACAATGGCGATTTTTAACGCACTCATTCAAGATTTCCTTGAGTTTTTGATTGATTCTCTTTCCAGTTTTTGCAAAAATCTTTATAAAATTGAGGGGCTTCAATAAGCAATTTACCCTGCAAATCTATCATCAACTGAATGGTATTTCCCTTAGTCATCACATTGCCATCTAGATCTAAAATTCTATAATCAAATTCGAGCACACAGGCTTCATTCCAAAGCAAAGAGCTTTCTATGGTATAGATTTCATTATATAAAAGAGGAGCGAAAAATTCCAAATTAAAAGTCTTTAAAGGTATAGCAACATTATTATCATAAAAAGTAAGATAACTTATGCCATATTCCCTGCCAAGTGCTTCTCTACCGTCTTCAAGCCAGCTTGCGTAGCGCCCATGCCACATAAAACGAATTTGATCCACTTCTTCAAAACGCACTCGTCTTTGCCTAGAAAAAACTATGGGCGCAAATTCACGCTCTTTATTTCTTTTTCTCATGCGCTTAGCTCTTGATTTTCTTCAACTAATTCCATGCGAATCTGCGCTGCTTGTTTCTCATGCGTCTTTACAAGGCAATCCCACACATTTTTATCCTTATGCCTTGCCTCGACAAAAATCTCCTCTTCAGGTGAAAGAGGCGCGCTATATTTTGCTTGCTTCACACTTTTTAAGCTATATTTTTTTTGTAAAACTTCAGAAATTGTCAATTCTGCCATGATAATTTGCACAATGCCAGGAAGAGTAGGAAATTGTGGAAAATGCCCCTGAAAACCGATGAAATCTTTAGGGAAATAAAATTTTTTCACAAAATATCTGCCTTCATTTTCAGCTATTATTTGAGCAGGCTCTCCACACTCTAATATATGCTTTCTTATTCCCATACCAATTCCTTAATTTTCAATTTTACAGATTCATTTCGCTGACGTAGAAGATATATATCCTCCCCTCTTTCGTCAATTACTTCAAAATGCATAGTGCGTGGAATGACTGCAGTTTTGCCCTGCAAATGATTAATGCTTGCCGAAACAAGTCTTGCGCTGAGCTCTGCCACATCTTCAGCATAAGGAAGCGATAGTCTTGGCTTGCAAACAAGTTCTGTAGCGGAATATTCACATCTTGCTAAAAGGCTTCCATTCATCATTAAAAGAGCGATATCACCAGAAGAATTATTCGCACTCGCATTGCTTGAACCGCGCCACTCAGCTTGAACAAGGAGGGGCAAATTTGTTATTTCTCCATTATAATCAGAATGATACAAAACTGACCCAGAAAGCTTGCCTCTGCCATCAAAAGATTGCACTTGCATATCTTTTGTACAAGCAGCAAAAACAAAACACATAGAAATTAGTAAACATTTCAATAAATTATTAAACATAGATTTTCTCCTTTTTACAAACAAGGGGCAAGACAAAAAAGGAAGCCCCAATTTCAGCCAAAAGGCCTATAAATATAACAATTCCCATATCTTGTAAGGTAGGGTGCGAGCTAAAAGCTAAAAGCCCCATACCCAAAAGTGTAGTCAAAGATGAAACAAAAAGAGCTTTATGCGTGCCTAAATTCATACTATGCTCAATACTGTGAGAGAGCAAAATTCCATGATCAAGCGAAAGGCCAAGCACAATCAACAAAGCAATAAGCGAGCCCAAAGTTAAAGGATTATTACTAAGATAAAGCACTGATAAAACAATACATATCGAAAATAGCGCGGGCAAAAGCGCAAGCAAAGTCTTTATAGGTTTTCTAAAAACTAGAAAGAGTATAAGTGCACAAAGTAAAAAAGTTAAAGGGATATATTTCGCTTCATTATAGAATGTTGTGCGAATTTCACTTTCAAGCAAGGCGGGTGAAAGAAGAGTTGCATCAATTTCCACATCCAGAAGGCTTGTGAGAGCTTTGTCAAAATCTGCTTGAGTGATTTTTTTATCAGTCATCAATATAGTTCTTATCTTCTTGCTATCATTAATAAAAAACAAAGAAAAAAGAGTAGTTAAGGTATCGTTTGATAAAGTTATAGTATCAAAAGTTTGAGCTTCTTTGTCAGAAATAGTGTGCAGATTTTGCACAAAAGGTTCAAAAAAAACTGATGGAATATTTTTTTCTTTATTTATTGAAAATACAGCATTTTTTATTTCTATACCTCGTTTTTCAATAAAATTATTCCAGCGCATAATATTTTCTTCTTGATTTTCTGCACTTATCATAAAATCAGCTATGCTTGAAAGTTCAGATTTGTCTAGAATTTCAAACTCTTCAAAGGCATTTTCTAAGGCACGAGCCTGTTGAAAAAGCTTTTCCTCATCAACATGGTCAACATTTTCAAGTATAATAATAGAGCCTGAATCGCTTCCCCAAACTTCTTGAAATTCCAAGGCGTTTGCTACTTCTTTATCAAGCTTCACTCCCATACTTCGTGGTGAAGTATCTAAATTTAATGAGAAAAATAAGAATACGCACAAGGAAGAAAGCAGAAGAGCTAAAACAGTGCAGCGCCACGCAATAGGCAGAGATTTCTCTTCTTTCTTGTTTATACTACTTGCTTGTAATTCTATATTTTTTTCATTTTTTCTTTTGTCAAAAGAAGGTAAAAGAGGAAGAATAAAAAGTGCGAATAAAAAGCCTATAAAAAGCGAACAAAGCGCAAATAAAGCCAATTGTCTCACCGCAGGTACAGAAGAAAATAAGAGCACACAAAAACCAGTGCCATTTAATAAAAAGCCGTGAAAAAGAGGAAGAGAGAGGTTCTCGAAAATTTTTCTCTTATCATGTTCAAGCCTTAACGCATAATGCATATGCACAGAATAATCTTCTGCAATAGACAAAACTGAAGCCCCAAAACCAAGGGCTATGCCTGAAATTGAGGCAGAGAAAAGTGATACAATTCCAAGACTTATGCTTATAGCAAAAAGAGGTGCCACAAGCAACCAGATGCCTGCAAAAGAGCGTATAAAATAAAGAAAAACTATGCTTAAACCAAGCAAGGAAAAGAAGGCAATTTTTTGAATATCGCTCTCAATAACAAGAGTATTGAGCGCAGTATGCACTAAAGAACCATTTGTATTTATTGAAAATCCTTCTGGTAATTCGGCATTTATACGAAGAATTTCATTATAGACTGCAGCTGATTTTTCCGTGTCATGCACAGAAAATTGAGGAGCAAAGACAAGCAAGATATGCTCTTCGTCTTCACTCAGTGCATAGTGCCCAATATTTTTTTTACTCTGCCTTCCAGTATGAGGTAATTTATCCAATAAAAACTGCCTAGTATTGAGTGGATCGGCGCGTAGCCAAGGCACTAAATCCTTTGTGGCAAATGTTGCGGCTGAATTAAAAGAATTTGTTAATGTTTGCGATATGTTATCTTCATTTAGAAGCATTTGAAGATAATTTTCAGCCTCCTCTGAAAAGAAATGAGGAAAAAACTTCAAAATACTCTCTGGCTCAATTTCTTTATAGAAATAAAGCGGCTCTAAGCCATAAGACATTAGTTTATTTTCTATTAAATCAGCGAGTTGTAGCAATTGTTCTTTTTCACTATTTTTCGAATGTATATCCACATAAAAAAATCGGCTAAAAGGCGCAAGATCCATTCCTTCGGCTGTTTTTTCCAGATAAGCCGAAGAATCTGGCAAAAGATCAGCACTACTATTTGACATGGAAGTATTTGAAAAAAGAAGAAAAGAGCAAAAAGGCAATAATAAGAGTAGAGCAAAGACAGATTTTCTATACTTTATTGCATAAGAATAAAAACGATTACAAGTATATGCGATAAAATTATTCATAGT
Source organism: uncultured Desulfovibrionaceae bacterium (assembly GCA_964369165.1). Lineage (GTDB taxonomy): Bacteria > Desulfobacterota > Desulfovibrionia > Desulfovibrionales > Desulfovibrionaceae > CAYJAZ01. The sequence continues at coordinate 1,115 of CAYJFE010000081.1, read as the reverse complement.
TTCAGTCTAACCTTACCAAGCAAAATCGTCAGTCAAAATAACATTTTCATCAACGTCAAAGAAAGTGAGCTTGATATAGTTTCCTTCGCCTTCATCAAGCTTGATTTCTTTCAAAAAATATCCTTCTAAAGAAAAAGTAAGACTCACAGATTCGAAAATATCCTCTTGTTTTGGTTTGAGTAAAACAGAATTTTCAGAAATCATTTCAACATGATACTTCGTATACACTTCTTCTACATTTAAATCCATCCAAAAAATCAGTTCTTTTGCCATAATTTTAACAAAAGGCTCTTCTTGCGAGCTTGGAATATGCGCATTTTCACGCGATTCATTCCACAATAAAACCTTGCTATTGCTATATAAAATACCTGAAATCGCAGGAGTGAGGTATTCCCAAATCAAGGTAAAATGATCTTTTCTATTGGCAAAATAAAAGAAGCCCTCTGTAGTGATAGCTTCTTGCATAAAATTCAAATGCTTATCTTGCTTAAACTTGGCTGAAAGATTTTCAAATTTGCTAGCGGCATCTGCCACTTTATGTAAAAGTTCTTGTGCCTCTTTCTCTGAAAAATTATATTGTGAAGCTTTGGCATGAGGTAAAGAAAAAGTGCAGAAAAGCAGGAAGGACAAGAAAAAACAAACAGTTTTTTTAGATACTTGCTTCATAGTACAATCCTATCTATCCACATAACTTGGGCTATAGACTGAAAATTGCGCTTGAGCAAGAAGAACATCATCTTCAAACAATTCGCCAAAAACCACAATAACGCCATTCATTGAAGTTAAAGGTTTTACTTTTGCCACTAATTTTGCGCCAAGACGAATTTCTTTATAAATACTAAAATTACGAATTGTAGCTAAATAACCCAACTCTATAGGATTTTCTTTATGAAGAAAACCTTCACCTAGTGCAAAAGCCTGCGCCATAATTTCAACATAGGCACTGTGCTCTAAAAAATTATTCTCATCAAGCAAGACGCAATCGGCATCAATTGCTGTTGAAATTTCAATAGCTTCCTGTGTAGCAGAAAGTATTTCTTTCACCAGGAGCATAGGCGGACGGTGAGGAATATAGGGAAAAATATTTTCAATTTGACTTTGCATACCTTGCTCTC
>CAYJFE010000080.1:0-10973 GCA_964369165.1 uncultured Desulfovibrionaceae bacterium | reverse complement strand
AATGGCGCGCAATGGCACGGCATGGCAAGAAAGATGCTTGAAACCTCTGAGGAATTTACAAAATATATTGAAGACTTAGACAAGCTTATGCTGCCAGAAATTCAATTCTCAATACTTGATTTCATTGCAAATGGTTCGAAAGAAGATCTCGATAAAGCTTCAATGGCTCAGCCTCTGCTTTTTGCTATTCAAGTGGCAATCACAAAAATGCTTGCAACAAAAAATATAAAACCAAGTGCAGTTTTAGGCCATAGCGTAGGCGAAATTGTTGCGGCTTGGGCAGCGGATATTTTAGATTTAAAACAAGCAATCCACCTAGTTGCAGTAAGAAGTCAATGCCAACACATGACAGCTGGTTGCGGTAAAATGGCGGCAGCAAAACTTTCTGAACAAAAAGCTAAAGAGCTTCTCAAAGAAATGCAAATTGAGGAGCACGTCTGCATAGCTGGCGTAAATGCGCCAACGCAAATCACACTTTCAGGCTCATACAGCCATATGCAAGACATTGAAAAATATTGTGCAAGTCACCATATTTATTTTAAATTTTTAGATTTAGACTATGCTTTTCACAGCCCTTGCATCGACAGTGTCTTGCCAGAACTCAAAACCATGCTCAAAAATCTTAAGCCTAAAAATGCAAAAGAAATATCTTTTATTTCAACTGTCTACGGCGAAGAATTCGAAGGCAAGAAACTCAATGCTGACTACTGGCTCGACAATGTGCGAAAACCTGTTCTTTTTGCTAATGGTATCAATTATTTACTAGAAAAAGATTATAAAATATTTGTCGAAATTTCACCGAATGCTATTTTACAAAGATATATCAAAGATTGTGCTAAGGAAGCGAAGAAAACTATTTGCGTGCTTCCAACCTTGACAAAATCAAACGAAAGCCAGCAAAGTATTGACGAAACAGCTTTACATATCTGCCTTGCTTCAAACTTTAAAAATATCAATGATTACTTCCCACTTACTGGAAAAAAAGTTGATCTACCTAGCTATGCTTGGCAAAATGAAAGTTATTGGGTTGTGCGCACATCAGAAAAAGCTTGGCGCAAAGATAGAGTGCACCCTCTTCTGGGTTGGCGAGTCGATAGTGTGGATATGCTTTGGGAAAATGTTTTAGATCCTAAGATGTTACCTCTCTTGGGCGACCATAAAGTCGGCGAAGCAATTGTATTCCCCATGGCTGGCTATGTTGAAATTGCTCTTGCAGCTGCCTCATTTTGGAAAAAAGACAGCACTTTTGCTCTAGAAAATCTTTCTGTTATGAGCCCTCTTGTCTTTGATAACTGCGCGCAAAGCATTCGTACAGCGATAAATACAAATGATGGTACAGTAAAAATATTTGCAAAAGAGCGCCTTTCTGACGATGCATGGAATTTACACGCCATTGCTTCAATAGTGGCAAATTCGCTCAATATTGAAGCAATCGACGAAGCTTCAATTCCTTCCCTCAAGAAAAATAAATTGTCTATTCAATATCCTACAGAAAATTTGTACGCTGAAGCAAAAGCTATTGGTTTAGAATACGGCAAAATTTTTAGAGCTGTCACAAACTTGAAAATTATGGATAGTATCTTAGAAGGCACACTTGCAATTGATGATACTTCAAATAATTCCTATATCTTACACCCTGCCGCCCTCGATTCTTGCTTCCATTCACTTATTGCCCTTATAAACAGTGTAGACAAGGCAAACTCTGCTAGCCTTGTGCATAAATCTATGGCTTATCTACCTGTAAAAATTGGAAAAATTTCTGTTTACTCGCAAGAAGAAGCCACACAAATCCGAGTAGAAGTTTTGAGAATTTCCTCAAGAACTCTTACAGCAAATTGCGAACTTTTGAATAGTGAAGGAAAAGTAGTCGCAAGAGCCTCTACTTGTCGCTTCAAAAGCGCGCCACTTGTTCAGCAAGCAAAATCAGCAAATGTAAACTGGAGTCTAGACTCTGCTTTACTCCCCTACACTCGCGAACAAAGCCTTAATTTTCAAGACACGCAAAGCTTACTTTCTCAAATTCAAAAATCAAGCGCATCATTCTCAGGGGAACGCCTAAAATGGTATTCTGAAAGCTTGCCTCTTCTTGACGCTCTCACTTTTTCCTCTATAGTGGAAATTGTGCATAAGCTCTTCAAAAATAATATTAAAGCTTTTGAAGCCTTAGAGCAAAGCCAATACGGTGCATGGATTTTTGATCTTCTAAAAGACGAAGAAATTCTCGTTAAAGACGATAACTCTTGGACATTTAACAATCTTGAAAGTCTTCCGACCAGTCAAGAAATTTGGCAAACTCTCTTTTTCAAAGCTCCAGAAAGTTTAGGGCATCTTCTTAAAATCGGCAGAATTGGCCTTCACCTTGAAGAATATATAAATCAATCAATCTCTAGCGATGAATTGACTGAAGCTAAATCTTTTAGCCAATTACAAGAAATGGTGCTTGCTTCTTCTTTGGTGAAAAATTTAAGAGCTTCCGATCCTCTTCTGCTTGGAGTCAATTTAACTCTAGCATCACTTTTATCAAATATTTCTGAAAAAATTGAAGAAGAAAGATGCCTAGAAATCGTTCTTTTCTCTAACACTCCGCACTTTATTTTGCATAGCTTATCTAAATTACTTCCAAACGACAGATATAATTTGAAACTTCTTTGCCAAAGCGAAGAAATAATTCACAATGCTCTTTCACTTTATGCGGACAGTCATAACATTTCTGCCTCACTTTTTGATGCAATTGAATGGAAAGCTGTGAATAAAAATATCGAAGAAGACAGATACGACATTGCCATTGTCGATCAAATACTTTATCATTCAAAATACTTATCGCAAGCTCTTGACAGTTTAAACACTCTTCTTTTTGAAGATGGCTTACTTTTAATCTCAGAAAAATATCCTGACTGGAATGCAAATTTTGTTGACGGTTTGGCTGAAAATTATTGGACTGAAAATAAAAATTCTGCTCTCAAAAGTCCTGAAATTTGGGAAAAAATTCTTCAAGAAAAATCATTCAAAGATATCAGCATCTATAAAGAAGAAGAGGCAAAAGACTTTTCAGAAGGCGCTTTTTTACTTTTAGCAAAAAGTGACGTAAATGCTCATAAACAATTAGATAAGCATGAGAAAAATCTTTCTTCCTACCTCCTTTTAGCGGACTCTTCCACAAAAGATTTAGGCAAAAACCTTTCTGCTTTACTTTTAGAAAAAGGGCATAATTGCACAATTTCCTTTGAAGACGATGAATCTTTTGACCATGGTGAAATCTATAAAAACATTATCTATCTTAGAGGCTTGTGTAAAAATGTCGATAAGGCTATGCAATCTTTAAGCGACAGTTTAGAAGATTTGCGTCAATGCGCTATAAAAGCTCATGGAATGCCCTTTATAGGCGAAGAAAAAGCCCGTTTTTGGATTTTCACTCATGGCGGTTCACTTGTCGAAGCCTTGAACGATTCTGCTAATATGTCAGGCACTTGCACTGAATATGGCGCAAGAGCAATCAATCCTGCGCAAGCGGCGATAACTGGGCTTGGCCGTGTTATTATGAATGAATTTCCTGAATTTCAATGCTCTTTTGTCGATATTGCCTGCACTTTGCAAGAGCTTACTTTCTCAAAAACTTGGGCTAATAAAATTATAGACGAGTTAGAACGCACTGATTTTACTGATGAAATAATCCTCACACATAAAGGCCGCTACGCCTCAATGCTTGCAAAAACTAAGGAAAATAGTATAGAGTGTAAAGATTGCGAAAACTACACTCTTGATATTATCCCCGCAGGATCACTCAATAATTTAAAATGGTATCAGAAAGAAAGAATTGAACAGACTGCCTTTGCGCCAGACGAAGTTGAAGTGCAAACCATGGCAACTGGCCTCAACTTTAGAGATATTATGCTCTCGCTCGATCTTTTGCCGGACGATGTTTTTGAAAATGGTTTTGCTGGCCCTACTTTAGGCCTTGAATTTTCAGGCATTGTCACAAGAGTTGGTTCTGAAGTTTCGACTGTTCGCGTCGGCGATAAAGTTGTGGGCTTTGGTAAATCTTCTTATTCAAAATTTATTGTCACTAAAGAATACGCACTCGCACTTATGCCAAATCATTGGTCTTTTGAGAATGCGGCTTCTGTGCCAACTGTATTTTTCACCACCTACTATTCACTGAAGCATCTTGCACAAGCTGAAAAGAATGAAAAAATTCTTATACATGGAGCGGCTGGCGGTGTAGGCCTTTCAGCTATTCAACTGGCAAAGCATTTCGGCCTAGAAATCTATGCCACTGCTGGTAGCCAAGAAAAAAGAGATCTTTTACGTCTTATGGGCGTTGAGCATATCTATGATTCACGCTCGCTTGATTTTGTTGACCAAATCAAAAAGGATACAAAGGGGCAAGGTGTTGATATTGTTCTCAATTCACTTGCTAATGACTTTATGCGCCGTAGCATAAGCCTACTCAAACCTTTTGGTCGTTTCTTAGAACTTGGAAAAAGGGATTTTGTTGAAAATACTTCTGTAGGCCTTGCGCCTTTGAAGGATAATATCTCCTACTTCGCTATTGATGCCGATCAAATGCTTGTGGCACGCCCACAGCTTTCATCACGCATTTTCCGCGATTTGATGGGACTTTTCCACGATGAAGTGCTCTCGCCACTGCCTGTAAGAACTTTCAGCTCTGATCAAATCATTGAAGCCTACAGAACCATGCAACAGGCTCAACATATTGGTAAAATCGTTATTACCTTTGAAGAAGCTCCTTCTTTGATTATTCCTAAAGAAAGCGCGCAACAAAGTAAAACTTGGAATCGTGACGGCACTTGGCTTGTTGTGGGCGGATTAGAAGGTTTTGGCCTTGAAAGCGCGAAATGGCTTGCGGCAAAAGGTGTGAAATCTCTTGTTTTATCAAGCAGACGTGGCATGGAACATAAAGATGCGCAAGATATTCTTGATTATTTCAAAAATATCAATGTTGAAATTTCTATAGAAACTTGCGATATTACAAATGAAAAATCAGCTCACGAACTTCTACAGAAAATACAATCCCGTTTTGCAAAGAAAAAAGAATTGCAATTAAAAGGCATCTTGCACGCAGCCGCAATTTATGACGATAGATTTTTATTGCAATTAGATAAAGAATCTTTTGATAAAGTTATAAATCCTAAGCTAATTGGCGCGTGGAATCTGCATAAAGCAAGTGTGAATGTGGAAAGTGTTGAACTGAACCATTTTATACTTTATTCATCAATTTCAGTAGCTTTAGGCAATGTTGGGCAAGCAAACTATGTTGCCGCAAATGCTGGGCAAGAAGGCTTGGCACTTTTAAGAAAAAGCATGAATTTACCAGCAACTTGCGTGGCTTTTGGCCCTATTGGCGATGTTGGTTATTTAGTGAAAAATAGTCATGTAAAATCAAGCCTTGAGTCACATATGGGTGCGCCTGTGCTTTCCTCACAAGAAGCACTTACTCACCTTGGGCAAGTTTTGGCAGAAGACAAAGGTCTTGCCATCATCACAAATGTTGATTGGGCGCAGGTAAAGAATAATCTACCTTATACAGCTTCACGCTACAAACAATTATTTAGCTCTATCAAATCAAATCAAAATGATATGAGCAATGTGGATCTTTTAGCGAAATTCGCCACTATGAGTGAAAGCGAAGTATTTGATACTGTTTGCGAAATGCTTATTCAAGAGCTTGGCGCAATCCTTTCGCTTGACGTGAAGCATATAGAAAGGACACAGGGCTTGCAATCGCTTGGCCTTGATTCTTTGATGGCAGTTGAACTTGCTTTGGCACTTGAAAAAACTTTTGGTATACGCTTGCCTGCTATATTATTCCAAGGCTCGCCAACAATTGAAAGCATAGCCACAAAGCTTGTGGAAAAACTACTGCATACTTCGGCTAGTGAAGAAAATGAGAGCGATACTGCGCTAAAAGAAATGTTTGAAAAGCATGGCGAAGCTCTTACAGAAAGCGCAAGTCAAGCATTGTCAGATAAAGTAAGCAATAATAGCTAAAAGATGGCGAGGCAAAATATGTCACAAGAAAAATCTTCGGTTTCAAATCTTCTTACAAGGGTTTTGCAAAGAAAAAATACAAATCCTGTAGACGATAGTCTTGATGTGAAAGCGCATCTTTCCGTAAAAGTGCATGAAAAATATACAAGATTCGACACATTGCCTAATTATGACAAAATCCATATGCTGAAAAAATCGGCTGAGCATTTTCATATTGAAAACCCTTATTTTCGCACACATGAAGCAAAAAATGGTGCAAAAACAATTATAGGCGGAAAGGAATACCTCAATTTTTCACACTACAATTATCTTGGTCTTTCAAGCCATGAAGAAGTGAACCAAGCGGCTAAAGATGCTATTGATAAATACGGCACTTCAGCAGGAGCTTCAAGGTTGGTGGCTGGTGATAAAGATATTCAAAATGAATTTGAAAAAGAACTTGCAAAAGTGTATGAAGCTGAAGCTGCCCTCACCTTTGTGAGCGGACACGCCTGTAATGTCACAACTTTACGCACACTTTTTTCTTCAGAAGACATTATCTTTCACGATAGCCTTATCCATAATAGTATTATTGAAGGCATACAGCTTTCAGGCGCGACAAGACGAGTTTTTGCGCATAATGATTTGAATGCACTTGAAAAATTATTGCTTGAAAATCGTGGGCAGTACAAAAGAGCACTTATTGTCGCCGAAGGTGTGTATAGCATGGACGGCGATTCCATTGACTTGAAAACTTTAGTCGACTTGAAAAAACGCTATCAATGCTTTTTGATGATTGACGAAGCCCATGCTCTTGGAATTTTAGGTAAAAATGGGCGAGGTTCTTTTGAAGAATTTCAAGTAAATCCAAATGACATAGATATTTGGATGGGTACTTTAAGTAAAACTCTTGCTTCAAGTGGCGGCTATATAGCTGGTTCTCAAGTGCTCATAGATATTTTAAAGCACGATGCGCCTGGCTTTGTCTACAGTGTTGGACTCTCACCAGTTTTAGCGGCTGCTTCAAATAAAGCTTTAGAAATTATGCTCAGAGAACCTCAAAGAGTTGAAAAACTAAGGGAAAATGCTCAATATTTTTGCGAAATCTTAAAAAATTCGCGTATTGACATTGGTCTTAGTCAGGGTTATTGTGTAGTGCCCGTTGTGCTTGGCAGTAGTAGAAAAGCAGTGAGTGTTTCAAACAAACTTTTTGAAGCAGGCATTAATGTGCAACCTATTATCCACCCTGCTGTGGAGGATAAGGGCGCGCGCCTTCGCTTCTTCTTGTCTTCTATGCACACGAAAGAAGATCTTGATATTGTGTCTTATCTATTAAAAAAATTCGTATAAAGAGGGAATAATGTCTATAAAATTTGCTAAAATCTCAAAAAGTTTGCTCCTTTGTCTATTTCCACTTTTTCTTGCTTCTTGCGCAGTAATGCCCACTTCTGCCCCTACGGCAAGGTATATCACAAGCGCAGAATCTTCCGACACATTACAAGGCATCATCATACAAAATCTTGACAAAGCCTTAGTGGACTCTCTTGCCGAAAAGAAAAAAGCGCCTCTCTTTTCAGAAATTTTTGATGAAAAAAGCGATTTTAGATATGTAGCAAGCCCAGGTGACTACATCACCGTAACTATTTGGGAATCTTACCCACAACTTTTATTTGGCGGTGCAGGCATTGATTTAGAAACAGGCGCATTAACTACTGGTAATGCAGAAGTGTTGCCTTCGCAAATGGTGCTTGAAGATGGAAAAATCACCGTGCCTTATGTCGGCCATGTGAAAGTAGCGGGAAGAACGCTTCGCCAAATTGAAGACAGCATCACAAAAAGTTTGCAAGGCAAGGCAAATTCACCTCAAGTAGTTGTGCAATTTGCTAGAAACAATACATCTGATGTGACTATGCTTGGCGATTTTCGCTCTAATGGCATTGTGCCCCTCACTCCAAGAAAAGAAAGATTATTAGACGCTGTTGCTTCCGTTGGCGGTGCTGCCGAAGCTTTGAAATATACAGCTGTACAATTCACACGAGATGATAAAAGCTCAATCCTGCCTATACAAACTGTTATCAAAGATCCAAAACAAAATATTGAACTTGCCCCTGGCGATATTATTACAGCTCTCTACCAACCAAAAAGTTATACCATTATGGGCGCTGTAAACGCTCCAAAAGAAACAAATTTTGAAGTGCAAGGCATTTCCTTAGCGCAGGCTATTGTAAGAGCTGGCGGTCTTAGCGAAGCAAGAGCAAACCCAAGCGGTGTTTTTGTATTTAGATTTGAAAAAGATGCTATCCAAACAGCAAATACTTTTGGCGACACAAGCCTTTTTGAAACAAATGAACCTATTCCAACAATCTATCGCATAGACTATGCTGACCCTGCTTCTTATTTGCTTACACAAAACTTTATGATTGAAGATCAAGATCTTATCTTTGTTTCAAATGCTGAAGTTGTGCAATTACAAAAATTCTTAAGCCTTATTGGACAAGTGACCAGTACTGCTCTTGACGGCGTTGATGCTTATAATATGATTGACCTTATGCAGGTTAGATAGAAAGTTTTTTATAGAAGAAATTATGGGCACTCCCTTAAAAAATACTTTTGCCACATGGAAGGCTCTCTTTTTAAAAACCACGCTTGATCGCCTTTTTGGCAAGCGTATGGCTTGGGCTTGGCTTATTATAGATCCTGCCATTCAAGTGGGTGTCTTTGGGCTTATCCGTGCTATGATGCGTAATGCTTTAGTCAATGGTGTGGATATGTTTGCCTGGATGGTGACAGGTATGCTTTCTTTCTTTGTTTTTAGAAGAACTTCTGCTTTGTGCCTGCACTCTATTGATTCAAACAGAGCTTTCTTTGCTTTTAGGCAAGTGCGCCCCTTTGATGCTGTTTTTATGGCAGCTATTGTCGAAGCTTTTATTATGGTTTTTGTTTTTTCAATTATTCTAGGAACAATGGCATTTTTCGGCGTACCTATCATTCCCTATGATCCTTTAATTTTACTTGTCGGTCTACTGCCTCTTTTTGTTATAGGGCTTGCCTATGGCATGATAGGTTCAGTTATTCAACGCTTAGCTCAAGAAGCTGGCCATATTTTTCAACTTTTTATTATGCCACTCTATTTTGTTTCAGGTGCAATTCTTCCTCTCACTACAATTCCGCCACAATACAGAGAATATTTACTTCTAAATCCTTTAGTGCACTGCATAGAAACTGTACGCCTTGGTTTTTTTGAAAATTATTATACCCTTCAAGGTGTTGATATATATTATTCACTTTTCTGGGCTCTATCTCTCTTCACCTTAGCTATGGTGCTTTATAGAGCATACGAAACCGAATTGGTGGCCTTATGATATTAGTCAAAGACGTACATAAACGCTATAAAACAAATCTTGGCCATAGCGATTGGATTTTGAAGGGTATAAATTTAGTGATACCAGACAAACGCAGTGTTGGCATTGTTGGTTGCAATGGCGCGGGCAAATCCACCCTACTTCGTATTATTGGCGGTTCTGACTATCCTACACGGGGAATAGTAGAAAGAGATTGCAGGGTTTCTTGGCCAATGGGCAATGGCGGCATCGAAGCCACTTTAACAGGCAGGCAAAACGCAAAAACAATTTGCCGTCTTTATGGATTTGAAGATGACATGACAGAAAGATTGAGAAGAATTGAAGAATTTGCCGAATTGGGAAAATCCTTCAATGATCCTGTCTATACTTATTCCTCAGGTATGCGCTCAAAATTGCAATTCGCACTTTCGCTTGCCTTTGATTTTGACGTTTATATTTCTGATGAAGTCACTTCAGCTGGCGATGCTCGCTTTCGCCAAAAAGCGGCTGATGCCTTTAAAAACTTGGCTGACAAAGCAAGCATTATTATGACTTCGCACTCTGATTCAACCCTACAGCAATTTTGTGAATCAGGCATATTGATACACGATGGCAAAGCCTATTGGTTTGAACAAATCGACGACGCTTTAGAAGCGTATAAGGATACATTAAATCTATGAGTAATGAACAATTAGCACAACACGCAACACAAAAATTGAGCCAAGAAGCAGAATTTGAATACGGCAAAGCGGCAGCAAAACTCAAAAAAGTTTTTAGCCTTATACAGAAAATTGGCTTAGCAAGTATTTTAGCTGTCTGCCTCTACTATACTTTTGCCTCCGATAGATATGTGTCAGAAGCCACTGTGCTTATTCAAAACACGGCGGCCGCACCAGCTGGAATGAGCATTGCAGGCCTTGTAGGAATTACAGGCGGAGTGACTGCCCCTGATCAGCTCTTGCTTCGTGAGCATTTGCTTTCTATAGATATGCTCAAAACTCTTGACACTCAGCTTGACTTGCGAGCACAATATTCAAGTGATGAATACGATTTTATTTCGCGCTTAAACGCTGACAATCTTAGCATTGAAGAATTCTATAAATATATGGCAAAATTTATGTCTATTGAATTTGATGATTATGGTGGCGTACTAAAAATCCGCGTTGAAGCCTTTGCTCCAGAAATGGCACAAAAACTTGCTCTTTTACTTGTAGAAGAAGGCGAAAAATTCATGAATGAAATGAGCCATAACCTTGCCAGAGCTCAAGTGGAATTTTTGGACGAGCAAGTTGATATAGCTTACAATGAAGTACTAGCCTCAACAACAAGACTTGTCGACTATCAAAATGCGCAAGGCTTAGCCTCACCAGAAGCTACGGCTGAAAGCGTTATAGGCATTATCGCCGCTCTTGAAGCACAAAGAACTAATTTTGAAACCCAGCTTGCCGCTCTTCCAAAAAATATTATCCGAAATCACCCTGCTAGAGTGATGCTTGAACAGTCACTTGAAGCTGTTGAAAAGCAAATTGCGAGCGAGCAAGAAAAATTAGCCTCCACAAGCGGAAAAGCTTTGAATGAAATTATTGTGGAATACGAACGCCTAAACATGGATTTAGAATTCAAAACAGATCTATACAAAACTGC
>CAYJFE010000079.1:0-11042 GCA_964369165.1 uncultured Desulfovibrionaceae bacterium | reverse complement strand
CTTCTTGTACACCCTCTACTTTATCATCTTCAGTTTTATTCTTTGCGTCTTCTTCGTCTTTCAATACCCTTCTTAATACTTTGCCGAGGATTGATTTTGGCAATTCTTCACGCACTTCAAACACTTTTGGCACTTTATAGTTTGCCAATTTTTCTCTACAATAAGCCACAAGCTCAGGTACGCTTACTTCCATTCCAGGCTTTGGAACAATATAAGCCTTCAATTTTTGCCCGCGTGATTTATCATCTACAGCAAGAGCAACCGCATCTTGAACTTTTGGGTGCTCAATTAAAACTTCATCAATCTCACGAGGATAGACGTTATATCCACCAATAATCGCCATATCTTTCTTTCTATCCACAATAAAGATATAGCCCTCTTCATCTCTATAGGCTATATCGCCAGTAAAAAACCAACCATCACGCAATGAGTGAGCATTTTCTTCGTCTCTTTCCCAATAACCACGTGTAACTTGTGGGCCTTTAATTATAACTTCGCCCATTTCATGTTCAGGCATTTCTTGTGTGCCGCTTTCAAGATCAACAATTTTAATAAATGTACCTGGAAAACTTACGCCTACTGAGCCCGGTTTCTTTACACCAAAAACAGGGTTCGCGCTCACGCAAGGTGAACATTCAGTAAGACCATAACCCTCTGTAATATTAGCTTTTGTTATTTCCGCAAATTTGCGTAATGAATCTACAGGGAAGGGAGAAGCGCCAACTATGCAAAGGTCAATACAAGTCAAATCATAATTGCTTATATCTTTTTGTTGCATAAGTCCAATATATACGCTAGGTGCGCCGATAAAGAGAGCTGGACGGTATTGTTTGATAAGCTCTAAAATATCACGTGGTACATAGCTTGGCACTGGAAGCGTGGGGCTTGCAAGATGGGCTGGCATAAATACTGTGCCTGTGAGCCCAAAGATGTGGAAAAATGGCATAACAGCAACAGACAAAACTTCTCTTGTGGCATCTTGTTTATGCACGCCTTGCAATTGCTGTAAGTGTGCGACAATATTCTGATGCGTGAGTGTCGCTGCTTTAGATAAGCCAGTTGTACCGCCTGTATATTGCAATAAAGCTATAGTATTTTCAGGGTCAGTAGGGTATTCATTATATCTTTCAGAACTTGAGAAAAATGTTTTGTATTTCAAAACATTAGATGAATATTCCACCACTTTTTTCTTCTTCTCTCTTTTTTCCCTCAAATTATATAAAACATTCAAAGGAAAAGCTAAAGCATCTGCAACAGTAGAGATAAAATATTTTTCTACTGGCAATTTATCGCGCAATATTTTTATTTTATCCCAAAACATATCAAGTGCTATAAGAAATTTCACACGTGAATCGTTGAGGTTATGGACAATTTCTCTTTCCATATAAAGAGGATTCACCATAACCACAATTCCGCCTGCTTTTAAAACAGCCCAGATGGAAATAATTGTTTGCGGCAAGTTAGGCAACATAATGCCAACTCTATCTCCCGTTTGAAGGCCTTGCTTTCTTAAAGAAGCTGCCATAACTTCGGCTTTCTGGCGTAATTGAGCATAATTGAGTTTGAAATTTTTAAATATAATGGCTTTGCGCTTTGGATATTTTTCTGCAGCCTCGTCTAAATAGCTTTGAATTGATCTTACTTCAAAATCAAAACTTGTAGGTACGGGTTCATCAATATAGTGCAATGCCCATTCTGGCATTGTGTGCGCGTCTTGTGTCATAATCTTCCCTTACAGTCTTTAAATAAAAAAAATTCGAACAAAATAAAATAATTCTGTTCGAATAATATAAGACTTTTTCAGCATACGTCAAGAAGAAATTCAAAAGCATTTTTTCTAAATAGCAGTATTTCCTTATAAGATAGGCTATATCGCCATAGCAAGCCTTTGCGTAAATTCATTACGAGAAATTTCTTTCGCGCCCATTTTAATCATGTGTGACGAAGTCTGCTGGCAATCAATCATGCGAAAATCATTTTCTTGTAAATATTTCACCCAAGTCGCAAAAGCTACCTTAGAAGCATTTGCCTTAGTAAAAAACATTGATTCGCCAAAAAAAACTTTGCCCAAAACAATACCATAAAGCCCGCCTACAAGTTCATCATTATCCCAAGCTTCCACGGAATAGGCATAACCTAAGCGGTGCAATTTTGTATAAGCATCAATCATTTCAGGCTGTAACCAAGTGCCATTTTGTCCTTCACGCTTTATCTGCGCACATTGAGAAATAACGGACTTGAAGGCCTTATTTACTGTGATTTGATATGTATTTTTATTGATAATTTTTTGTAGAGAGCGTGAAATTTTGAACTCATGCGGCAAGAGTACACATCTTGGATCAGGGCTCCACCACATAATCGGGCCATTCTCGCCATACCAAGGGAAAATGCCTTGCTTGTACGCGCTGAGCAATCTTTCTACAGATAAATCTCCGCCTATAGCCAAAAGGCCAGAACTTTTTGCTTCTTCAAGTGGGGGAAAGCTTATTTTATCATTATGCTCAAGTATATGTATTGTCATATTTCGCATGAAATTTTCCTATTTTTTCTTTTTCTCATTCATAAATTCTATCGTCTTTTCCCTAGACTTCAATAGGGATAAAATGAATTTTCTAGAAAAAAACAAGAAAAATTTTGCAAGCCTCTTATTTCATTACAAATCTAATTTTCAATAGATTTTTCAACTTTTAATTTATTGCAAAATTGCCGTGCAAGTGTCTTGTACAGCGAAATAAGGCGCGCAATGATTATAAAAGCAAGCTTCCTCATAGGCTTTGCACATATTAGGAAAATCTTCTTTTGTTTGCGCTACAGCACCTTGAAGCACAAGAAAATAAGGGCGCATAAAATTTGTGTATAGAACATTTGCATCAAGCTTTGCCATAGCATTTTTCACATCTATTTCAGCTAAAGCAGTTTCTTTTCGCATAAGGGCTGTTAATATATTAAGATAGTCAGTAAAAAGATTTACCTCTTTATACTTTTTATGGGCTTCTTCAATTATTTGTAAAGCTTTCTGCGGTCTTTCGCTGTAAAGATAGACTTCGGCAAGACTATTCAATAAAGAAAGCGGCATTTTTGAATAAGAAACAAGGGCTTCAAGCAAGGCTATCACTTCATCAGGATTTTCCCAAGTTTTCTCGCTTGAATTTTCATTTGTCAACTCTTCAAACATATAAGAAAGGGCTTGAAGCATTTGAATTTTTTCTTCTGTCAGCTTGAGTATAGGATTTTCTTTTTCTGTATTTTTTGAATTATTGAGAATTGTGAGAGATTCTTCTATACTTTTCAATAGATCTTCAGTGTCTTTTTCTATTTGAATAAGCCTATACAAAAGCAAATTCTTTGCCATATTTTCCTGCATATCTGGAATAATTTCAGCTTTATTTCTTATAAAGGCTTTGATTTGGTATATGGAAGTATTCTTTTCTTTATCTTCTTTTATCTTCACAATATCGTCAAATTCTATATCCAAACTCATAGCCATGAGAGCCTTTGCGCTGTCTTCATCAAAATCAGCAAGGAGGATAATTTTTTCAATTTCAGATTCTTTTAATTCTTCATTAATAAGCTTATTTCTTAATTCACTCTTTGCAATACTCAAAATAGATTCTTTTTCTAATAAATTTATTGCTTCAATAGTATATTCTGCATGTGCAAAAGCAAGATTACAAGAAAGATGGGAAAAGCAAATCATAAAAAAGAGGGAAAAATTTATTTTTTTCAAAAAGAGCATTGCCATTTCCTTATTATTTAATAGTTCTTGCTTCAAGAGTGTAGGCAACATCGACAACTGGAGGAATTGCCTCTGTGCCTTCTGGCACTATGAGTGCGACAGAATCTATATGCCTGCCCTCCCCCTTGCTTATTGAAGGACTCAAAGGCGCAACTACACGAGAAATTTTTGAAACCACACTTTCTGCCCCACGAAGTTTTATATTTTTTGGCAAAAGGCTGATGTCTTTGATAAGATATTCTGCAATGGCAGTATTTTCCACAAGTAAAGCTTCAAGCGGCACTTCTTTTGATAAAATTTCTTCACACACTATCACTAATTGCGAAGGTTCAACACTTAAAACATCAAAAGAGTCGTAGGTTGCCTCGTCTGAAAGATCGAGCGAAATCACACTCGCACCTTCTGTTAAAGTGGAAAGATCAAGTGCGTATACTAAATCTCTGCTGTTTAAAGTTGAGAAAAATTCTGCCGAACCTCTCAACCGCACGCTTAGAGTATCTACCATACCTTCTGTAACAATAAGATTTTGCGGCAAGCCCATTGTATCGATGCGCACACTATAACTTGAAGTGACTACTTCTTGCGTCGTGACGCTCAACCATAAAGAAAGAGAGGCACAAAAAGAAATAAAGAGATAGAGAGCATTCTTTGTGCTAGGAACAATGGTGCGATAAAAATTTTTAATTTTGGATGACATTATTCAATACCCTCATAAAGCTTTCTTTATTCAGTGGATCAGACAAGCTACCATTCTGAGCTATACTCACCTCACCTCTTTCTTCGGAAACAACAATAGCAAGAGCATCACTTTTTTCTGTTATGCCAATGGCCGCTCTATGCCTTGTGCCAAAATGTTGCCTATGCACTTCTGCAAGTGGCAATATACAGCCCGCCGCTCTAATTTTGCCACTTTTTGAAAGAAGCACCGCGCCATCGTGTAGTGCTGTTCCTGGATAAAAGAGAGTCAAAAGTAAATCCACGCTCAAATCCGCATTAAGTATGAGGGCTTTTTCTGTGATATCGCCAAGTGGGATATGGCGTTCTAAAACTATAAGCGCGCCTATGCTTTGCTCTGCCATGGCAAAAGATGCATCACAAAGAATTTCTGTTGTGTCAGCACTGTAGTTTTGCTTCATATTGAAAAGGGAGTAGAAATTGAGAGTAGAAAGACCTTGACGTATATCCTCATGAAATAAAATAACAATCACTAATAAGAGTGAGGAGAAAATATTTTCAAAAATCCACACAAGCGCGTTTAAGCCAACAAATTGCGCGATAATATAAAGCCCAAACAAAAAGAAAAGCCCATTCAAAGCGGCAATAGCTCTTGTTCCACGCACAAAGAGAATCACATAATATATCAAAAATGTGACTAAGAATATATCTATGGCATCAAGCCATGTGAAGGAGATTTCAGGCATAATACTTTATCCACTTTAGTAAAGATGTTCTTTCAATACTGCAAATTGCTTGCACTTTTTTACATTATGTACCCTATGATGTATAAAGCCCTTTCCATACAACTGTAAGGAAGAAAAAGCCGTAAAAGAATCAAGCTCTTCAATGAAATTATGATTTCCATCAACAGTATCAAGCAAAAGTAGTTGTTTAATCCATGATTTTCTTGAAATGCCAGCCATAAGTTCTAAGCCAAAAGATGAAAGTTTATCAGAAGCATTCATAAGTGCAAGATTTTGCTCTAAACTTTTTCCAAAGCCAATGCCAGGATCAAGGATAACTTTTTCTAAAGGGAAATGCGTTTTTTGCAAAATTTCTAAGCGTTCTTCAAAAAATGCGCAGACATTATCAACGACATCTGTATAATTGGTGTCCTTTTGCATATCTTGCGGCAAGCCCTTGCAATGCATCATCACATAATAAGGCTTATACTCAACAAGATGTTCCACAAGCGCAGGCTCCCACACAAAAGCAGAAATATCATTTATAGCAAAAATATTTTTCCCTAAAACTTTTTGTGCCACATCTTTGCGCCAAGTATCGACAGAAATCTTTTGAAAAAGACTTTTGTCTTCATTCTCAATCAAATCAAAAAGAGGCTCAAGCCTAGCCCATTCTTCTTCTGGACTGATAAAATCAGAGCCTGGACGTGAAGAAGCTGCGCCAATGTCGATATAATCAGCTCCATCTTGCAGCATTTCTTTTATATGCGCATAAGCTTTTTGCGCGTCATTATAGAGTCCGCCGTCAGAAAAAGAATCGGGAGTGCAATTAACAATGCCCCAAAATTTTGGGGCATTTATATTATTTTTTGTTGTTGTCATTCTCGTCAACATCGTCAAATTTAAAGTCGTCGTCACTTGCGCCATCACTCGTACCATCACTTGATGACGGGCTTTCGTCACGCCTTGCTTCCTCAGTTTTACTGTATGAAGCATTTTCATTTTGCGCCATCACAAAAGGAGGTAATGTTTCACCACGCATAAGCATATCAATATCTTCACCAGAAATGGTTTCTCTTTCAAGTAAGGCATTTGCAATAGCGTGAAGATCGTCTATATTGCCTTTGAGAAGTTCCACGCATTTTTCGTGCGCTTGATTTATAATAGCTTTTACTTCTGCATCAACAATGCGTGCTGTTTCTTCGCTGACAGAACGGTTTGAAGTAAGCTCTCTGCCAAGGAAAGGCTCATTATTTTGCTCACCAATGGCTTGTGGGCCGACAGTGTCTGACATACCCCATTCGCAAACCATCTTGCGTGCAAGCTTTGAAGCTCTTTCGATATCATTGCCAGCACCAGTGGTGATGTCGTCCATAATAAGTTCTTCAGCAACACGGCCAGCCATAAGCACGGCAATGTTTCCTTCTAAGAAACCTCTTGAATAGCCATGCCTGTCTTCTTCTGGCAATTGCATGGTGACACCAAGGGCACGTCCACGAGGAATAATGCTCACTTTATGCACAGGATCAGCCTTTGGAAGCAATTTAGCCACAAGTGCGTGGCCTGCCTCGTGGTAAGCAGTGATGCGTTTTTCTTCGTCTGAAAGGATAAGCGAACGACGTTCACGCCCCATCAAGATTTTATCTTTTGCGTATTCAAAATCACGCATATTGAGTTCATTTTTATTTTGCTTGGCAGCTTGAAGAGCGGCTTCGTTCACAAGATTTTCAAGATCAGCACCTGAAAAACCTGGTGTGCCTTTTGCTAAAACATCAATAGCCACATCATCAGCTAAAGGTGTTTTTCTTGCGTGCACTTGAATAATGTGCTGTCTACCTTTTAAGTCAGGAGTTGGCACAATTACTTGTCTGTCAAAACGGCCGGGGCGAAGAAGAGCAGGGTCTAAAACGTCTGGTCGGTTTGTTGCGGCAATAAGAATAACACCTTCGTTTGATTCAAAACCGTCCATTTCAACAAGGAGCTGGTTCAAGGTTTGTTCTCTTTCGTCATGGCCACCGCCAATGCCCACGCCACGCTGTCTACCTACGGCATCAATTTCGTCAATAAAGATAAGGCAAGGCGCATTTTTCTTTCCTTGCACAAATAAGTCACGAACACGAGAAGCACCAACACCTACAAACATTTCCACAAAGTCAGAACCTGAAATTGAGAAGAATGGCACACCTGCTTCACCTGCAACAGCACGAGCAAGCAAGGTTTTACCTGTTCCTGGAGGGCCTACTAAAAGCACACCTTTAGGAATTCTACCGCCTAGGCGAGTAAATTTCTTTGGTTTTGATAAAAATTCAACAACTTCTTCCAATTCGTCCTTTGCTTCATCAATGCCTGCAACGTCTTGAAAAGTCACTCTGCCTTGTTCTTGATTAAGCATACGTGCGCGTGATCGGCCAAAGCTCATCGCTCCGCCTTTTCCGCCGACGCCGCCGCCATTCATCTGGCGCATAAAGAATATCCACACACCAATAAGCAAAAGCATAGGAAACCATGAGATAAGCAAGGTCATCAAAAATGGCGCTTCTTCTGGTGCTGAAGCTTTTACTGTGACGTGATTTGCAAGTAAGTCAGGTACGAGATTGGGATCGTCAGGCATATAGGTTTGGAAACTTTCGCCTGTTGTCAGTCTTCCTTTAACTACGCGTTCAATAATTGCCACTTCGGAAACATTACCAGTTTCCACCAAGTTGACAAATTCGCTGTAGGGCATCTCTGTGCTGGTTTGTGTTGGCTTTGAAAACATATTGAATATGAGTAAAGCGGCAAGGGCAATCATTAGCCATAATACAGAATTTCTTGAGAATTGATTCAATGTAGCCTCCTTCGGCAACATACTAATTTTTTGATATGTGAAATTTATACTAATACCTGTTTTACAATTTGGCAAGTTCTTAGAAGGTATTTTTAAATTTTAACTTTATGCAAAAATTATACCTAGAGAGTTTTTCAAAATATGAATTTTCGTATTATATCAAGGAAGATAAAAGCGCTTTGAAGGAGTTTATCAAAACATAAACAACTGAAAAAGCGCTTGAAATCAGACGCAGAAAGAATAGAAAAGGCGATTTTGAAAGAATACTCTAATTTATTTCTCTTGACAAGCTTAAAGAAAGAAAATAGCTTTTGGTATGCTTTTTGCTTATAGTCAAGCAAAAGGGATAAACAAGTTATTATTATAAAAAAATTGTATATTTTTTATACAATTGATTGTTTAGTGTATAATTTTTATACAATTAACTGTATATCTTGAAGAATATAATAGTACAAGGAAGATTTATGAAGAGAATTTTGGGTCGCAATATATTATTTGCTCTATCACTCTTTACTTTATCAGGTTGTGCAAACCTTATGACTACGCACGAACCGACTACCCCTCCTTTGCCAGACAGTTATTTGCTCACAAATCCAAATGCTGATTTGACAGATGCGCTTTTTGATTCATCAAAATGGTGGGAAGCTTTTAAAAGTGAAGAATTAAATGCTATCGAAGAAAAAGCTCTTGCCTCACTCTATAGTGAAAATAAAAGAGCTGGCAATTTTGATTTACAAATTGCTTTCACAAGGCTAGACCAAAGTGCCGCAACCCTATGGCAAACGCGAACTCAATTTCTCCCTAATATATCATACAGAGGCAGTGCTGGCAATTCTACTTCTGAAAAACAAAGCATTGAAGATGGACCAATTGTAAGAAGCGAAAGCGAATCTTATTCAGGCACGCTTAGCCTTTCATACGAACTTGACCTATGGGGAAAAATCGCCGCACAAAACCAAGCTTCAGGCTATCGTTATCAAGCAAGTTATGAAGATGTTTTGACAAGCGTACTTTCAATTTCTTCCTCAATTGCAAATAATTATATAGATTTACTTTCCACTCGTTCTTCATTAGATATTTTACACAAGCAGGTTGAATTGAACGAAACCTTAGTTGATTTGCAAAAAAATCGTTATGCTAATGGGCAATCCACCAGCCTTGATGTCTTGCAACAGCAAGAGCAATTTATACGCTCAAAATCAGAAGAGCCAATATTAATAGAAAGAGAAAGAGCGCTCTTAGCAAGCCTTGCCCTTCTCACGGGCGAATTGCCAACTTCAACTCTTGAAGTAAATGCTACTTCATTGCCAGATATGCCCCCTCTTCCGCCTACGGGTATTCCAGCTGATTTGATTGAAAACCGCCCTGACATAAGGGCTGCAAAATACCGCCTTATGGCTGCAGATAAAGACTTGGCAATAGCACAATTAGCCTATTTACCAGACTTTAATCTCAGTGTAAGCCATGCCCTTTCTTCTGCTGCCTTTTCACTTCTTTTAAATAACTGGACAACACAATTGCTTGCCTCTGTTTCAGGTATTATTTTTGATGCTGGCGCAAATATTGCCGAAGCCAATCAAAAAGATGCGGCGGCACAAGAACTTGCCATCACTTATGTAAAAACTGTGGCAAATGCCTTAGACGAAGTAAATACTGCACTTATGGCAGAACAAGCACAAAAACTTTATTTAGACAATCTTTATGAACAGCTTAAATTTGAAAAAGCTGCCGAAGAAGAAGCACAGCTCAGCTACTTAAATGGTGTAGACACTTTCTTGCGCTATATCACTCAGCTCCAAAGCTTGCAAACTCTTGAAAGAAGCATTGTCACCGAAGAAGCAGAACTTTTGAAATTACGCGTAAACCTCTACAAATCACTAGGGATAACTATATGAGCATTTTAAGAAAATTTTTACCTATTACTATACTTGCCGCCGCTTTGGCATTTGCCTTTTTATTTATGTCCACAAGGCCAACGCCAACCCGTAACGCTCCTCCTAAAATCATGCCTCAAATTGAGGCTATAAAGGTTGAAGTAGGTTCAACACCTATCATCATTGATAGCATAGGCACTATAGTTCCCTCACAAGAAGTGGATATAAAATCAAAAGTAGCTGGCACGATTGCAAGCTTAAGTCCTACCTTTCAGCCTGGTGCATTTATCAAAAAAGGCGAAACTCTCTTAGAACTTGACAAAACAGATTATGAAGTGGCTTTGCAAAAAGCAGAAGCTTCTTATCAAAGCGCAAAAGCAGATTATGAAATTGAGCTTGGCCAGCAAAATGTGGCGCAAACTGAATATAATAGACTTTCAGACATTATCCCAGATTTAGCAAAAAATTCTACTGTCAATGCAGATTTGGCTCTTCGTCAACCGCAATTAGCAAAAGCAAAAGCAAATGTAGACATAGCAAAAGCAAGCCTTGACACCGCAAAACTTGATTTAGAACATTGCTCAATAAAAGCTCCCTATGATGCTCTTATCACTTCCCGCTCGGTTTCTACTGGCCAGCACATCAGCACAAGCGAAGTATTGGCAAATTTAGTTGCTATTGATGAATACTGGGTTGACGTGAGCATAGCTGTAGAAACATTATATAATAATAAAATCCTTTCACACGATGCGACAGATCTTCCTGTTAAAGTTGTCACTAAAGCTGACGAAGAGTGGAATGCAAAATTATTACAAACAGTGAATGTTTTGCAATCAGGCACACGCATGGGTAAATTGCTTGTAAAAATCGACGATCCACTTGCTTTAGAAGAAAATAAAGGCAAAGTGCCACTTTTGATGGGCGATCAAGTAAGTATCATGCTTGAAGCTGGCGTGTTTGAAAACACTCTTGCCCTTCCACGCTCTGCCGTGAAAAATAATGACACTGTTTGGCTCGTCCTCGACAAGGCTCTGCAATCTGTTTCAGTAAAAACACTTTGGAAAGACAATAATTATAGCTATATTGACGCTTCAAATTTGCCAAAAACATCTATTATTATGACTTCTGACTTAGCTAATCCTGTCGATGGCTTAGAAGTTCAGCCTTATTTTTTGAATGAAGAAGATACTAAAGCTTATGAAGCA
>CAYJFE010000078.1:0-11715 GCA_964369165.1 uncultured Desulfovibrionaceae bacterium | reverse complement strand
AAAATCAACACAAAACGGTTGGCTCGTTCACTCAATGTGCCAACTGTTGCAGGTTCTGATAAGCCGATTTATGACGAGATGGAAGCAGAAAAAGTAGCTCGTTCATTGTATGATTTTCAATTATCGCAAGGTGTTAAAAAACCAAGAGTCTTGGTGAAAGCCTCAGCTGGCGGCGGCGGAATGGGTATAGAGGAAGTGGAAGATATTGATACTTTCCGCCAAGTCTATCGCGGAATTAGAAGTTATGCTTTGCGCCAATTTAAAGATGAAGGCGTCTTGATTGAATTAAGAGTCACTGATTTCAATCACTTAGAAGTTCAAGTCGTGTCTGATAGAGAGGGCAAAAATCCTGTGCATTTTGGTACACGTAACTGCTCAATCCAATCAACTGGTTTGCAAAAACGTTTAGAAATAGCCCCTGGCTTTGCTGTTGAAGGCATTAAATACGATTTTGACCCGCAAAAAGTTCTTGATGATATCATACATCACTCCCTTGTCATGGCGAAAAATGTTGGCTAT
Source organism: uncultured Desulfovibrionaceae bacterium (assembly GCA_964369165.1). GTDB lineage: Bacteria > Desulfobacterota > Desulfovibrionia > Desulfovibrionales > Desulfovibrionaceae > CAYJAZ01. Next base: position 11,196 of record CAYJFE010000078.1, on the reverse strand, counting down.
GACAATGTGGGCACTTGGGAATGGATTGTCACAAGAGATGGCAGCCCATTTCTTATGGAAGTGAATACACGCATTCAAGTAGAAAACGGTGTTTCTGGCTGTATTGCTAGAAAAGACGGAAGTGAAGTAAATATCATTGCCGAGCAAATACGCGTAGGCCTTGGCGAACCTTTAGGCTATACTCAAAAAGATGTTTCATTTGAGGGTATTGGCATTGAATATCGTCTTATAGCTGAAGATCCATCTAATAATTTCACACCTTGGGTGGGAGTTATTGAAAAATTCCAATACAAAGAAGAGCCTTGGCTTCATTTGCACACACACATTCCAACCGACAGGCCTTACGAAATTCCTACTGATTTTGATCCAAACTTGGCTCTTGCCATTATTTGGGGCAAAGATTTAGAAGAAGTGAAAGCTAGAGGGCAGGAATTTTTGAAAAATCTTGTGCTTGAGGGCAAGAATAAGCAGGGCGAAAGCTTGAAATCAAATGTGCTCTTTTTACAAGAAAAAACACCCTCTATCTTGGAATTTGACTCTACGAGCCACTAATTGTAGGGTATAAAAGGAAAGAATATGAAAGAATTTGAAAAGAAAATACAGCATTTGAAAAATCGCTTGCTCTACATTAAAGATATTTTTGCAGGCAAACATTCAAATGATGTCAATATATTAGATGAAAGACTCAAAGAACTTGAAGCAGGTTTACAAGAGGGAACTTTTGAAAACCCTGAGCAATCTATAGTCACTACAGAAGATTTGTTTGGCTTTATCGAAGAAAAGCTTGAAGAACGCCTCACGCCTATGGATAAAGTGCGCATTGTGCGTAACTCTCAGCGTGTTTGCCTTCGTGATATCTTAGAAAATGTCTACGATAGCTTTACTGAAATCGGCGGACAAGAAGAACATACCATTGACCCCGCTATGATTATAGCAAGGGCTACTATCACTCGCAGAACTGGCAAAAAAGTTCACCATCAACAAGTTATGGTGATTGGGCATGAAAAAGGCCATGGCGAAGAATTTAGAAATGGCGGTTCAGCAAAGCCAGAGGGTAATGCTAAAGCTTTGCATTATATGAAAGTTGCTGAAGTTGAGGGCATTCCTATCCATACTTTTGTTTTCACACCTGGTGCGTATCCTGTTGAGGAATATCCTGGTGCTGGGCAACAAATTGCACGCAATCTTTACGAAATGGCCGGCCTTAGTGTGCCTTTAATCGCTGTCTTTTCTGAGGGAGGTTCAGGCGGTGCTGAAGCTATTGCTCTTGCCGATAAAAGACTTATGCTCTCTCATGGTTATTATTCCGTTATTTCACCAGAGGGCGCTGCGGCTATTGAAGGTAGATTGAAAAATGGCGAAAGAGCCACGCCAGAGCTTATCGAATCATGCGCGACAAACCTTCACTTAACAGCGCAAGATAACCTTTCTTTTGGCTATATAGACAGAATTATTCAAGAACCTATTCTTGGTGCAAGACCCTATCATTTTGATTTCTTTAGAAATTTACGTCAAGAATTATTGCGTGCCACCGATGAAGTTGCTCTTTCTATCAGAACTCCAATATCCTTTAGAGCAAGCCGTTTGAAAAAACTTTCAGCAAGCGAAATCAATCTTGATGAAATCTACATTCGCTGGCGCTTGACTTCACGCGGAAGAAGAAAGCTTGTGCGTGCAAGGCAAAAGAAATTCTTGAATGCTACAGGCGAATCTTGTATTGACAATCGTTCATTTCTCCGCTCTTTCAATGAGAAATATATTGAAAGACCTTGTGATCATTGTAAAAAACTCAGCCATGAATATTATCATCGCACAAGAAAGTCTTTGGGGCATTTTGTTGAAGAAATTATTGCCGAACTTTCCTTTTTAAGAAGAAGTGCTTTTGCTCCTTTTAGACGCGCATTGTCAAACTTAAGCAAGCAGTTGAAATTGGACGAAACAACAAATGTTGTAGACAAAAATGATTTGACTAAACTTTCTGATTGGGACGAAAGCGAAAATAGCAAGGGCACATGGCGCTGGGTAAGTCCTAGAGCTAAAGAAGATAAAGCTATCACTTGCCCAAATTCTGCTACGCATGGTTGCCTTGATTTATGGGCACCTGATTTATTCAATGAATTTGCAGGTGTATGTACTACTTGTGGGCATCATTTCCCAATGGAATATCAATGGATGCTTCACAACTGCTTTGACGAAGGTTCAATTCGTGAATTTAATAATGAAATCGAAGCGGCTAACCCTCTCAATTTCAAAGATTTTTCTGAACGTCTTGACGCTGCCAAGAAAAAAACAGGCCTCAACTCTTCTTGTATTACCTTTGATGCAAAGATCGAAGGCGTAGATCTTGTTGTAGCTACCCTTGTATCACCATTTAGAGGTGGTTCAGTGGGCGCAGCAGAAGGAAATAAATTTACAGAAGCAGCGGAAAGAGCACAGCGTAAACGCTTGCCTTTCTTAGCTTATGTGCATGGCACAGCTGGTATACGTATTCAAGAAGGCACACACGGCGTTATGCAAATGCCAAGATGTACTATTGCTGTTCGTCGCTATATCGACGCTGGCGGCCTATACTTTGTCTTGCACGATCACAATTCCTATGCTGGGCCTTTGGCTTCTTTCCTTGGTTGCGCGCCTTATCAATTTGCCATTCGCTCATCAAATATCGGCTTTGCTGGTAAGGGCGTTATTAAAGAAACTACAGGCGTAGACATTGCCCCCGACTATCAAAATTGCTATAAAGCTTTGGCTAGAGGCCATATTCACGGTGTTTGGGATAGGCGCGATGTGCGTGCTAATCTAAAGCAAGCTATGTTCACCATGGGCGGCAAAAACCTTTATTATCGTTAGAAAATAGGAAGAAATATGTTAGACGTATCACAATTATTAGAAGAAATAAAAGCTGCTCCCTACCGTGAAGTTGAAATAAAAAGCCCACATACAGGCTTTGTCACTTTCAATAATTTTAAAGTGGGCGATCAAGTTTTTTCAGCTACAGGCAATTTCAAAGAGATTCCAGCCACAGCTTTAATGACTATCAATAGAGAAAATAATCCACAACCCATTCGCACAAGTGAAAAAGGCGTTATTTCAAATATTTATAATGAGTATGAAGGAAAATTTGTCGAGGCAGGCACTACACTTGCCACGGTGAAGCATTTCTTGTCTAAGCGCGAAGTTGTAGATATTATTTTGAAAAAATCCTTACAACTTTTTGTTGCGCCTGAAAGAGCTACTTATTATTTCAAACCTGAAATAGACACAAAGATTAAGGTTTCTGGTTGTCGCTCAGTCAGTGTTTCAGAAGGTATGGATTTATTTATTATGTCACGAATGAAGCGTGAAGCGCAATTAGCCTATAGCGGAATAAATGGTATTATATTTGCTACTTACTTTGATAATAAGGCAGTAGATGCAGGAACGCCGCTTATAGCTGTTTGCCCTGAAGATCAAACTTCCATCATTGATGATGTTGTGGCGCAGGTTCGCAGAGATTGGAAAGAAAATTAAAATTTCGCTTATTTTTTGATTTTTCTGTGTTGGTGAAATTTTTTCTTCAAGTCATGTAGGTTTATCTACACTCCTTTCAGAAAAAATTCCTCCGCCTTGAAAAATCTAAAAACTAAGCAAAATTTCCAATGGTAGGGCAAGCACAGAAATATGTTTGCTCTATTTTTTTATCAACTTTCTTTCTTTTTTCAAACGCTTTACTGATTCTGCAAACCTTTCATTTTTTTAGGGAATTTTTTACTTGCGATTTCTTGGAAAAAAGGCTATTAAAAATAGTTTTATACGCAAAGGACAGTGTTTTTGAATGCCCTGCTAAAAAGCTAATCATTTGAATAAGATGTCCATGATTCTAAAAAATAAGAAGAGGGGTTAAAATGCCTAAACGCGTTGACCTAAAAAAGATTATGGTAATCGGCTCTGGCCCAATTGTTATTGGCCAAGCTTGTGAGTTTGACTATTCTGGCACTCAAGGTATTAAAGCTTTGAGAGAAGAAGGCTATGAAGTTGTGCTTGTCAACTCAAATCCTGCAACCATTATGACTGATCCGCAATTGGCGGACAAAACCTATATCGAACCTATAGAGCCAGACACTGTAGCCGCTATCTTGCGCAAAGAGCGCCCTTGTGCTTTATTGCCAACTTTAGGCGGTCAAACAGGCTTAAACACAGCTTTATCACTTGCAAAATCAGGTGTGCTTGAAGAGCTTGGTGTTGAACTTATTGGTGCGAATGCCAAGGTTATCGAAAAGGCAGAATCTCGTGAGCTTTTCCGTGAAGCTATGGAAAACATTGGATTAAAAGTGCCAGCTTCTCATATCGCTCGTACTATGGACGATGTGCGCGAGATTGCAAAAACTTCTTCCTTTCCTCTTATTGTGCGCCCAGCCTTCACTCTTGGCGGTGCTGGTGGCGGTATTGCCTATAACCAAGAAGATTTAGAGCAAATCGTTGCTGATGGTCTTTCAGCTTCTATGACAAATGAAGTTTTGATTGAGCAATCAGTTCTTGGTTGGAAAGAATACGAAATGGAAGTTATGCGTGACACAGCAGATAACTGCGTTATTGTGTGTTCCATTGAAAACGTTGATGCTATGGGCGTGCACACTGGCGACTCTGTGACTGTTGCTCCAGCACAAACTTTGACTGACCGTGAATACCAAATGATGCGTGACGCTTCCTTAGCAATTATGCGTGAAATTGGCGTTGAAACTGGTGGATCTAACGTGCAATTTGGTATCAATCCAGCAAATGGCGACATGATTATTATCGAGATGAACCCTCGTGTATCTCGTTCTTCTGCGCTTGCTTCAAAAGCAACGGGCTTTCCTATCGCAAAAATCGCGGCAAAGCTCGCTATTGGCTATACACTTGACGAACTTCGCAACGATATCACCAGAGAAACAGCCGCTTCTTTTGAACCAGCCATCGATTATTGCGTTGTAAAACTTCCACGCTTCACCTTTGAAAAATTCCCTGGCGCAGTTGATGAGCTTACAACAGCAATGAAAAGCGTTGGCGAGGCTATGAGCATAGGCCGTACTTTTAAAGAAGCTTTACAAAAAGGCCTTCGTTCGCTTGAAATTGGTGCATTTGGTTTTGGCAATGATTTTAGAGCAAAACTTCCTGAAAAAGAAGATATTATTCCACTTTTGAAGAAGCCATTTTCGCGCCGTTTATTTGTTGTGCGCCAAGCCTTACTTCTTGGTATGAGCATTGAAGAACTTTACGAACATACAGCTATTGACCCTTGGTTCTTGCGCCAAATGCAAGAGCTTATCGAGGCTGAAGCTGAAATCTGTGATTTTGCTCTTGCAAATAGTATGACTGTTGATAATCCTGAACTTGTGGAAACACTTAAAAAAGCAAAGAAACTTGGTTTTTCCGACAGGCAATTAGCTGATATGTGGAAACGCCCTGAGTCTGACATTAGAACTCTTAGACAAAGTCTTGAAATTGTTCCTGATTATTATCTTGTAGATACTTGTGCGGCAGAATTTGAAGCTTATACTCCTTATTATTATTCGACATACGAAAATTCAAAACCAGCGCCTTATACTCCAGACGATACAAAGAAAGTTATTATTCTTGGCGGTGGGCCTAACAGAATTGGTCAAGGTATTGAATTTGACTATTGCTGTTGTCATGCTTCCTTTGCTTTGCAAGATATGGACGTGACTTCAATCATGGTCAACTCAAATCCTGAAACTGTTTCTACTGACTATGACACATCTGACAAGCTCTACTTTGAGCCACTCACTTTTGAAGATGTGATGAATATCATTGAGCGAGAACAACCACACGGCGTTATTGTTCAATTTGGCGGTCAAACTCCACTCAACCTTGCTGTGCCTCTTCAAAGAGCTGGCGTACCAATTTTAGGCACAAGCCCTGATGCTATTGATAGAGCAGAGGATAGAGAACGCTTCCAAGCTCTTTTACAAAAATTAGATCTCAAACAGCCAGACAATGGCATTGCACTTTCCTATAAAGAAGCGCATGAAGTTGCCAATAGAATTGAATATCCTGTTGTTGTTCGTCCTTCCTATGTTTTGGGCGGTAGAGCTATGCAGGTGTGCTATGATGACGAAAGTTTGGAAGAATATTTTGAAACTCATGTTGGCAAAACTCAGCTTGAGCACCCAATCTTGATTGATAAATTCTTGCAAAATGCTATTGAAGTTGACGTAGATGCTTTGTCTGATGGCACAGATGTTTATGTGGCTGGCGTTATGGAGCATATCGAAGAAGCTGGCATTCACTCAGGCGATTCAGCTTGTGTGATTCCTCCTTATTCTTTGTCGCAAGTCATTGTTGATGAAATTACAGCACAAACCATAGCTCTTGCTAAAGAATTGAGAGTTGTGGGACTTATGAATATACAATTTGCGGTAAAAGACGATGTTGTATATATTTTAGAAGTAAATCCAAGAGCTTCAAGAACAGCACCATTTGTTTCCAAAGCAACTGCTGTGCCACTTCCACGTTTAGCTACACAAGTTATGTTAGGCAAAACTTTGAAAGAGCTTGACCCTTGGAGCATGAGAAGAAGCGGTTATGTTTCAGTAAAAGAATCTGTTTTCCCATTCAAGAAATTTCCTGGAGTGGACATTATTCTTGGCCCTGAAATGCGCTCAACTGGCGAAGTTATGGGTATAGCCCAAAGCTTTGAAGAAGCCTTTATGAAAGGGCAAGTTGCTGGCGGACAAGTCTTACCGACAAAGGGCAATGTCTTTATTTCTGTGAATGACAAAGATAAAGACGATTTAGTCGAGCTTGCGAGAATGCTTATTGAAGCAGGTTTTGACGTGGTTGCTACTTCTGGAACAGCGAAATTCCTTTCTTCTTATGGCATCAATGCAACACCTGTAATGAAAGTGTATGAAGGCAGACCAAATATTGTTGATAGAATTAAAAATGGTGAAATTGCTCTTGTTGTAAATACTGCGGCAGGCAAGAAAACTGTGAACGATTCTAAGTCAATTCGTCAAGCTACCTTGCATTATGGCGTGCCATATACAACCACAATCCCTGGAGCAAAAGCCATTGTGCGTGCTATTGTGGCTGAAGAGAATAAAGAAATTAGAGTTAAATCTATTCAGGAATATTATAAGGGCTAGGGTATGTACCTAAACTCATTCTTTCGCGTTTTTTCTGCTAAAAAGATGATTTTTTACTCCAATCATGTATGTTTTTGATACACTCATTCCGTAAAAAATCCCTTTTTATTGAAAATTCCACGAAATCTTTGAATTTAGAAACACACCCTCGTTGAAATTGAATACATAATCTTAAATAAGCAATAGAAATATTAATTGTTTTTTTAAGGAAAGGGGAGTTTGAGGGGAAAAACTCATTTTTATCAAAAAAAATGTGGTTTTCCCCTCAAGGAACCGTAAATAAAGGAAAATTTTATGAAAGCATATTTAGTGCTTGAAGACGGCTTCTGGCTTGAAGGTTCTTCTTTTACTGGCGAATTTGAACACGGCGGCGAAGTTATTTTCAATACAGGCATGACGGGCTACCAAGAAATTCTTACAGACCCTTCCTATACTGGGCAAATGGTTTGTATGACTTATCCTCTTATAGGAAATTATGGCATTAATGATGAAGATATGGAGTCAGGCAAAGTTCATGCGGCGGCTCTTATTGTGAAAGAATGCTGTAAAGTGCCATCAAACTGGCGCGCAAAAGAAAGTTTACCCGACTTTTTGAAGCGTCATAATGTGCCTGGTATTGAAGGCATTGACACACGCGCTTTGACAGTACATCTCAGAACTTCAGGCGCATTGCGCGGTATATTATCAACAAAAACAGATAATATTGAAGAACTTGTCGCAAAAGCAAAAGCTCTTCCTTCAATGGAAGGGCAAAATCTCGTGCCTCATGTTGCGCCAAAATCTTGCTATACTTGGGACGGCACAAAACCGCAAGAAGTAAGCCTTAATGCTGATGGTAGCCATAATTGGAAAAATAATAATGAACCAAAAGTTGTAGTTTATGACTTTGGTATTAAATGGAATATTATCCGTTTATTGACAGCACAAGGCCTTGATTTATTGATGGTTCCGCCTTCTTTCAGCGCAGAAGATGTAAAAAAATCAGGCGCAGAAGCTGTCTTCTTGTCAAATGGCCCTGGCGATCCTGCTACTTTGAAAGATGAAATAGAAACTATTAAAGTATTGTGTGAAAATTATCCTATAGCCGCGATTTGCTTAGGGCATCAGCTTCTTGGCCATGCTATAGGTGGAACAACCGCAAAATTGAAATTCGGCCACCACGGCTGTAATCACCCTGTGAAAGATCTGCAAACAGGGCGCATTGAAATTTCATCACAAAACCATGGTTTCATTGTTATTAATGATCAAGTAGAAACAACACATATCAACTTGAACGACAATACTATTGAAGGCTTCAAGCATAAAACTAAGCCTATTATTGCTGTTCAGCATCACCCTGAAGCTGCCCCTGGGCCAACAGATTCTCGCTCATTCTTTAAGCAGTTCAGAGAAATGCTGAAAGTTCAGTTGGCTAAGTAATTAGAATAAAAAAATCGGAAAACAAAGTTTTCCGATTTTTTTTTATAATCCCCCTAAAGTCTTTTTAAGTTCCTCCGATAAGGTGTGTATGCGAGTAGAAGAATTGTTATGGAAACAATGGCTCAGCTTCTGCTTTTTTATTATTGTATGACATCTTTTCAAGGAGGAGAATGTATGTCTTTAGTTATTAACAACAACCTCATGGCCAATACAGTTAATCGTAACTTATCAAGCCACTACAAAAGCTTGGAATCCTCAATCGAGAAATTGGCTTCAGGTATGCGTGTAAACTCTGCCGCTGATGATGCCGCAGGATTGGCAATTTCAGAACTTATGCGTGCAGATATTGCCGCGACAGATCAAGGCGTTCGTAATGCTAATGATGCTATCTCGCTTATTCAAACAGCAGATGGCGCGATGCAGGTTATCGATGATAGCTTGATTCGTATGAAAGAATTGGCAGAACAAGCCGCTACAGGTACTTACGATTCTACTCAACGTGCTATTATTGATTCAGAATATCAAGCAATGGCATCTGAGATTACTCGTATCGCAAATTCAGCCGAATTTAACGGCGTGAAATTGCTTGATGGTTCACTATCAGGTGACTATGCAGGCACTTATGCTGGTGATCCTAAGAATCGTCCTGCTGAAGATTTAGTTGTGCACTTTGGCACAGGAAATGATAGCTCGACTGACTATTATAAAATCAAAATAGGCAGTATTAGTGCAGATTCATTAGGCCTTGGAAGTGCAGCTGGTGATGCAGACGGTGCTACTATCTCAACTCAAGCGGGTGCACAAAAAGCTCTTGAAGCTTTAGATAAAGCTATTACATCAAAAGATAAATTTAGAGCTGATCTTGGTGCTATTCAAAACAGATTGGAAGCAACAATTGAAAACTTGACTGTGCAATCAGAAAACTTATCTGCCGCAGAATCTCGTATCAGAGACGTTGACGTGGCGGTTGAAATGACACAATTTGTGAAAAACCAAATCCTCACGCAGTCAGCTGTGTCGATGTTGGCTCAAGCAAATCAAATTCCATCACTCGCAGCGCAGTTGGTTGGCTAATAATAATTAGTTATCATTAAGGTCTTTACATATAACGAGCTTTGTTTATTCAGAGCTCGTTTTTTTTATGCGGAAAATTAAAATTTTACATTTTAATTTAGTTTTGTAAAATAAGCAAGATAAAATTTTTAATGACAAGAATAAAAGCTTGTCTTTTTATAAATCTTGTGATAAATACTTAAATCTTCTTTGTTATAGGGAAGATTATTTTGGTTTGGAGGAATATTTTAATATGGAAACCCAAGAAATGGAAACTCAAATGAATGAAAGCTTTGATTTTGCTTCGGAGCTTGACAATTACCTTACTCAAGACTTTGGTGACTTAGACGAAGGTTCAATTGTAAAAGGCGAAGTTGTTCGCGTAGACAATGACACAGTTTTAGTAGACGTGAACTTCAAATCTGAAGGACAAATCCCTGCTTCTGAATTCCGCGACGCACAAGGCAATATGACTGTTCAAGTTGGTGATAAAATCGATGTATTTATATCACGCAAAAACGAAAATGATGGAACAATCATTTTATCATACGAAAAAGCAAAACGTATGCAAATGTTTGACCAGCTTGAAGAAGTTCTTGAAAAAGGCGGTGTGGTTGAAGGTATTATCACACGCAGAATCAAGGGCGGTTATACTGTTGATCTTGGCGGCATAGAAGCTTTCTTGCCAGGTTCTCATGTTGATTTACGTCCTGTGCCAGATATGGACGCATTGGTAGATCAAAAATACCCATTCCGCGTCTTAAAAATCAACCGTCGCAGAAGCAATGTTATTGTTTCACGTCGCGTGCTTCTTGAAGAAGAAAGAGATTCTAAACGTGGCGAATTATTGCAAGTATTGAACGAAAACCAAACTGTAATCGGTAAAGTTAAAAACATTACTGAATACGGCGTTTTTGTTGATCTTGGCGGTTTAGACGGCTTATTACACATCACAGATATGTCTTGGAAACGTTTGCGCCATCCAAAAGAAATGGTACAAATGGGTCAAGATTTAGAATTGAAAGTTCTTTCTTTTGATAAAGACAACCATAAAGTATCTTTAGGCTTGAAACAGCTTATCGAAGATCCTTGGCAAAATATCACAGAACGCTTCCCAGAAGGCGCTCACTATAATGGTAAAGTGACAAATCTTGTTGACTATGGCGCATTTGTAGAATTAGAATCAGGCGTTGAAGGCCTTGTGCATATTTCTGAAATGTCATGGACACGCAAACTCCGTCACCCAAGCCAAATGGTTCGTCAAGGCGACGAAGTGGAAGTTATTATCCTTGGTGTTGACTCTGACAAAAAACGCATTTCACTTGGTATGAAACAAGTGACACCAAATCCTTGGGAATTGGTTGGCGAGCGCTTCCCTGAAGGCACTGTCTTAGAAGGCACAATTAAAAATATCACAGAATTTGGTATGTTCATCGGTATTGAAGACGGTATCGACGGTCTTATCCATGTTTCTGACATCTCTTGGACAAAGAAACTTCGCCACCCAAGCGAAATGTTCAAAGTTGGTGACACAGTTCAAGCTAAAGTTTTAACTGTAGATCAAGAAAGCGAAAAATTCACACTTGGTATGAAACAACTT
>CAYJFE010000077.1:0-11898 GCA_964369165.1 uncultured Desulfovibrionaceae bacterium | reverse complement strand
CAGGGGGAATAAACAAAGCTAACATTTATTTATAGGAGTAACTTAAATTTTTTCCCTTGCAAGTTCGTTCTGAGATTGGTAGTCTAGTTCTGTGTATAATTTATAATAGTTAGTGAGGAAGATATGAACTATCGAAAAAGTCAATACAAACGAGTTGATAAATTAATACAAGATACAAAAATTTTTAATAATGATAAGGGTAATGGTAGTTTTTTAAAAAGAACTTATCCTTTTGTTTTAGAAAAAACGGATAACAATCTTTACTTTGAAATTTTAGATGATTGCAAAGAATACTTCTCTCAAAATTCTATTTCATGGTGGGGAGGTTCATTGACTAGTCATACTCTGTCATCTCAAGTATCGTGTCTAAATCATTTGTTTTTATTGCGAAATGATAAACAAGCTGTACTTTCTATAATCAAGAATATTGATAAGGAAATCGTCGACCTCTTTGAAATAGTCACAGATAACTATAAACCTGCATATATCCAATTTGAAGCAGTGAGCGATAAAGACCATCTCAATGAAAAAAGACCAACAAGAGGAAGTAACTGCACTTCTATCGACGCCTTAATTTACGGAGTCCGTAGTACAGGCGAAAAAGTTCTTTTTCCTATTGAATGGAAGTATACCGAATACTATGGAAATCAGAATAAAGCTGAAGGAAAAGCTGGTGATGTACGTAAAAAACGTTATACGGGTTTGATTGAGAACTCCACGCAGTTGAAGACTAACTCGCATGATATTCTATATGTAGAACCATTTTACCAGTTGATGCGTCAAACTTTGTGGGCTGAGCAAATGATAGCTAATAAAGCTGACGAAAGAATACAGGCAGATGACTTTATACATCTTCATATAATTCCTAAAGAAAATAGTACATTACTTGCAAAAAAATATTTGCCTGAAAAAGATATGGAGACAACTTGGAGAAATTGTTTAATAAATCAAGATAAGTATAAGATTATAGCACCTAAGGACTTTCTACAGACTGCCTGTGTAAAGCCTTATGAAGCTTTATTTGAATATTTAGATGTAAGGTATTGGAAAACCATCGATTAAACTTTTGACTCAAAAGAAGCAGATTATGACATAAACTCGTACATAGTGAGTCCAACTAATACTATTTGCCTTTTTTTCTAATTAATTATAGATTATCACATAAAGAAGTTTACTCATCTAAGCCGATAAAGTTGTTTATGGAGATTCACTTGACACCCGAAGCTAAAGCACGCCAAAGCATAGACAAAAAATTGAAGGAAGCTGGATACGAAGTTCAAGATATGAAAGAACTCAATCCTGCCGCTTCTTTGGGTGTGGCTGTTCGTGAGTATCCAACAAAATCGGGTCCTGTTGATTATCTTCTTTTTATTGATAAAAAGCCAGTTGGTGTTATTGAAGCTAAAGCAACAAATAAAGCCGAATCTCTTTCAAGTGTTGCAGGGCAATCAAAAAAATATGCTGAAAGCGGACTAAAGTTTGTAAAGTCAGATGTATATATCCGTTTTGCTTATGAAGCGACTGACATAATTACGCATTTTTGTGATTATGACGATATAAAAGAGCGTTCTCGTGAAGTTTTTTCTTTTCATCGCCCTGAAACCTTGCAAAAATGGATTTCAGAAGAAGACACCCTTAGAAACCGCTTAAAAAAATTTCCATCTTTTGACGATACTGGTTTTCGTAAATGTCAAACAACAGCAATTACTCAGCTTGAAGATTCTTTTGGCGACAATTTTCCCCGTGCTCTTATTCAGATGGCTACAGGCGCAGGAAAAACTTTCACGGCTATCACTTCTGTGTATCGACTCCTCAAATTTGCAAAAGCGCAAAGAGTGTTATTCTTAGTTGATACCAAAAACCTAGGTGAACAAGCCGAGGAAGAATTTAGAAAATATAAGCCAAATGATGATGTAAGACTTTTCCCCGAGCTTTATAATGTTGTGCGCTTAAATTCTTCTCATATCCCTAAAGATACTCACATTTGCATTTCTACAATTCAAAGAATGTATGCTATTTTACGTGGTGAAGAGCTTGACGAATCTCTCGAAGAAACTTCCCTCAACGAGCAAAGCCTTGGCAATAAGGCAAAAGAAGTTGTCTATAATGATAAATATCCTCCCGAATTTTTTGACTTTATTATAATAGATGAATGCCATCGCTCTATTTACAACTTATGGCAACAAGTGCTTGATTATTTTGATGCTTTCTTGATTGGACTTACAGCAACACCAGATAACCGCACATTTGCCTTTTTCAATGAAAATATTGTGAGTGAATACACGCACGAGCAAGCCGTTATTGATGATGTAAACGTCGGGCGAGATGGCACGTATACCATTGAAACCGAAATCACAAAAAAGGGCGGAATCATTCTCAAGCAGTCCATTCAAAAACGTAATCGCCTTTCACGTAAAAAGCGTTGGAGTCAGCTTGATGAAGATGTAAACTACGCACCTTCTCAGCTTGATCGAGATATCGTCAATCCCTCGCAGATACGCAATGTTATACGAGCATTTAAAGAAGCTGCTTTTACGGAACTTTTCCCTAATCGTAAAGAATTGCCTAAAACTTTGATTTTTGCCAAAACTGATAGTCATGCTGACGACATCATTAAAATCTTGCGTGAAGAATTTGGCGAAGGCAACGAATTTTGTAAGAAAATCACTTACGGAAGCGAAGAAAACCCAAAAAGTGTACTCACTTCTTTTAGAAATGACTTCTACCCTCGCGTTGCCGTTACCGTTGATATGATTGCAACAGGCACAGACGTAAAAGCTATTGAATGTCTGCTCTTTATGCGTGATGTTCGCTCAAAAAACTATTTTGAGCAAATGTTAGGGCGAGCAACGAGAACCTTGAGTAAAGAAGCCCTGCAAGATGTTTCCCCATCTGCTACCGAGCGCAAAATGGGCTATATCGTAGTTGATGCTGTAGGCGTTACAAAATCGCAGAAATCTTCTTCACGTCAGCTAGAGCGCAAACCCTCAACATCATTGAAAGAACTTATGACAAGTATCGTCATGGGTGATAGAGATGAAGACACGCTCACAACTCTTGCTAACCGCTTTATAAAACTTGATAAAATCCTTACAGAAAAAGAGCAAGAAGAATGCCTTGAAATTACAGGCGGGCTTGGGCTAAAAGTGATAACTCAAAATCTTCTGAACGCTTTTGATGAAGATGTGATTGCAGAAAGTTCACTCACGCTTTATCAATCAACAAGCGAAGATAATTTGAAAAAAGCGCAAGAAAACTTGATTGAAGAAGCCGTGAAGCCGATTTATGAAGCAAAAGTGAGAGATTTCATCTTGAATGCTCGTAAAGCGCATGACCAGATTATTGATAATGTCAATCTTGATAAAGTTATTTTCAAAGGTTGGGATAGCGATTATGAGGAAAAAGCCGAGCAAGCAATTTCCACTTTTCAAAAGTTCATTGAAGAGAATAAAGATTCTATCACAGCATTAAATATCATATATAATCAAGCCTATAGAAATAGAGAGCTTACCTTTAAAATGATTGAAGAGCTTTACGCAATTCTATCATCTGCGCCTTATGCTTTATCGAATGAAAAATTGTGGCAAGCTTATACAATAAAATTTCCTGAAAAGTTACAAGATAATTCTAAGAAAAGAATCGAGCATAAACTAGCTGATATTGTTTCACTTCTGCGTTTTGAGCTTGGGCAATCAAAAGAATTGACACTTTTCTCAACAAGTGTAAACCTCCGCTTTCAAAACTGGATATTCAGAAAGAATGCAGGGCATGGGCAATTCACCGAAGAACAGACTTCATGGCTCAGAATGATACGTGATCACATAGCAACCTCGGTCTATATAAGTCCCGAAGATTTAGAATTTACTCCCTTTGATTCTCAAGGCGGACTTGGTAAATTCTATCAGCTTTTTGGCGATAAATACGAAGAAATTTTACATGAAATGAATTATGAACTTGTGGCGGTATAAAAGAAATGCTTGAAAATAAATTGAATATAACTAATGAGATAGAGCTTGCAAAAAAAGAAGAAGAGCTAAGCAAGAAAAAGGCTGTCGAGCTTTACGAAAAGGGCTTACTTGCCACTTTAGAAGCAGGAACTTTCAAAACTCTTTCCTTTATTCATACCTATCTTTTTGAAGAAATTTACGATTTTGCAGGAAAATTGCGTACGGTAAATATTTCAAAAGGAAACTTTCGTTTTGCGCCTACTCTCTATCTTGAAAGTGCATTGAAAGAGATTGAAAAAATGCCACAATCCAATTTTGATGAAATTCTTGCAAAGTATGTTGAAATGAATATAGCGCACCCTTTTCGTGAGGGTAATGGGCGCAGTGGGCGTATTTGGCTTGATGATATTCTAAAGAAAGAGCTATCAAAAGTGGTAGATTGGAGCCAAATTTCAAAGGAAGATTATCTTCAAGCAATGGAGCGAAGCCCTGCCAAAGATTTAGAAATAAAAGAGCTTCTCAGGTCGGCTCTCACAAATAAAATTGACGATAGAGAAATCTATCTCAAGGGTATTGATACATCTTATGCCTATGAGGGCTATTCAACGTTTAACGCTAAAGATTTTGTGTAATAGAGAAGAAAGGAAAGTAATATGGCAGTTCCAAAAGTGTTTATCAGTTCAACTTTTTATGATTTACGACAAGTAAGAAATAACATTGAAACTTTTATTAAAAGTTTAGGTTATGAAGCAACAATGCATGAAAGAGCCATGATTGGTTATAGCCAAAATAACTCTTTAGAATATGATTGCTATAAGGCGATTGCAAGTTGTGAAATTGTTGTTTGTATTATTGGTAACCACTTTGGTAGTAAGTCAGAACAAAATGAACTTTCAATTACTATGAATGAGTTAGATGAAGCAATTAAAGCAAATAAGAAAGTATACATTTTTATAGCAAAAGATGTTTTTACAGAGAACAGAACATATGAAAAAAATAGAGGAAATGAAAATTTTAACTCTGCTTATGCCGATGATCTAAGAATACATGAATTTATATTACATCTAAAAAATAATATAAGAAACAATGTTATTGAAGCTTTTGAAAATACAGAAGAAATTATTACTACTTTAAAACTCCAGTTTGCAGGGCTTTTTCAAGGGCTGCTTGCTCGCGAAAGTGCTTTAACAGAAGAAAAAACAGCGTATGACTTACAAGAAACTATTGAAAAAATGAAAAAAATACTTACAACTCACGAAAGTGAACACAGAGACTTTTTATCTAAAATAGATTCTACATATTTTCGTTATAGCAGTTTACTTAATGAGATTAGTAAACATTTAGGATTAAAAACTACCTGTTTTTTTGCGAGGGAACTAGAACAGCTTGATGATTTTCTAAAAGTAATAGGATATGACAGAAATGATGAAGAAGATGGAGAGTGTAGAAGATACGTCTTGGAAAGAGGTAACACTAGATATACACTAGTTTTAAACGAAAAAATACTCAATGAGGATGGAAAATTAAATAAGTTTCTATCAGAAGAAAATGCTCAGAAATATGTAAGTTTCACTTATGAAGATATTTTTACACCTCTTTTTTCATCAGATACATTAGATGAAATGCCTTTCTAGGAAATACAATGCAAAAAACAATACTCGGCGATATTATAAAAATAGAAAAAGGCAAAAAGCCTAAAAATGAAAGCCCAACTGCTCAAGAGGGTTTCTTGCCTTATGTTGATATTAAAGCTTTTGAAAAAGGTATTATCGCTTCTTATGCTGATGGTGTAAAATGTTTACCGTGCGAAGAGGGCGACTTGTTAATTGTTTGTGATGGTGCTCGCTCTGGATTACTTGGACGAGCAAAAAAAGGCTATGTTGGTTCAACTTTAGCAAAAATAAGTGCCGATGGCTTACTAAATGAGTATTTAGCTTATTTTATACAAGGTAAATACAGCGAACTAAACACAAAAATGAAAGGAACTGGAACACCACATTTAAACCAAGTTTTATTAAAGAGCTATGAACTAAATATCCCCACACTTGCCGAACAAGAAAAAATAGTTCTAAAAATAGAGGAACTTTTCTCTGAACTCGACAAAGGCATTGAAGAACTTGAGCAAGCAAAAGCAAGGCTCAAAGTCTATAGACAAAGCGTTCTAAAGAATGCGTTTGAGGGAGAAAAAGAACAAGTAAAAATGCTCGATATTGTAAACGATATTCGTATCGGACCATTTGGAACAATGCTTCACCAATCAGACTATATAGAAAATGGTATTCCTGTAATTAATCCAAAACATATTAAACAATTGCAAATTAATGAAAGTTCTTCTGTTTCTATATCAGAAAAAAAAGCTATAGAACTTTCAAGCTATAAACTGCAAGTAAATGATGTTATAATGGGTAGACGTGGTGAAATGGGTAGGGTTGCCCCTATAACTGAAAGAGAACGTGGTTGGATTTGCGGCACTGGGAGCATTTTATTTAGACTTAAGCCTGAATATGATGCCATTTTTTATTCTAAAATTCTTTCAAGTCCTGATGTAGTCCACTTCTTAGAAGAAAACGCAACGGGAACAACAATGAAAAATCTGAATGAAAAAATAGTTCAAAATATACCTGTGCCAAATGTAACACGAGATAAACAAGACAATATTTTAAATAGTGTCGAATCTAAACTCTCAATCTGCGACAATATAGAACAAACAATAACTGACAGCCTAAAAAAAGCTGAAAGTCTAAGGCAAAGTATTTTGAAAAAAGCATTTAATGGGGAATTGGTGTAAAGTATGAAGGTATTAGGTATAAATACAGAGTGGGCTATTTCGCCATCTAACACAGTTTTTACAGATATTAGTCTCTCGAACAAACATAGTTTTTCTAGCTACGATGTTATAGTTATCAATACTCACTACTTATTACACCATTCATTACGTGGAGAAAAATTCTCTATTTTAGCTGAAGGCACGTTAGATTCACGTCATAAAATACGTAATGAGGTTCGAGATATTTTTACATTTTCAAAAAAAGAGATTGAAAACTTTTTAAAAAATGGAAAAAATGTATATGTCTTTTTGGGAAAAGATTTTAATGGAACATACAAGGATACGATACTCTTTGAAGATATAACTCTTTCAGATTTTCTACCTGTTCAACTAAAGATAGAACAGGTCATTGTAGAGGATTTTCAACCAAAACCTCAAACACTTTATTATAATTTTCTGAATAAAATCAAGAGTGAACTTAAGGTTGTAAATATCTTATTAAATGAAGATAATAACTTTATAGCTCTAGCGGAGGAAGGAATTGGTGGTAAAGTTGTTGCGGAGGAATTGAATTACGAGAGAGGACGTATTATATTTTTACCCTCACTTGATGTTTCTATTTTAAATGATGAGTCTGAGGAAAAATGGGTTGCACACTCAGAGAATATATATAATGCAGTCCTACAACAGGAAAAACTACTTTCATTTTCTAAAAATAATAAAAAAAATAATAATATACATAGCAATATAATTTCAAGATTAATTGATGATATTAAAGCTAAAGGAATACCCGAAAAAAACATAGCAATAGAATGGAATCTTCTAAAGGAAGGTGATAGGATTTTTCGTATCGATGTTGCAATATTAGATGATAGTTTAGAAGTTCCCTTAATTATTTTTGAAGTAAAGCCCAAATTCAATGAACAAGAATATAGTAATGCTTTGAAACAACTGAAATCATATGCACACCGTATAAAAGTACCTATCTCCTGTTGGCTTATTACACCCGATGAAAAATTTCCTTACATAAAATATTATGAACTCACAGAACAAGTCTATTCTAATTCAGAAGCATTTCAAAATCTAACTCCATCAGTTTTTAGAACTCTTGACTTTACGGCTAAAGCTCAAAATTTAAGTGCAGATGTAAAGATGGCAAAAAATAAAGAACGAAATGAGGAAGAGAAGAATGCAGTCCAGAGAATTATAACTTTTTCTTGGATAGTTTTTCCAATTATAGTTTTTTTATTAGTTTTACTTGATAGGCTTTGTATTCTTCTTTTGACTACTGAAAGATTAATTGTCTATGCTGTAGCTACTGTTATTTCGCTTTTACCATTTGTACGTGAAATTAGATACGGCGATTATAGCTTCTCTTTTATTAAAGATGAAGAAAAAGACAAAAACTCCAAGAGTAAAAATAATAATGAAGATACTTAATATATTTAATTTATAAATATATTTTATACAGACAAGTAAAGGTTGTTATAAATACAAATTTTATTAATTCACAAAAACAACTTATCGAATTTAAGTTATAAGCGAGCCTAAAAGGAAATCATGTCCGAATCAAATATATCACAAAAAATATGGTCAATGGCTGGCGTTCTTATGGACGATGGCGTCTCTAATGGCGACTACCTCGAGCAACTCACATACCTTATCTTCCTAAAAATGGCGGACGAATACTCAAAGCCACCCTATAAGCGTGATTTAGGTATCCCAGAAGCGTATACATGGGATAAGCTCGCACAAAAAAGCGGTGCTGAACTTGCTGACCATTACAAGAAAACCCTTGAAGAACTTGCAAAGCTTTCAGGCTCACTTCAAGAAATCTATACCGATGCTCAAAATAAAGTCTCAAAACCTGCAATCTTGAAAAAGCTTGTCACCATGATTGGCGAAGAAAATTGGACAAGCATGACAGAAGACGTGAAAGGCGAAATCTATGAAAGCTTGCTCTCTCGTGTTGCCGAAGATACAAAAAGTGGCGCTGGGCAATACTTTACGCCTCGCTCCCTTATCAATGCTATTGTTGAATGTGTGCGCCCTGAGCCAAATAAAACTATAGTCGACCCTTGTTGTGGTTCGGGTGGTTTTCTTTTGTCGGCAAAAGATTTTATCGAAAATAATTACGATCTCGACCGTGAGCAAAAAACTTTCCTCAAAGAAAAAGCCTTTGCAGGTTGGGAGCTTGTAAGAAATACTTATCGCCTTTGCCTTATGAACTTGTTCTTGCACAATATTGGAAGCATGACAGGCGAAGTGCCGATAACTCGTAACGATTCCTTACTTTCTGCGCCCGATGAACGCTTTGATTATGTGCTCACAAACCCACCTTTCGGGAAGAAATCATCGTATTCAATCGAAAATGAAGAGGGCGAACAGGAAACAGAAGATTTGACCTATAACCGCCAAGATTTTTGGGCAACAAGTTCAAACAAACAGCTCAACTTTGTTCAACATATCAATACATTATTGAAAGTAAACGGAACAGCGGCTGTCGTTCTGCCTGATAACGTCCTTTTTGAAGGTGGCGCAGGTGAAATTGTACGTAAGAAGTTACTACAAACCACTAATCTCCATACAATTTTAAGATTGCCTACAGGTATATTTTATAAACCGGGTGTAAAAGCGAATGTGCTCTTTTTTGAAAAAGGAGCAACAAGCCCCGAAACGCAGACAAAAGAAGTTTGGATTTATGATTTTAGAACAAATATCCACTTCACGTTAAAGAAAAATCCTCTAAAACTCAAAGACTTAGAAGATTTTATTTCTTGCTATAAATCAGGAAATCTCAAAGCAAGAGAAGAAAGCTATAGCGAAGAAACTCCCGATGGTAGATGGCGTAAGTATAATTATGACGACATCATCACTCGTGACAAAACAAGCCTTGATATCTTCTGGGTGAAAGATAAAACCCTTGCAGATTTAGATAATCTACCCGATCCCGAAGTCTTGGCTCAAGAGATTATGGATAATCTTCAAAGTGCAATGGAAAGCTTTAGCGAGATTGTTCGTAAAGTTGGAGAGTAGGAATGGAGAAAGGTAATTTTTGGGATAAAATTCCAAGTTTTATTGCAGGTGGAACTGCAATTTTGCTCTTTTTTTCTTTTGTTTATAATGTTTTATATTTTAAGATGTTAGATATAAGAGTAGGGTTAGTTCCTCTAAGTATAGTAGATTATAGTCTAGCTGTGTCCAATTATATCTTCCTACTCTTGCCTGCATTAATAGGTTTTTTTATTAATACTAATGCTAGTGAACTTCTGTCAACTAAAAATAGTGATAGAAGTAAAATTTCAAAAATAGACTTCACTTTTATTGCTATATTTATATTATTATTAGTGTTATTATTAGGATCTTCCTTACTACATCTTTTCGAGGCAAAGTCAAAAAATATTTACATACTAGAACCTTTACTTTTAGTTCCATTAGGGATAGGTTTCATAGGTTTGTTGATATTTAGGTTTCCTTTATTGCGAACTAATCCTTTTATTCCAATCCTCTTAGCTCTTATATGCGTTTTAATTTTAAATGTTGCACATGAGGTGAAACTAGATATACTTTCCTCATATAGTCAAAATAAAAACTATTTAAATGATAATACTAGCCAAATCCTTATCAGAACCTTTGAAAAAGGACACCTTGTAAGCGACAAAGATTATAACCTAAGCTTTCACTATCTAGGCAGTGATATCGTAATAAACTTCTCACGAAATGAAGAACTTGCTGAATATTTTGAAAAATATCACAACAAAGAGAAAGAAAAACTACCTGAACAGGAAAAAGAACTACCTAACAAAAAGTAACAAATTATTACAAAATGTAAACTATTAAGCCGTTGAGATTCATTAACTACCGATAAAGGTTCATGTCGTCCGATAACGTTCGATAAAAGTCTTTACAAGTCGAAGAGAATCGAAGAAGTACAACAAGCATACTATACAAAATCAATAGGTTATGATAGCCCTTTAAGTCTCAAAAAAACTTATAGGGCTTTTCTATTTTAAGCTCTAGATAAAAAAAGGAGCATTTTAATATGTCAAAAAATCAAATCTATGTAAGACCAAAAGAAATCTGTGAAATGATTGGTATAGGTATCTCAACTTTTTGGAGATGGACAAAGCGTGAAGACTTTCCTCAAAAAATTTGCTTGAGTGCTCGTTGTTCTGTATGGAAAAAAGAAGAAATCCTCAACTACTTTAATAGTTTTCAATCTAATCCAAGAGGCGTAGATGAGTAGCTCTTCAAACGATGAACCTCAAGACGATTTCCTCCCTTTATTTGTCGCTGATTTAGCACAAGATATGAAAAAGACTTCCGATAATAGTAAAATCATCTTTCAATCGGAGGAAGAAGAAAGAGCTTTTTTCATGGAGCAGAACAAGCCTAAACCTTTGAAAGTATGTTCAATCCGTGAACTTATGCAGATTAAACTTCCTCAGAAAGAATATCTTCTTTATCCGATTATTGGATATAAATCGCTTTCAATGCTTTTTGCAAGTCGTGGGATTGGCAAGACTTTTTTAGCTCTTTATATCGCCTATGCAATCGCAAGCGGTTCTGATTTCCTCAAGTGGAGGGCTGGCGATCCGAAAAAGGTTCTTTATATTGATGGAGAAATGCCTGCTCAAGCGATTCAAGAAAGGCTTGCGCATATCATTGAACACTTTGAAAAAGGAGCACCCAACGGTTACTTCAACATTATCAATCCAGACTTGCAAGATGATGAAGTCTATATGCCGAATATCGCAACAATAGAAGGTCAAGAACGGATTGAGGAACATTTAGAGGGAGTTGGCTTTGTTGTTATCGACAATCTCGCAACTCTTGCACGGCATGGCAGAGCTAATGATGAAGAAAGTTTCGCCCCGGTTCAAGAATGGATTCTTATGCTCAGACGTCGTGGAATTGCCGTTCTGCTTGTTCATCATGCCAGTAAGAGCGGTTCACAGCGTGGTACAAGTTCAAAAGAAGATGTTCTTGATACCGTAATTCAACTCACAAGACCTAAAGACTATGAAACTGAGCAAGGCGCAAGGTTTGAAGTTCATTATACAAAATCGCGAGGCTTTATGGGTGAAGATGCTGAACCATTTGAAGCTCAGCTCAACTCTGTGAATGGTGAAATGCTTTGGACTGTAAAAAAGCTTGAAGATGTAACCCTAGAAAGAGTGAGAA